>NZ_JAVRFL010000001.1:0-382433 GCF_031845925.1 Micromonospora reichwaldensis | reverse complement strand
GGGGGTGGGTGGGGGGTTAGGCCCGGGTGATCGTTAGGGCGTCCTTGGTGTCCGCCAGGTCGACTCTGACCGTGTCGCCGTCGCGGATCTGGCCCGACAGGAGCGCCTTGGCGAGTTGGTCGCCGATGGCCGTCTGGACCAGGCGGCGCAGCGGGCGGGCGCCGTAGATCGGGTCGTACCCGTGCTCGGCGAGCCAGACCCGCGCCGGCTCGGTGATCTCCAGGCCGAGGCGGCGGTCGGCGAGACGCTTGCGCATCCGGTCGAGCTGGATGTCGACGATCGCCCGCAGGTCGTCCCCGAGCAGCGCGGCGAAGACCACGATGTCGTCGAGGCGGTTGAGGAACTCCGGCTTGAAGTGCGCGCGGACGACCGCCAGGACGCCCTCCCGGCGCTGCTCCTCGGCCAGCGTCAGGTCGCCGATCACCGACGAGCCCAGGTTGGAGGTGAGGATCAGGATCGCGTTGCGGAAGTCCACCGTACGGCCCTGCCCGTCGGTGAGCCGGCCGTCGTCGAGCACCTGGAGCAGGATGTCGAAGACGTCCGGGTGGGCCTTCTCGACCTCGTCGAGCAGGATCACCGAGTACGGCCGGCGGCGCACCGCCTCGGTGAGCTGGCCGCCCTCCTCGTAGCCGACGTAGCCGGGCGGGGCGCCGACGAGCCGGGCGACGGAGTGCTTCTCGCCGTACTCGCTCATGTCGATGCGGACCATGGCCCGCTCGTCGTCGAAGAGGAACTCGGCGAGCGCCTTGGCCAGCTCGGTCTTGCCGACGCCGGTCGGGCCGAGGAAGAGGAAGCTGCCGGTCGGGCGGTCGGGGTCGGCGACGCCGGCCCGGGCGCGGCGCACTGCGTCCGAGACGGAGCCGACGGCCTCGGCCTGACCGACCACGCGGGTGCCGAGCGACTCCTCCATCCGCAGCAGCTTGGCGGTCTCGCCCTCCAGCAGCCGGCCGGCGGGGATGCCGGTCCAGGAGGCGACCACGGCGGCGATGTCGTCGGCGCCGACCTCCTCCTTGAGCATCGCGCCCTCGGCCTGGAGCCGGGACAGCTCCTCCTCGGCCTGCTTCAGCTCGGCCTTGAGGGCGGGAATCCGGCCGTAGCGCAGCTCGGCGGCCCGCTCCAGCTCGCCGTCGCGCTCGGCCCGCTCGGCCTCGCCGCCGAGCCGCTCCAGCTCCTCCTTGGCCGTGGAGAGCTTGGTGATGTGGCTCTTCTCCAGCTGCCAGCGCTCCGACAGGACGGTGAGCTGCTCGCGCTTGTCGGCCAGCTCCTTGCGCAGCCGCGCCAGCCGCTCGGCGGAGGCGGCGTCCGGCTCCTTGGCCAGCGCCATCTCCTCGATCTCGAGCCGGCGTACCGCCCGCTCGATCTCGTCCACCTCGACGGGCCGGGAGTCGATCTCCATCCGGAGCCGGGACGCGGACTCGTCGACCAGGTCGATCGCCTTGTCCGGCAGGAACCGGTCGGTGATGTAGCGGTCCGACAGGGAGGCGGCGGCGACCAGGGCGGCGTCGGTGATCCGTACGCCGTGGTGCACCTCGTAGCGCTCCTTCAGCCCGCGCAGGATGCCGATGGTGTCCTCGATCGTCGGCTCGCCCACCAGCACCGGCTGGAAGCGGCGCTCGAGGGCCGGGTCCTTCTCGATGTGCTCGCGGTACTCGTCCAGCGTGGTCGCGCCGACCATGCGCAGCTCACCGCGGGCCAGCATCGGCTTGAGCATGTTGCCGGCGTCCATCGAGCCCTCGCCCTTGCCGGCGCCGACGACGGTGTGCAACTCGTCGAGGAAGGTGATGACCTTCCCGTCGGAGTTCTTGATCTCCTCCAGGACGGACTTCAGCCGCTCCTCGAACTGGCCGCGGTACTGCGCGCCGGCGACCATCGCGCCCAGATCGAGCGAGACGAGCTTCTTGTCCCGCAGCGACTCGGGCACGTCGCCGGCGACGATCCGCTGGGCCAGGCCCTCCACGATGGCGGTCTTGCCGACGCCCGGCTCGCCGATGAGCACCGGGTTGTTCTTGGTACGCCGCGACAGCACCTGGATCACCCGGCGGATCTCCGAGTCCCGGCCGATGACCGGGTCGATCTTGCCGTCGCGGGCGCTGGCGGTGAGGTCCACGCCGTACTTGGCCAGGGCCTGGTAGGTCTGCTCGGGGTCGGCGCTGGTGACCCGCCGGTCCCCGCCGCGTACGGACGGGAAGGCGGCGACGAGCGTCTCCTCGGTGGCACCGGCCGACTTCAGCGCGTTCGACACCGCGCCGCCCACCCGGGCCAGGCCGGCGAGCAGGTGCTCGGTGGAGGTGTACTCGTCGCCGAGCGGCCGGGCGATCTGCTCGGCGGCCCCGATGGCGTTGACGAACTCCCGGGCCAGGGTCGGCTCGGCGATGCTGGAGCCCCGCGCGGCGGGCAGGTTGTCGACCGAGCGCTGGGCCGCCCGGCGCAGCTCGCCGGGGTCGGCCCCGACGGCGCGCAGCAGGCCGGCGGCGGTCGAACCGTCGGTGTCCAGCAGTGACAGCAGCAGGTGCCAGGGCTCCACGGTGGCGTGGCCGCGCTGGTTCGCCAGCGCGACGGCACCGGTGATGGCCTCGCGGCTCTTGGTGGTGAGACGTTCCGTGTTCATGGGCTCCCCCGGATCGGCGTGTCCACTGGGAAGGACACAACCAGAGTTGAGCCTATTCCGCTCAACCCTGGCCACGTGAGCTGGCTCACACCTGTCCCGCGCAGGGGCCGACCTCCCCGGCCCCGGGTCCGGCCCTCGGCGAGGCGAGCCGTCCGCATCCGTGGCGGAGAAGCGCTGACAGATCACTCAGCGACAGGCGGCGTCCTGACTGGATCCGCAGGTGACGGCGGGGAGTAGCCTGACCGCGTGCGCGTACGTGTCGAACAGACCGCCCTGCCTGGCATCGGGGTCCGTCACGATCTGCTGACGGAATCCGGCCGCCGCCTCGGCGTCGTCTCCCACCGCAATGGCCGCCGTGACCTCGTCCTGTACGACCCGGACGATCCCGACTCATGTCAGCACGACATACCGCTGACCGACGACGAGGCGGAGGCGCTCGCAGACATCCTCGGGGCGTCCCTGATGCTGGGCCAGCTCTCCGGGCTGCGCGACCAGGCCGCCGGGCTGCTCACCGAGCAGATCGCCATTCCGGCCGGGTCGAAGTACGTCAACCGGAAGCTCGGCGACACGCAGGCACGCTCCCGTACGAGCGCCTCGATCGTCGCGGTGCTGCGCCACGGCGAGGTGATCGCCTCGCCGGACCCGTCCTTCCGCTTCGCGGCCGGTGACGTGGTGGTCGTCGTCGGGACCCGCCAGGGCCTCGACGGCGTGACAGCCATCCTCGCCGACAGCGACCCGGACGGCTGAGGCGCGGATGCACCACACGACAACACTGCTCATCGAAGTCGGTGCGCTGCTGTTCCTGCTCGGCCTGCTGGGCCGGCTGAGCCGCCGGATCGGCCTCTCGCCCATCCCTCTCTACCTGCTCGCCGGGCTCGCCTTCGGGCATGGCGGCCTGCTCCCCCTCGCCGCCAGCGAGGAGTTCTTCGCGGTCGGCGCCGAAATCGGCGTGATCCTGCTGCTGGTGATGCTCGGCCTCGAATACTCGGCCAACGAGCTCGTCGGCAACCTGCGCGCCGCGGCCCCCGCCGGGCTGATCGACGGGCTGCTCAACGCGCTGCCCGGGGCGGCGTTCGCACTGCTGCTCGGCTGGGACTGGGTCGCCGCCCTGGTGCTCGCCGGCATCACCTGGGTCTCCTCGTCGGGTGTCATCGCCAAGGTGCTCGCCGACCTCGGTCGCCTCGGTAACCGGGAGACGCCGGTGATCCTCTCGGTCCTGGTGATCGAGGACCTGGCCATGGCGCTCTACCTGCCCCTGCTGACGGCCGTGCTGGCGGGCACCGGCCTGCTCGGCGGCGGCATCGCGCTCGGCGTCGCGGTCGGCACCGTGCTCCTGGTGCTGGTGGTCGCCATCCGGTACGGCAACCTGATCTCCACCGCCATGTCGGCGAAGGACCCGGAGGCGCTGCTGCTCGGCGTACTCGGGATGACCCTGCTGGTGGCCGGCATCGCGGCGAAGCTCCAGGTGTCGGCGGCGGTCGGGGCGTTCCTGGTCGGCATCGCGCTCTCCGGGCCCGTGGCACACAACGCCACGGAGCTGCTCACGCCGCTGCGTGACCTCTTCGCGGCGGTCTTCTTCGTCTTCTTCGGCCTGGTCACCGATCCCCGGGACATCCCGCCGGTGCTGCTGCCCGCGCTCGCGCTGGCCATCGTCACCATGGCGACGAAGACCCTCACCGGCTACCTGGCGGCCCGCCGGGTCGGCATCGCCGAACCCGGTCGATGGCGCGCCGGCCTGGCCCTCGTGCCACGGGGCGAGTTCTCCATCGTCATCGCGGGCCTCGCGGTGGCAGCCGGCAGCGTCGAACCGAAACTGGCGGCGCTCGCGACGGCGTACGTGCTGATCACCGTGGTGACCGGGCCGATGCTGGCGCGGCTGCCCGACTTCGCGTGGTTCAAGCGCTGGCTGCGGCAGCGCGGCGCCGCGCAGCGGGCCCAGCCGGCACCTGTGGCGGACTGATCGACGTCGGCCGAGGGCCGCATCGACCGTACGGTCGGGTCGGCCCTCGGCCAACGGATGTCGAATTGCTCCGCGCGGGGTCTACCGCCGATCAGCGCTCCGGGTTACCGTTTCGCCCCAGCAGCCAGAGCTCGCGGGTGGCCGACGTCCGCGCGGGCTCAGAGCGGAAGGTTGGCCGGTGAGCGTGCAGGAGTCGACGTTCCACGGCTTCGCCAACCCCGTCGACCCGACCCCCGCCGAGTTGCGGGCGTGGGCCTACCAGCCGGACTCCGTACCGCTGACCTCGATGCCGCCGGACTGGGACCTGCTGGTCTCCGGCGACCGGCTGGTGGCGGTGCTCTTCGGCCTGGCGATGGACCCGGCCTGCCCGGCGCGCCGGTTCGCGCTGCACTGCCTCTACATCTACGCCGCCGACGGCATCCGGACGAACTTCCGCGCCCACCCGAAGCGGCGCTTCCGCAAGCTCGTGGAGCAGGCTGAGCGCGACGGCGACGACCTGATGCGCACCTGGGCGTACAACAGCCGGGTGCTGGTGGCCCGCCCGGAACTCTTCGTCTACCGGGACTGGTGCGAGGGCGGCCTGGTCCGGGAGAACCGCCGCATCGCCTGAGCGACGCAGGCACTCTCCGGCGACGAACGGGCCGCGACCCCCGCACGGAGCCCACGGGCGTCCCGGCCCGCACCCCCGACGACCTGCGGGCCGCGACCCCCGCACGGAGCCCACGGGCGTCCCGGCCCGCACCCCCGACAACGTGCGGGCCGGGACCCCCGCACGGAGCCCACGGGCGTCCCGGCCCGCACCCCCCGACGACCTGCGGGCCGCGACCCCCGCACGGAGCCCACGGGCGTCCCGGCCCGCACCCCCGACAACGTGCGGGCCGGGACCCCCCGTGGGTCCCGGCCCGCACGTCGGCGGAACGTCAGTGCTCCGATCCGCCCTTTTCGCGGCGTCTCGCCTCGTCGCGTCCCTGCTCGGTGCCGTGGTCGGCCCGGTCGGCGAACGCGCCGTTCTTGACCTTGTCGGTGAAGCTGCCCTCGGTGACCCGGTCGAAACTCTCCCGGACGTTCTTCGCCACCTTCTCGAGCCGTTCCTCCGCCTGCTGGGCAACCTTCCTCGCGGCTTCCGTCATGGCTCCCCCTGCCATTGGAGTCCGGATTGAGCGGGTTGGACCTGATTCGCAGGTTAGCGGATCCGGTGCCTCCCCCGCCGGCAAACCGGCAACCGCGACGGGTGGAACGCCACGGGTGTCATCCGGAGGCGGAGACACCCCTGGTGTTCCACCCGTGGCTCAGGCGGAGCGGTGTTCGGCGGTATGCCGGACGCGACGCGCCGGAAAGGCCTGCCCGCCAGCGACGCAGGCGGTGCGGCGACCGGCGACAGCGGCAGCGGCAGCGGCAGCGGCAGCGACCGACGGCGGCACACCCGGGGCCGGGGCCGGAAGGGTAGCCACGTTCGGGCGCGGCGGACCGGCAGGACCGGCAGTGGCGACCACGCCCGCCGCCGGGCAGTCGAGCGCGAACGGAAGGACGACCGCACCTGGCCCGCCGAGGGCCACCGGCCGGGGAGCGGAAAGACGACCGCGCCCGGCCGCAGGAGAGCGGCCGGGCGCGGGAGGTGTCGTCAGCGCTCGGGGCCCCGGCGGGGACGCCAGACCACCAGCGCGGTGGAGGTGCGGTTGGTCGGCACGAGATCGCTGCCCGGGAAGCGGGCCAGCGCCTCCAGTTCGGCGATCCGCCGGTACGCGGCGTCCAGCTCCGCCTCCAGCCGGGCCACCCGCTGCTGCGCCTGCTCCAGCAGCCGCTCCAGCCCGATGATCCGCTTGACCCCGGCCAGGTTGATCCCGTCGTCCTGGCTGAGCCGCTGCACCTCGCGCAGCAGCACCACGTCGCGGACGCTGTAGCGGCGCCCACCGCCGGCGGCACGTCCCGGCTGGACCAGGCCCAACCGGTCGTACTGGCGCAGGGTCTGCGGGTGCATCCCCGCCATCCGCGCCGCCACCGAGATCATCAGCACCTTGGCCTCGTAGGCAGGGTCACCCGAGCCGACGAACTCGTCCGACATCCCGCTCACCTCCGCGTGCACTCCACCGAGCCGACTGAACACCGGGTCAACTGAATCGACGTACCCGCGCCTCGAGATGTTCCCGGGCGGCCGGCGGGGTCTGCGCGGCGAAGTCCTCCAACGCCGCTCGCGCCTCGTCGGACACCTTCGCGGGTACCACCACGTCCAGGGTCACCAGCAGGTCGCCCGCCTGACCGTCACGGCGGACCACCCCCTTGCCACGCGCCCGCAGGATCCGGCCGCTCGGCGTGCCCGGTGGCACCCGCAGGGTCACCGTGCCGTCGAGGGTGGGCACCCGCAGGTCCGTGCCGAGCACGGCCTCCGCGAACGTGACCGGCACCGTCAGCGTGAGGTCGTCGCCGGTACGCCCGAACAGTTCGTCCGGCCGCACCTTCACGTGTACGAAGAGGTCGCCCGCCGGGCCACCTCGCGCGCCGGGCTCGCCCCGCCCGGCCAGCCGGATCTTCTGGCCGTCGGCCACGCCCGCCGGGAAGCGGACGTTCAGCGTGCGGGTCTTGGTGACCCCGCCGGTGCCCTGGCACTCGGGGCACTTCTCGTCCACGACCGTGCCCACGCCCTGGCAGTTGCGGCACGGCTCGGAGAAGCTGAACGACCCCTGGTTGCGGTTGCTCACCCCGGCCCCGTGGCACACCGGGCAGGTGCGCGGCTGGGTGCCGGGCTTGGCCCCGTTGCCGTGGCAGGTGTCGCACACCCCGGGGGCGCGCAGCGTCAGCGGGAGCGTCACCCCGCGTACGGCGTCGTCGAAGTCGAGGGCCACCTCGGCCTCGACGTCCCGCCCCCGGGCCGGGCCACGGGCCGCCGCCCCGCCGGCGGGACCGCCGGCACCGCCGCCCGAGAAGATCGAGCTGAACAGGTCCTGGAAGCCGGCCCCGCCGAAGCGGCGGTCACCGCCCCCGGCCGCGGCGCCCCCGAACAGGTCGGAGACGTCGAACGGCACGCCGCCGGGCTGGCCGGCCCCACGGGCCCCGCGCCGGAACGCCCCCGAGCCGAACAGCGACCGCAGTTCGTCGTACTCCCGCCGCTTGGCGTCGTCGCCGAGGACGGCGTACGCCTCGGAGGCGGCCTTGAAACGCTCCTCGGCCTTCGGGTCGCCGGGGTTGTGGTCCGGGTGCGAATCCCGGGCCAGTTTCCGGTACGCCTTCTTGACGTCGTCGGCGGTGGCGGCCTTGTCCACGCCCAGCACGGCGTAGAAGTCCTTCTCGATCCAGTCCTTGGAACTCACCGGTCCACCCCCTTCCCTAGCTGGGGACCGACCGTCCCGCCGGCCCTCTGCGGGCGGGCGGGACGGTCCGGTCGTCGTTCCGCACTACTCCGGGTCGGCGACCGCGACCATCGCGGGCCGCAACAGCCGCTCACCGACCTGGTAGCCCCGACGCATCACCTGTACGCAGGTGGGCTCGGTGACGTCGGCCGAGGTCTGGTGGGCGACCGCCTCGTGCCGGGTCGGGTCGAACGGGTCGCCCTGCTCGCCGAACGGGGTGAGCCCGAACTTGCCGAGCGCCGTGGTGAGCTGTTCGGCGACGGTGCCGAACGGCCCGACCAGGTCGCCGTGCTCGCGGGCCCGGTCCAGGTCGTCGAGGATCGGCAGCAGCGCGGCGAGCACCGCGCCGGTCGCCTGCTCGGTGACCAGGCCCTTGTCCCGGTCCACCCGCTTGCGGTAGTTGGCGTACTCCGCCGTCACCCGCTGGAGGTCCCGGGTCCGCTCGTCGAGGTCCTTGCGCAGCGCCTCGAGTTCGGCGCCGAGCGCGGTCGGGCCGCCGTCGACCGGCTGCGCCGGGGCGTCCACCACGGGCGGGCCGGTCACCTCGGCCGCCTCGACCTCGATCTCGTCGACGACGACCTCGGACTCCTCGACCAGGCCCTCGGCGGGGGCGTCCGAACCGGCGTCGGCGGCGGCCGGCTCGGACGTCTCGCTGATCTTGCGGTTGTCACGGATGACGACCCGCGGCCCGTCGCCGGCCTGCTCGGCGGGCGCGGAGCCACCCGGCGTCGACCCGGTCGCACCCGGGTCGGCGGCTCGTGGCTTCTCCGTCATGGGGCTACCTCATCCCTCTGCCGTGGTTCCGTGTCCGGGACGAACCGTCACTTCTTGTCCTTGTCCTCGTCCACGATCTCCGCGTCGACCACGTCGTCCGCGCCGCCGGCGGGCCCGCCGGCCTGCGTACCGCCGGTCGCCCCGGCGCCCGCGGCACCCGCCGCGCCCGGACCGGCCTCGCCCGGCTGCTCGCCCTGCTGGGCGTAGAGCAGCGAGCCGGCCTCCTGGGAGACCTGCGCCAGCCGCTCGTGGGCCGACTTGATCTTCTCGATGTCCTGGCCGCCGAGCGCGCCGCGCAGGTCGCCGAGCGCCTCGTTGATCTTGTCACGGGACTCCGCCGGCAGCTTGTCGCCGCTCTCGGCCAGGAACTTCTCGGTCTGCCACTGGAGCGCCTCGGCCAGGTTGCGGGTCTCGGCCTCCTCGCGGCGACGCTTGTCGTCCTCGGCGTGCTCCTCGGCGTCGCGGCGCATGCGCTCGATGTCGTCCTTCGGCAGCGAGGAGCCGCCGGTGATCGTCATCTTCTGTTCCTTGCCGGTGCCGAGGTCCTTGGCGTGGACGTTGACGATGCCGTTGGCGTCGATGTCGAAGGTGACCTCGATCTGCGGCACGCCGCGCGGCGCCGGCGGGAGGCCGGTCAGCTCGAAGGTGCCGAGCTTCTTGTTGTAGGCCGCGATCTCCCGCTCACCCTGGAACACCTGGATCAGCACCGACGGCTGGTTGTCGTCCGCCGTGGTGAAGACCTCGGAGCGCTTGGTCGGGATGGTGGTGTTGCGCTCGATCAGCTTGGTGAAGATGCCGCCCTTGGTCTCGATGCCCAGGCTCAGCGGGGTCACGTCGAGCAGCAGGACGTCCTTGACCTCGCCCTTGAGCACGCCGGCCTGAAGGGCGGCGCCGACGGCGACGACCTCGTCCGGGTTGACGCCCTTGTTGGGCTCCTTGCCCGTGAGCTGCTTGACCAGGTCGGTCACGGCCGGCATCCGGGTCGAGCCGCCGACCATGATGACGTGCTCGACGTCGGAGACCTTGATGCCGGCGTCCTTCACGGCCTGCTCGAACGGGCCCTTGCAGCGGTCCAGCAGGTCCTGCGTCATCCGCTGGAACTCGGCCCGGCTGAGGGTCACGTCCAGGTGCAGCGGGCCCGCCGCGCCGGCCGTGATGTACGGCAGGTTGATGTTGGTGGTGGTGGCGGCGGACAGCTCGATCTTGGCCTTCTCAGCCGCCTCGCGGAGCCGCTGGAGGGCCATCTTGTCCTGGCCCAGGTCGATGCCGTGCTCGCCCCGGAAGGTCTTCACCAGGTGGTCGATGATCCGCTGGTCCCAGTCGTCGCCACCGAGGTTGTTGTCACCGCTGGTCGACTTGACCTCGACGACGCCCTCGGCCAGCTCGAGCAGCGACACGTCGAAGGTGCCGCCGCCGAGGTCGAAGACCAGGACGGTCTGCTCCTTGGAGCCCTTGTCCAGCCCGTACGCCAGGGCCGCCGCGGTCGGCTCGTTCACGATCCGCAGCACGTTGAAGCCGGCGATCTCGCCGGCCTCCTTGGTGGACTGGCGCTGGCCGTCGTTGAAGTAGGCCGGGACGGTGATCACCGCGTCGGTGATCTGCTCGCCCAGGTACGCCTCGGCGTCCCGCTTGAGCTTCATCAGCGTGCGGGCCGAGATCTCCTGCGGGGTGTACTTCTTGCCGTCGATGTCGACGGACCAGTTGGTGCCGATCTCCCGCTTGACCGAGCGGATGGTCCGGTCCGGGTTCGTCACCGCCTGGCGCTTGGCGACCTCACCGACGAGCACCTCGCCGTTGCGGGCGAACGCGACGATCGACGGGGTCGTCCGCGAGCCTTCAGCGTTGGCGATGACGGTGGGCTCACCGCCCTCCAGAACGCTGACGCAGGAGTTCGTCGTGCCCAGGTCGATACCGACCGCACGTGCCATCTTCGCTTCCTCGCTTCATCACGTTGTGGGCAGGTGACGGGCGACGCCCGTCAAGCTGCCCGGCGGGCGTCGCCCGCAGCGACCCCACCACAAGTTGAGTGAACTTGACTCAATAGTGCCACGCCCCGCGAAATCGTCAAGTCGGGGTTGAGTCGACCCGACGCAACCCCAGGTTCGTACCGATCGGTTGTCTTCCCTTGCGTCGGTCGGGCACGCTTTAGCGGTGACGACGCACGGCGATCCCGCCACCCCGGCCGGCACGCCCACCGTCGCAGCCCGCACCGGCCCCACGGACGCCGGGGAGGACCGGCCCGCCACCACCGGGGACGACAGCCTGCCCGCCACACTGGCCGGCCTGCGCGCCGCGATCGGGGCGGCCCGGTTCCCGCTCGCGCTGCCCTCCGCCGAGCCTGCCCGGCGCGCCGGTGGGAGCCTCACCGACCAGCTCGACGACTACCTGCTGCCCCGGCTGCGCCGGCTCGACGCGCCGCTGCTCGTGGTGGTCGGCGGGTCCACCGGCGCGGGCAAGTCCACGCTGGTCAACAGCCTCGTGCAGGCGCGGGTGAGCGCCGCCGGGGTGCTCCGCCCGACCACCCGCTCCCCGGTGCTGGTCTGCAACCCGGCCGACTCGGGCTGGTTCCGCCAGGGCGAGCTGCTGCCCGGCCTCACCCGCACCACCGAGCCCAGCGAGGACCCGCGCACCCTGCAACTGGTGACCGCCCCGGCCCTGCCCGCCGGGCTGGCCTTCCTCGACGCCCCCGACATCGACTCGGTCGTCGACGCCAACCGGGCCCTGGCCGGTCAGCTCCTGGCCGCCGCCGACCTCTGGCTCTTCGTCACCACCGCCGCCCGCTACGCCGACGCCGTCCCCTGGGAGCTGCTGCGCAGCGCCCGGGCCCGGGGCGCGGTCATCGCCATGGTGCTGGACCGGGTGCCTCCGGAGGCGGCCGACGAGATCGCCGCCCACCTGTCGGAGATGCTCGCCGCGCAGGAGCTGGGGGCGGCCCCGCTCTTCGTGCTGCCGGAGACCTGGGTCGACGGGCAGGGCCTGCTGCCCGAGCGGGTCACCGCGCCGCTCGCCGCCTGGTTCGCCCGGCTGGCCGCCGACGCCGACGCCCGCGCCGCCGTGGTCCGGCAGACCCTGGACGGCGCGCTCGCCGCGCTGCACCCGGCGGTCGAGGGGCTCGCCGACGCCGCCGAGGAGCAGATCACCACCGCCGACGCGCTCGACGAGCGGGTGCTGGCCGCGTACCGGGGGGCGTACCGGACCGTCGGGCAGGGGCTGAAGGACGGCCGGCTGCTCCGCGGCGAGGTGCTGGCCCGCTGGCAGGAGTTCGTCGGCACCGGCGAGTTCTTCCGCACCATGGAGGCCCGCATCGGGCGGCTCCGCGACCGGGTGGTGGCGGCGGTCACCGGCCGGCCCGCGCCCGCGTCCGAGCTGCGGGACGCGATCGAGTCCCAGCTGGTGACCCTGCTGCGGGGCGTCGCCGCCGAGGCGGCCGAGAACGCGTACACCGGGTGGAAGGCCCATCCCGCCGGGGCGGCGCTGCTCGAACCGGAGCTGGCCCACCCCTCCGCCGACCTGCCCGAACGGGCCGAGCGGCTGGTCCGGGAGTGGCAGCGGGGCGTGCTGGAGCTGGTCCGCGCCGAGGGCGGCGACCGCCGCTTCGTGGCCCGGACGGCCGCGTACGCGGTGAACGCCACCGGGCTCGCCGTCATGATCGCGGTGTTCGCCTCGACGGCGTTCATCCCCACCGGGCTGGAGGTGGCCACCGGGGCCGGCACGACCGTCGCCGCGCAGACCGTGCTCCAGGCGATCTTCGGCGACCAGGCCGTGCGTACGCTGGCCGCCAAGGCCCGGGCCGACCTGCTGGACCGGGTGCGGGCCCTGCTCGACGACGAGGCCGCCCGCTACCTGGACCGGACGGCGCAGGCGCGGCCCGCCGCGGACACCGCGGAGGCCCTGCGCGGCGCCGCCAACCGGGTGGAGATCGCCCGCAACCGCAGCGACCTCTCCGGCGCGGCCGTCGCGGGCCCGCCCGGCACCGGGGACGGAGGGTCATGACCAACATCGTCGGGCGGATGCGCGAGGCGTTCCGCGGTGACCAGCGGGTGGACGCCGACGCGCTCGTCGCCCGCCTCGACGCCGTACGCCGGTTCCTCACGGTCGTCGACGGCCACCTGCCGGACGCGCGGCTCGTGTCGGCGCACACCCTCGTCGAGCGGGCCGGCACCCGGCTGGCGCTCTCCCGCGACCACACCGTGGTGGCCCTCGCCGGCGCGACCGGCAGCGGCAAGTCCAGCCTGTTCAACGCGCTCGCCCGGATGGAACTCTCCACGGTCGGGGTGCGCCGCCCCACCACCGGCGTCGCGCACGCCTGCGTCTGGGGGCCGCTCGACGGCGGCAACCGCCTGCTCGACTGGGTGGGCGTGCTGCCCCGGCACCGGTTCGTCCGGGAGAGCGTGCTGGACGGCGATGACGAGTCCGCCCTGCACGGGCTGATCCTGCTCGACCTGCCCGACTTCGACTCGGTGCAGCGGTCGCACCGGCTGGAGGTGGACCGGCTGCTCGGCCTGGTCGACCTCGTGGTGTGGGTGGTCGACCCGCAGAAGTACGCCGACCGCGTCATCCACACCAACTACCTGCGCGAGTTCCACCGGCACCGGGACGTCACCCTGGTCGTGCTCAACCAGGCCGACCGGCTGCCACCGGCCGAGCTGCCCCGGGTGCTGGCCGACCTGCGCCGGCTGCTCGACTCCGACGGCCTGGAGGGCGTACCGCTGCTGGCGACCACCGCCGTCGACCCGGCGGGCATGGTCGGGCTGCGGGAGGCGCTCGAACGCACGGTGGCCGAGCGGCAGGCCGCGCTGCGGCGGCTCCAGGGCGACGTGGACGCGGTGGTGGCCGGGCTCGAAGAGCTGGTCGGCGGCGCCTCGCCGGCCGGTGGACCCGACGACGCCGCCGTCAGCGCGCTGCACCGGGCGCTCGCCGGCGCCGCCGGGGTGCCGGCGGTCGCCGAGGCGGTCGAGCAGGCGTACCGGCACCGGGGTGCCGCCACCACCGGCTGGCCGCTGGTCCGGGGCTGGCGGCGGCTGCGGCCCGACCCGCTGCGCCGGCTGCACCTGCCCGGCCCGGCCGCCGGGCGCGACGAACCGGCGGAGAGCCTCGTCGCCGCGACCTCGGTGCCCGACCCCACCGCAGCGCAGCGCGCGGCGCTCGGGCTGGCGATCCGGTCGGTGGCCGACCGGACCGGGGCGGACCTGCCCGCCGCCTGGCCGGCCGCGGTGACCGCCGCCGCCCGCTCCCGCCTCGCCGACCTGCCGGACGCGCTGGACCGCGCGGTGGCCAACACGGACCTGGGCATGGACCGGCGACCGCTCTGGTGGCGGTTCGTCGGCGGCCTCCAGTGGCTGGTGACCCTGGCGGCGCTGGCCGGGTTGGGCTGGCTGGCGCTCGGCTACGCACTGCGCGCACTGGGCCTGCCGGCGCTGGAGCACCCGATGGTCGGCGAGGTGCCGCTGCCCACCCTGCTGCTCCTCGGCGGCCTGCTCGCCGGGCTGCTGGTGGCCGCCCTGACCAGGCCGATCGTCCGCTGGGCGGCCCGCCGCGCCCGTCGCCGGGCCGAGCGGCACCTCACGGACGCGGTGGCGACGGTCGGTGAGGAGCACGTGCTGGCCCCCGTGCGGACGGTGCTCGCCTCCTACGCCGAGGCCCGTACGGCCCTCGGGGAGGCCGCCGGCCGCTGAGCCGAAAATCCCGTCCCACGACAACCGCAGGTCGGCGGCGTGGCGGCGCGACGCGGGCCGGACGCTCGGGTCGCTCGTACCGTCCCGGGGCGGGCGGCGGCGTAGGGTCGGTGGATGGGAACGCCTCAGACCCCGTACGACGCGGTGCTGCACGCCGCCCGCGACGTGGCCAAGCTGGACAACGCCCTCGACGCGGAGATGCTCGGCGCGGCCCTGCTCGGCAGCGTCTACTCGGTCGCGGAGACCGAACGTGACGCCGCCGTCCGGGACTTCGTGGCCGGCTTCCTGGCCGCCACCTCCCGCCGCCGCTCGGCCGCGGCGACGACCATCCGTTCCGTGTTCGCCGCGCTGGTGCCCGACGCCGAGGGCACCGACCGGGTCCGTCCGGGTGCCGCCACCCCCGCCTGGGCCAGCCAGCTCGGCCGTGTGCACCTGACCGGCTGCTGGTCCTACGGCGACGTGTACGGCGACCAGACCTCCTACCTGGCGACCTTCGCCTACGACGACCCGGCCGGCGGTTCGGCGCACGCCGTGGTGACGCTGCTCGACCACAACATCGGCATCACCAAGGACGTCTTCGTCGGCGGGCCGCCCGACCGCATCCTCGACCAGGTCCGGCAGATGTGTGCCGGGGACGAGCTGACCTGGTTCCGCGACGAGGAGCCGGCCCGGATGCGCGCCGAGGTGACCCGTCACCTCGCGATCACCGACGGCCTGACCGAGTTGCCCGGGGAGGGCTCGCTCGCCACCGACCGCGCCCTGCTCGGCGCCCGGCTGGCACGGCTGCCACAGGCGGCCGGGGCGGCCCCCGCACCCGCCCCCGAACCGCTCTCCGCCGCCGAGCGTACGGACCTGGTCCGCCGGTTCCTCGCCTCGCCCGAGGCGGCCCGCTTCGGCCTGGACACCATCGACGGGGCGGAGCTGGCCTCGCTGCACTTCTGCCTCAGCCTGCTGCTGGACCACGCGGCCAGCTTCCCGGACGCCGACCCGCTGCGGTGGAGCCCCACCGTCGCCGGGCTGTTCCTGCTCGACTGGGTGCACCGGCGCGCGGTGCTGGACATGGACGACGCCGCGCTGCTGCCCCGGGTGCTGCGCGCCTGGGCCGGCTACGCCGCCCGTAAGCGCGGGCTGCCCGAGCAGGCGGCGACGCAGATCGACACGGCCGTCGAGGAGATGGTGCCGGAGTTCGCCCGCCTCTACAGCACGGGCGAGCGCCGCAGCCCCGCCACAGCCGCCGTCGCACAGCTGATGGCCGACGGCGTCGACCCCGACGACCCGGCCGCCCTCGACGCCTGGATCGAGGCCAACCGCCACCGCCTCACGGACGACCCCGCCTAACGCCACCCGCACCCACCCCACCCCTCCCTCCCTCCCCCGCGCGCGTCGATCATGCAGTTGTGGTGGGCGAAAAGCTGCATTACGCGGCTTTTGCGGGGCGCCACAACTGCATGATCGACGGCCTTGGCCGGGGGGCGCACGTGAGCGCCGGGGCGTCGTCCGCCCGCGCGGCGACGGAGGGGGCGGGAGGGGTGGGGTGGGGTGGGGTGGGTTAGCGGAGGGGGGCGAAGACGAGGGCGGATACCAGGGCGCCCAGGGCCAGTCCCGCGACCACCTGGGGCACGGTGTGGTCGCGCAGGCGGACCCGGGACCAACCGACCAGCACGAGCAGTGGCGCCGTCGCCAGCGACCCGGCCCCGAACGTGAGCACCAGCACGACCACCGTGCCGGCGGCCACCGCCGAGTGGATCGACATCTTCCACCAGTGGCTCACCGTCACGGCGACCACCAGACCGACGAGCCCGGCGGCGGCCAGGGCCAGCACCGGTCGCGGCGCGCCGAGCACGGCGAGCAGGGCCAGCCCGGCGGCGACCGAGCAGAGCCCGAACAGCAGCGGGACGCGGCGCTGCTCGCGGATCCCCACGTGATGGTCGGTCAGCCGGCCGCGACGCACCCCGCCGAGGATGTACGCGAACGGGATCCCGCTGACGAAGAGCGTGGCCAGCAGTCCCCAGGCCAGCCCGTGCGCGCCCTGGGCGCTGTGCCAGCCGACCGCCAGCGTCAGCGCCGAGACCAGCACCGCGGGCGCGGTCAGCTCGGTCACGAACCGGGCGAGCCGGAGGGTCCGGCCGGGTGGTGGCGCGGCGGCCGGACGGCTGTGGGGTTCCGCGTCCGAACCGCCCGTCCCGCTCAGCGCCCCGCCTCTGCGTCCACCCCGGGTCGCCGCCCGGAACCGTTCCCGTCCGTACCCCGGCGCTCCGGCGGGGCCGGGCCCCGCCGTGGATCACCTGCCGTCGACCGTCACCGTACCCGCGGCCGGCCGTCCCGGTGCCCGGTCCCGCCGGGATCGCCGGTGGTCGGGCCGGGGTCGACGGTCGCGCTGGCGGTCGGGCCGGGGTCGACGGTCGCGCTGGCGGTCGGGCCGTCCGGTGCCGGGGACGCGCTGGGCGCCGGGGACGCGCTGGGCTCGGGCGGCGGTATCGAGAGGGTGCTCGTCGGCTCCGCCGACGTCGGCTCGCCGGTCGGCGTGGGTGCCGGGCTCGGGCTGGGGCTCGGCGAGGGCTTCGGCGACGGGCTCGGGGACGCCGAGGGCTTCGGGCTCGGGGGCGCCGAGGGCTTCGGGGACGAGGGCGGCGGTACCGGTCGGCCGCCGGGCCGGGACGGGGGCTTCGGACGCGCCGCCGGGCCGAGCGGCGGTGGCGGGGCGGGCGCCGCGACGATCGGCGTACCCGGGAAGGGCACGACGGTCCGCCAGTCGCCCGGGTCGACGACGGCGGGGGACGGGGTCGACGGGACTGCCGGCGGCCGACCCGTCGCCGGCACCGGGATCACCACGGGGCCGACCGAGGGCGTCGGGAGGAACGGGGTGCTGCCGTCCGGCAGGGCCGTGCTGCCGACGGTGGCGGAGCCGGTGCTGATCGCGGCGAGGACCGGCATCGACGCGGTGCCGGCGAGCAGTGCCACCGTGAACAGGTAGCCCCGGGACGGCCCGCCCGAGCCGGGAGCCCGGTGCGCGCCGACCAGCCGGCGGTAGCCGCCGGCCCGGTGCCGGCCGAGGAGGGGAACGGTGGGATCTGGGCCTGGCTCGGACACCACACACCCCTTTCGTCGACTCCGACGGTGGACGGGCCGGTACGGCAACCGGCCCGAGCGCCCGGGGCACCACCCGGACACGAGGAAGCGGCAAACCGTCCCGACGCGGACGATCCCGCGCTAATCAGCCTGGACCAGTGACGGTCGGTCGGCCAACCCTGTACAGCGTGTCGACACGCGTATCTGGCCGAACGGTGACGAACCACCGCCGGATCGGCCGCGCGTCGATGCAACGGACACCGGGCGCGCCGTGCGACGAAGCGGGCCACCGCGAGCGCCCGGGACAGGCGCACTGTGGGCGCGCTCACGTGTGATGCGAATATGGACCACGACGGCAACGCAGCCACGACCTCCGCGCACCCTCGCGGCAGGCGCGGCTGGGCGCCGGCGCTCCCGATCCGGGTTCGGCCAGAATCCGGCTCACGCCGCGCGGCAACCCCCACCGGGGCTAGGCGCGGCCGCCAGGAACCCGTCCGGCACCAGCCGGGCAGGCGCACGAGTTGCGCGGCCGGGTGACCCCCCGGTGCCGACGCAGACAGACAGGGAGAGACGGATGGCAAAGGGCGACCCCGGGGTCTCCAGCCGCGGCCGACGGGCCGCACCCCGGTCCAAGAAGGGTGCGACCGGCGACCCGCAGCTGGTGCAGCTGCTCACCCCGGAGGGTGAGCGGATCGAGAGCGCGACCGGCCCGGACGGGACCGAGTACCGCGTCGACTTCACCGACGAGGAGTACCGCGGGCTCTACCGCGACCTCGTGCTGGTCCGCAAGCTCGACGCCGAGGCCACCGCGTTGCAGCGCCAGGGCGAGCTGGGCCTGTGGGCCAGCCTGCTGGGCCAGGAGGCCGCGCAGGTGGGCTCGGGACGCGCGCTGCGTACGCAGGACATGGCCTTCCCGACCTACCGGGAGCACGGCGTCCTCTACTGCCGGGGCATCGACCCGATCATGCCGCTCGGCCTGTTCCGGGGCGTCGACCAGGGCGGCTGGGACCCGAACGAGTTCAAGTTCAACATGTACACGATCGTGATCGGGGCGCAGACCCTGCACGCGACCGGCTACGCCATGGGCGTCCACATGGACGGCAAGACCGGCACCGAGGACGGCGAGGCGGTGATCGCCTACTTCGGCGACGGCGCCACCAGCCAGGGCGACGTCAACGAGGCGTTCGTCTGGGCCAGCGTCTTCAACGCCCCGCTGGTGTTCTTCTGCCAGAACAACCAGTACGCCATCTCCGAGCCGCTGGAGCGCCAGACCCGCGTGCCGCTCTACCAGCGGGCCGGCGGCTTCGGCTTCCCCGGTGTCCGGGTGGACGGCAACGACGTGCTCGCGTCGTACGCGGTGACCCGGCACGCGCTGGACAACGCCCGGCTCGGCCAGGGCCCCAGCCTGATCGAGGCCTACACCTACCGGATGGGCGCGCACACCACCTCCGACGACCCGACCCGTTACCGGATCGCCAGCGAGGTCGAGGCCTGGCAGGCGAAGGACCCGATCGCCCGGATGAAGGCGTTCCTGGAGAAGCAGCAGATCGCCGACGCGGACTTCTTCGCGGCCGTCGACGAGCAGGCCCGCACCGAGTCGGTGCACCTGCGCGAGCGGGTGCTCGCCATGCCCAACCCCGAGCCGGTGACGATGTTCGACCACGTCTACCCCAACGGGTCCCCCGAGCTCGACGAGCAGCGGGCGCAGTTCACGAAGTACATGGAGTCGTTCGAGGGGAGCGCCCACTGATGGCCACGGAGACGCTCACCCTCGGCAAGGCCCTCAACACCGGTCTGCGCAGGGCCCTGGAGAACGACCCGAAGGTCGTCATCATGGGCGAGGACGTCGGCAAGCTCGGCGGCGTCTTCCGGATCACCGACGGCCTCCAGAAGGACTTCGGCGACCAGCGGGTGATCGACACGCCGCTCGCCGAGTCCGGCATCATCGGCACCGCGGTCGGCCTGGCCATCCGCGGCTTCCGGCCGGTCTGCGAGATCCAGTTCGACGGCTTCGTCTACCCGGCGTACGACCAGATCGTGTCGCAGGTGGCGAAGATGCACTACCGCTCGCAGGGCAAGGTGCGGATCCCGATGGTCATCCGGATCCCGTTCGGCGGCGGCATCGGCGCGGTCGAGCACCACTCGGAGTCGCCGGAGGCGTACTTCGCCCACACCGCCGGCCTGAAGGTGGTGTCCTGCGCCAACCCGCAGGACGCGTACACGATGATCCAGCAGGCCGTCGCCTCGGACGACCCGATCGTCTTCCTGGAGCCGAAGCGGCGCTACTGGGAGAAGGGCCCCGTCGAGCTGGACGCCCCGCTGTCCGGTGCGTACCCGCTGCACTCGTCCCGGGTCGTCCGGCCCGGCACGGACGCCACGGTGCTGGCGTACGGGCCGATGGTGCGGACCTGCCTGGACGCGGCGACCGCCGCCGCTGAGGACGGCCGGGAGCTGGAGGTCATCGACCTGCGCTCGCTCTCCCCGCTGGACCTGACCGCCGCCTACGAGTCGGTGAAGCGCACCGGCCGCTGCGTGGTCGTGCACGAGGCCCCGGGCAACCTGGGCCTGGGCTCGGAGATCGCCGCCCGGATCACCGAGGAGTGCTTCTACTCCCTGGAGTCCCCGGTGCTGCGGGTGACCGGCTTCGACACCCCCTACCCGGCCGCCCGGGTGGAGGAGGAGTACCTGCCCGACCTCGACCGGGTGCTCGACGCCGTCGACCGCACCTTCGGCTGGTGAGCGGCATGTCGCGGATCAAGGAGTTCAACCTGCCCGACCTGGGCGAGGGCCTGACCGAGGGGGAGATCCTCGCCTGGCTCGTCAAGGTCGGTGACGTCATCGAGCTGAACCAGCCGATCGTCGAGGTGGAGACGGCCAAGGCGGCCGTCGAGATCCCGGCGAAGTGGGCCGGCCAGGTGCAGGCGATCTTCCACCCGGAGGGGAGCACGGTCGAGGTCGGCACGCCGATCATCGCGATCGACACCGACCCGGGCGCCGGGCCGATCGAGGCGTCGACGACCGGCGCCCCGGACGCCGCCCTGCCCACCCCGTCGGCGGCGTCGCTGGCCGCGGTCGAGGTGGCGCCGGCCGAGGGCGCGGTCGAGCCGGGCCTGATCGGTGGTCCCGCCCCGGGCGGCCGTACCGCCGTGCTGGTCGGCTACGGCCCGCGCACCACGGCGGCCAAGCGCCGCCCGCGCAGGGGCGACACACCGGTGCCGGCCCAGGCCGCGCAGCCGGTCGCACCGACGCAGCCGGCCCCGGTGGCCACTGCGCCGTCGAACGGTCACGGACCGGCCGGCGGGCCCGTGCTGGCCAAGCCGCCGGTGCGGAAGCTCGCCAAGGATCTCGGCGTCGACCTGTCCGCGCTGACCGGGTCGGGGCCGCTGGGCTCGATCACCCGGGAGGACGTACAGCGGGCGGCGAGCGGGGCCACGGCGGCGGCCGAGCCGCTCGCGGTGTCGGCCCCGGCCACGGCGGCCGCGAGCTTCGGCGCGGACCGCGAGCAGCGCATCCCCGTCAAGGGGGTACGCAAGCTCACCGCCGAGAACATGTCCCGCTCGGCGTTCACCGCGCCGCACGTGACGGAGTTCCTCACCGTCGACGTGACCCGGGCGATGAAGGCCCTGGACCGGCTCCGCAGCCGGCGGGAGTGGCGCGACGTGCGGGTCTCGCCGCTGCTGCTGGTGGCCAAGGCGGTGCTGCTGGCCGTCAAGCGCCACCCGATGGTCAACTCGACCTGGGCCGGCGACGAGATCGTCGTCAAGGACTACGTCAACCTGGGCATCGCGGCGGCCACCGAGCGCGGGCTGATCGTGCCGAACATCAAGGACGCCGGCCGGCTCTCGCTGCGCGAACTGGCGGACGCGATGACCGGCCTGGTGCAGACGGCCAAGGCCGGGAAGACCTCGCCGGCCGACATGTCCGGCGGCACGCTGACGATCACCAACGTCGGCGTGTTCGGGGTGGACACCGGTACGCCGATCCTGCCCCCGGGCGAGTCGGCGATCCTGGCCTTCGGCGCGGTCCGCGAGATGCCCTGGGTCCACAAGGGCAAGGTCCGGCCGCGTCAGGTCACCACGCTGGGCCTCTCCTTCGACCACCGGATCATCGACGGTGAGCTGGGCTCGAAGTTCCTGCGCGACATCGGGGAGTTCCTGGCCGACCCGGAGGCGGCGCTGCTCGCCTGGACCTGACGGTCCTGACGCCAGCCGAACGGCCGGTGTGCGACGGGTTGACGCCCGGCACACCGGCCGTGTCCTTTTGTGGCGCGCGCACGCCCGGCATCGGCCGCTTCCAGAGACAGAGGATTGCGTGGGTCACAGGCCCCTCTCACCTTCGATTGTTCGGCCCGTGTCCCAGCTCACCTAACAATCGATGGAAGTTGCGCCCGTCTTGGTGTTCAATGGAAGACATCAAGGGGCTGACAACCGAATAGCCAGGAGGAGAGACCCATGAGCATGATCGAGCGAATCCGCAACCGCCGCGACGCCAACCGCCGCGCCCGTGCCATCGAGCACGCGCTGCGCTCCGCCAACTCGCCCGCGGTCCGCGAAGAGATCCTCGCCATCGCCCAGCGTCACATGAGCTGACGCCCGGAACCTTTCTCACCTCCTCCAGATCGATGACCCGCCCGGTCCGCCCGGGCGGGTCATCGGCGTTTCGCAGCGGCTGACACCGGGATTCCACCTCGCCTCAGCGCCCGGTACGGTGGGCTTCGGTCGTCGCCCGCCGACCCGGAGCAGTCGAGTCGATAGAAGCCGCTCGACACCATCCGGCCACGGGGAGTGACGATCGTGCTCCCCGGTCGCCCTCGGGCGGTCACCGGATACGGTGCGGGGAGCCGGCACGGCCGGTACACCGGCGACGCCGGCCACCCTGCCGAAAAGACCGATCGGCAGTGGCGGCCGACAGGTGATGGAGGAGGCGCACGCATGACGTCCGAGGGCACGCACCACCCCGGCCAGCAGCCGGACGAGGTGTCGCCGGGCGCCGGCGGACCGGCGCCGTACGGCGACCGCCCGGCACAGCAGGACAATGGATACGGCGCCGGCGCCCCCGATCTGGGCTGGGCACCCCCGCCCCCGTCGGAGCGACCGAACCCGCCCGCCTGGGGCGCG
The DNA here is from genome assembly GCF_031845925.1 of Micromonospora reichwaldensis. Classification (NCBI taxonomy): domain Bacteria; kingdom Bacillati; phylum Actinomycetota; class Actinomycetes; order Micromonosporales; family Micromonosporaceae; genus Micromonospora; species Micromonospora reichwaldensis. The sequence continues at coordinate 359,886 of NZ_JAVRFL010000001.1, read as the reverse complement.
CAGGGTGAGCAGCAGCCGGCCCCCGCGTGGGCCGCCCAGGCGCCGCAGCAGACCGACCCGGCCCAGTCCGGCCAGTGGGGACCGTCCGGCGCGTCGCCGCAGCCGCCGCAGCCGCCGCAGCCGCCGTGGCCGGGCGCGCAGGAGCAGGCCGGCCCGGCCTGGGCCCCCGCCGCCCCGCAGCCGCCACACGCCGCCCCGGAGCAGCCCGCCTGGGGATCCGGGGAGCAGGCGTCCCCCGCGTGGGCGCAGCCCGAGCCCGCCGCCCGCGGCGCCGCCCGGGTCCCGCAGCCCGCACCCCAGCCCTGGCCCGCCCAGGACGACCCCAACCGCTCCGGCGGTTGGGCGGGCGGCCAGCAGCAGCAGGACGAGCAGGCCCGGCCCGACGGCTGGGCCGGCGGTGCCACCCCGGACGACCGGCCCGCCCAGGGCGACTGGGCCGCGCAGAACGACGCCGACCGCCCCGGCGGCGGCCAGCAGCAGGACGACCCGAACCGCTCCGGCGGCTGGCAGCAGGACGACCCCAACCGCTCCGGCGGCTGGGCCGGCGGCCAGCAGCAGGACGAGCAGCCCGCCTGGGGATCCGGCGAGCAGGCGTCCCCCGCGTGGGCGCAGCCCGAGCCCGCCGCCCGCGGCGCCGCCCGGGTCCCGCAGCCCGCACCCGCGCCCACCCCCCAGCCCTGGCCCGCCCAGGACGATCCCTCCCGCTCCGGCGGCTGGAACGCCGAGTCCCCTCAGGACCCCGCCAACGGCTGGAACCCCGGACAGCAGCAGGACGACCCCAACCGCTCCGGCGGCTGGTCCGGCACCGAGCAGCAGCAGGGCGAGCAGCCCGGCTGGGACGCCGGCGCGGAGCAGCCTCCGGGTGGCGCCTGGGCCGCCTCCCGCGACGACGCGCCCCGGGACGACCAGCCCCAGGGCGGCGAGTGGCCGGCCCGGGACGAGCGCTCCGCACGGGGTGCCGCGTCCGTGCCCTCGCAGTCCGACGACCGGGACGCGAACGGCTGGGGCGCCCCGCAGCCGACCTCCACCCCGCCCGGCCGCGCCGCCGTCCCCGTACCCGGCGACGGCGGGCCGAAGCCGTGGGGTCCCGCCGCCGCGGAGAACCCGCCGCAGTGGGCCGGCAACGCTGCCGAGCGCCCAGCCGTACCGGATGTCGAGCCGTGGTCGGCGGACGAGGTGTGGGGTCGCGCGGAGGCGAGCGAGCCTGCCCCGGGCCGGACCGGCAACGGTTGGGAGCCGGAGCGGGCCGAGGAGCCTCCGATCTACCAGCCCGCACCGGGGCCCGGCATCTCGCCGGCCAACGCCGTGCCGCTGCCGCCGCAGGAGCAGCGGGTGCCCGGCGCCAGCCTGGCCTCCGCCCCGCCGGTCGACTACGCGCCGCCGGCCCAGTTCGCCCCCGAGCAGCCCGGCCGGGACGGCGGCCTGCCGGCGTACGAGCAGGAGCAGCCGGGTTGGGCCCAGGCCGGCTCCCGGCACGACGAGCCGCAGTCGCCCGCCGGTCCGGTGGTCCCCGCACCGCGCACCTCGCCCGAGGTGGGCGGGCGGGCGGCCGTACCGTCGCCGGAAGGCGCCGAACCGGCCGCCGGCAGCGTCTCGGCGAGCGCCTCGGTGCCGCTGGCCAGCCGGGTGCTGCCGCCGACCGACCAGGCCCTGCGACCGGGCGGTGCGCCCGCGCCGCAGCCCCGGGTGTACGGCCGACCGGCCCGCCCTGAGCCGGCGGACGAGCCGGAGCAGGAGGACCCGCGCGGACACCGGCCGGCACCCAGCTTCGACCAGGGGCCGGACCCGCGCTTCGAGCAGGGCCCGGATCCGCGCTTCGGCCAAGGGCCGGACCCGCGCTTCGAGCAAGGGCCGGATCCGCGCTTCGACCAGGGTCAGGACAACCAGTTCGACCAGGGCACCGAGGGCCGGTTCGACCAGGGCCCGGACAACCGGTTCGACCAGGGCCACGAGGGCCGCTTCGACGACCGGGACCGGGCACCGAGCGGAACCGCCGTCTTCGGCGCGGTCGCCCCGATGGCGCCCGCCTCGCCGGCCGCGCCCCCGGCCTTCCCGCCGGGCGTACCGTCCTTCGTCGACCCGCCGGCCAGCGACCGGCCGGTCAACGGGGTCCGGCCGCACGACAGCGCCGACCGGCCCGCCGACCCCTTCGGTACGCCGAACGCCGCCGGCGCGGCACCCGGCTACGGGCCCGCCCCGACCGCCGCGCCCACGTCGGGCGGCGCGTTCCCGTCGGCGTTCCCACCGCCCCCGCAGCAGCCTGGTCCCTGGGACCAGGGCGGCCCGGAGCAGGAGCAGAACCGCTTCGACTCGTTCAAGCCGATCGCGGAGCCGAAGGCCGAGCCGGCCCCCACGCCCAAGGTCCGCAACGGCCGGGTGCTCGCCGCGGTGCTCGTCGCGGCGGTGCTCATCCTGGCGGTGCCGCTGGGGCTGCTCATGCTGCTCGGGAAGGTCGGCGGCGACGACCCGGCCCCGGCGTTCGACCCGGCGGTCGGCAGCTGCGTGAAGAAGTCGGGCGAGACGGCGGCGGCGGCGGAGTGCGGCGAGGCGGGTGCCTTCACCGTGGTCTCCAAGGTGGACGCGAAGGACAAGTGCGCCGACCCGACCCAGCCGCACGTGGTGCTCAAGGGCGGCGGGGCGAACCGCGTGCTCTGCCTCAAGCCGGCGGGCCAGTAGCAGACGAAGACGACGGCGGGGCCACGGTAGACCGTGGCCCCGCCGTCGTCTCTCCGGCCGGCAGCGCCGCAGAACGGCTGCGAAGAACGACAGTGCCCGTGGTACGGAAACGGAAAGCGCCCGCCCCGGGAATCAGGGACGGGCGCTTTCGGAAACCTGGTGGTTCAGGGCCGATCGGCGACCTGGGCGTCCGTCCACAAAGCCTCGAAGTGCTCCACGTAGCGGTCGAACGCGCCACCGGCACCACGGCGGCGCAGGTGCAGGGTCACCGAATCCTGCCCCAGGCCGGCACCGATATGCGTCGCCACGATCGCCTCGTTGTCGAAGATCCAGACCGACATCGCGACATGCCGGTCGGTCAGTCGGGTCGGCAAGTCCTCCGGCGACTTCGCGATCTCCGCCTGCGTCGTGGCGATACGGGTGGCGAGAGTGAGCGGCGTGCCTTCGATCCGCTCCCGACCGGTGGTGACCGAACTGGCCGGGTCACCCAACAGAAAACGAACGTCGGCGCCCTCGCGCACCTTGGTGCCGAGCGTGACAGCCGCGTTCGGCACCTCCAACCAGACGAAGTAGCTGGTGTATCCGCCGAACCACAGCCGCTTACGGGCCTGCCCGATCAGTTCACCGAACAGGGGGCGCGGAAGCTCGGACCGGCGCGGGTAGACGCCCACGATCTCGCGGTCTGCCCCTAGCTTGACCGCGCGGCGAACAACATCAGGCCACAGCACATCTACATCTTTACCCAGCGCCGAGGCAACACGCACTCGCGATCGAGGGTGGGGAAGTCGACCGCGGCTGATCCACCGCTCGACTGTCTTCGCGTCCACATCGCACTTCGCAGCAAGGTCGGTGACCGTCAGTCCCGCCACGGTCAGGGCCTCACGGAGGGCTTCGTTCCTGGGCACAGCAGGGACCTTTCCTAGACGTCCCTCGATGGTCTCACGGCAGCGGTTCAACCGTCCGTAACTGACTGGAAGCGTTTCGCAGTGCACGTCATGAGCCGGTGGGGCGATGGACGCCCGCCGGTCGCGCTGCGGGGCCGCCCTGGCGAGCGACCGGGCAGCCCCTCCCACCATCCGCCGCACGAGGAGGAGCGATGCTCGGGGAGAGGCCGACACCGACACTTACGCCGAGGAGCAAAGCGCCACCTCCCGTACGGATGCTGCGGGCCGGCGAGATCCTCCACCTGACCCGGGCGGCGTCGCCGCAGTTCGTGACCCCGATGCGCGTCCGCGTGATCCGCGAACTCGTCGACCGCTTCCCGCCGTACGGCTGGCTCTGGTTCGAGGGTTACCAGCTCGACGCCAAGGGCCGCGCGGTGGCGAAGCGCGAGCTGTTCGTCCTACGCGAGGGTCTTGAGTGGGTCGTCACCGCGCCGCCCCCGGCGCGGCCCGCCCCCGCACGACGGCCGCCGGCCCGACCCCGCACGGCGGTGGGCTGATGGTGCACGTCCGCGCGCACGTCCCCAGCCGGCCCACCTGGCGCTGTGGCGCCTGCGGGGTGGCGTGGCCCTGCTCGACGGCGAAGCTCCTCCTGCTCGCGAAGTACCGCGAGAACCGCGACGCGCTGATGCTCCACCTCGCCGAGCTGTGCGAGGAGGCCGCCGCGCAACTCGCCGAGTTGGACCACGGCAGCCCGCCGGCGGACCTGACCGTGCGCTTCACCGGCTGGGCCCGCGCCCGCTAGCCCGGCTCGCCGCTGTCGTCCGGGTCACGGGTCCGACTTGACGCGAGCCCGACGTGGCAGGCTGACGGGCATGGGAACGACACCGCGCGTACGTGCCCCCGAACTGCGGGGCCGGCAGTGGCTCAACACGGGTGGGCGAGAGCTGAAGCTGTCCGATCTGCGGGGCAAGATCGTGATCGCTGATTTTTGGACCTTCTGCTGCATCAACTGCCTGCATGTGCTCGACGAGCTGCGCCCGCTGGAGGAGAAGTACGGCGACGTGCTCGTCGTGATCGGCGTGCACTCGCCGAAGTTCGAGCACGAGAAGGACCCGGACGCGCTGGCCGCCGCCGTGGAGCGGTACGGCGTCCACCACCCCGTGCTCGACGACCCCGAGCTGGACATGTGGCAGCAGTACGCGGCCCGCGCCTGGCCCACCCTGTCGGTGATCGACCCCGAGGGCTACGTGGTGGCGACGATGGCCGGCGAGGGTCACGCCGAAGGGCTCGCCCGCCTCGTCGACGACCTGATCGCCACCCACGAGGCCAAGGGCACCCTGCACCGGGGCGACGGCCCGTACGTCCCGCCCGCCGAGCCGCAGACCACGCTGCGCTTCCCGGGCAAGGCCGTGCTGCTGGAGAGCGGCAACCTGCTGGTGTCCGACTCGGCCCGGCACTCGCTGGCGGAACTGGCCCCCGACGGCGAGACGCTGGTACGGCGGATCGGCACGGGCAGCCGGGGCCGGGTCGACGGTCCCGCCGGGGCGGCCACCTTCTCCGAGCCGCAGGGGCTGTGCCTGCTGCCGGCGCACACCGCCGAGGTGGCCGGCTACGACCTCGTCGTCGCCGACACCGTCAACCACCTGCTGCGCGGCGTACGGCTGGCCGACGGCGAGGTGGTGACCATCGCCGGCACCGGCCGGCAGTGGCGTTCCACGGTCGACGACCACTCGCACGACGCGCTCTCGGTCGACCTCTCCTCCCCCTGGGACCTGGCCTGGTACGACGACAAGGTCGTCATCGCGATGGCCGGCATCCACCAGCTCTGGTGGTTCGACCCGGTGAAGCGCACCGCCGGCATGTACGCGGGCACCACCGTCGAGGCCCTGCGCGACGGCCCGCTGGCCGAGGCCTGGATGGCGCAGCCGTCCGGCCTCTCCGTCTCCACCGACGGCGCCCGGCTCTGGGTCGCCGACAGCGAGACCAGCGCGATCCGGTACGTCGAGAACGACGTCATGGGCACCGTCGTCGGGCAGGGGCTCTTCGACTTCGGGCACGTCGACGGGCCGGCGGCGGAGGCGCTGCTCCAGCACCCCCTGGGGGTGTGCGCGCTGCCGGACGGCTCGGTGCTGATCGCGGACACGTACAACGGGGCGGTCCGCCGCTTCGACCCGGAGAGCAACCGGGTCTCGACGGTCGCCGAGGGGCTCGCCGAGCCGAGCGACCTGGTGCTCACCCCGGCCGGCGAGGTGCTCGTGGTGGAGTCCGCCGCGCACCGGCTGACCCGGCTGGCGCCCGGCGCGCTCTCGGCGGCCGGCGCGAGCACCGTCGACGGTCCCCGACACCGCACCGAACGCAAGCCCACCGACGTGGCGGCCGGCGAGGTGACCCTGGACGTGATCTTCACGCCCGCGCCGGGGCAGAAGCTCGACGAGACGTACGGCCCGTCGACGCGACTGGTGGTGTCGGCGTCGCCGCCGGAGCTGCTGCTGGAGGGGGCGGGGACCGGCACGGAGCTGTCCCGCCGGCTGGTGGTCGACGGCACGGTGGCCGGGGGTGTGCTCCAGGTGACCGCGCAGGCGGCGACCTGCGACGCGGACGTCGAGCACGCGGCCTGCCACCTGACCCGGCAGGACTGGGGCGTCCCGGTCCGGGTGGTCGAGGGTGCCGCCGCCCGGCTCCCGCTGGTGCTCAGGGGCCTGGACGACGCCTGAACGCCGCACGAGGCGATGCGCACCGCGTGCGGTGCGGCGCCGCGGGCGTGCGGTGCGGCGCCGCAGGTGTTAGGAAGGGCACCTTCCTATACAAAAAACGATAGGAAGGTGCCCTTCCTTTCACGCGAACGGAGTGAGCGCGACCCCCGCGTCGATCAGGGCGGCGCGCACCAGTTCGGCGCAGCGGACCGCGCCGGGGGTGTCGCCGTGCAGGCAGATCGACTCGACCGGGCACGGGACGACGCTGCCGTCGACCGCGACCATGGTCCGCTCGGTGGCCATCCGCACCGCCCGGACGGCCACCTCCTCCGGGTCGGTGACCAGCGCCCCGGGTGCGGTGCGCGGCACCAGCGAGCCGTTGGGCAGGTAGCCCCGGTCGGCGAAGCCCTCGGCGACCACCCGCAGCCCGGCGCCGGCGGCGAGCTGGGCGAGGACCGAGCCGGGCAGGCAGAGCACCGGCAGCTGGTCGTCGTAGTCGCCGACCGCCGCGACCAGCGCCGCCGCCTGGGTCTCGTCGCGGGCGGCGGCGTGGTAGAGCGCCCCGTGCGGCTTCAGGTAGCGGACCCGGGTGCGGAACAGCCGGCAGAACGCGTCCAGGGCGCCGAGCTGGTAGGTGACCTCGTCGCGCAGCTCCGCGAAGGCGTACGCGATGTGCCGCCGGCCGAAGCCGGCGAGGTCCCGGTAGCCGACCTGCGCGCCGACGGCCACCCCGCGCTCGGCGGCGCCCTCGCACACCCGGCGCATGGTGGACGCGTCGCCGGCGTGGAAGCCGCAGGCGACGTTGGCGGAGGTGACGAGGTCCAGCAGCGCGGCGTCGTCGCCGAGTCGCCAGATGCCGAATCCCTCGCCGAGGTCAGCGTTGAGGTCCATGGAACCTGACCGTAGTCCCTGGCCGGGCCTGCGCGAGCGGGGTCACGTCGTCCACCACCCCGACGACGGGGTACCCGCCCGTGGTCGGATGGTCGGCGAGGAAGATCAACGGTTGGCCGTCCGCCGGCACCTGCACCGCCCCGAGCACGATGCCCTCGCTGGGCAGTTCCCCGGCCACCGCGCGGGGCAGCGCCGCGCCGGTGAGTCGCGCGCCGACCCGGTTGCTGACCGGGCTCACCGTGTACGCGCTGCCGAACAGCCGGTCCAGCGCGGTGGCGGTGAACCAGTCGTCGCGTGGGCCGAGGCGCAGGGTGAGCCGCAGCTCGGTCGGGGTGGGCGCCGCGAGGGTGACGTCCACCGGGGCGGGCGGTCCGGCCGGTGTGCCCAGGGGCAGCCGGTCGCCGTCGCGCAGTGGCGGCGGGCCGAGCCCGGAGAGGGTGTCGGTGGCGCGGCTGCCGAGCACCGGCTCGACGGCGAACCCGCCGCCGACCGCGAGCCAGTTGCGCAGGCCGTCGCGGGGCGGGCCGATCCGCAGCACGGCGCCCGCCGGCACCGCCAGCGGCCGACCCACGTCACCGGGTCGGTCGTCGACCCGTACGGCGGCATCGGCACCGGTCACCGCGACCGCCGTCGCGCGGAGGAACCGCAGCTCGCAGCCGGTCATCGTGATCTCCAGGCCGGCGGCGGACTCCGGGTTGCCGACGAGCCGGTTGGCCAGCCGCAGCGCCGCCGGGTCGAGCGCGCCCGACCGGGGTACGCCGAGGTGCGCCCAGCCGGCCCGACCGAGGTCCTGGACGGTGGTCAGCGCCCCGGCGCGGAGCACCTCGACCACCCGGGTCACGCGGCCACCAGGCGTACCCGGGTGCCCGGGGTGAGCCGGGCGGGCGGGTCTGCGTGCACGTCGAAGAGGGCCATCGCGGTACGACCGACCAGCAGCCAGCCGCCGGGCGAGGCCGCCGGATAGATTCCCGCGTACGGGCCGGCCAGGGCGACCGAGCCGGCCGGCACCCGGGAGCGCGGGGTGGGCAGCCGGGGCACCGCCAGTTCGGCGGGAAGCCCGGTGAGGTAGGCGAACCCGGGGGCGAAGCCGCAGAAGGCCACCCGGAACGGGGTACGCCCCAACCGGTCGGCCACTGTCGGCACGTCCACGCCCCAGTGCTCGGCGACGAGAGGCAGATCCTCCCCGTCGTACGTCACCGGCACCTCGACCAGTTCAGCGGCGGCCTCGAAAGCCTCCCCGGCGTCGGCTGTCCCCGGTGTGCCGGCGGTCCCCGGTGTGCCGGCGGTCCCCGGTGTGCCGGCGGTCCTCGGCGCGGCGGTGGTCCTCGGCGCGGCGGTGGTGGTCGGCGCGCCTGGTCGGGGCGGCCAGGCGGCGATCCGCGCAGCCGCCGTGGCCGGGTCCGGCACCCCGTCGAGCAGGACGGTGGTGGCCGCCGGCACGATCTCGACGGCGGTCAGCTCACCGCGTTCGCGCCGCCGCCACAGCTCGGCCCGCCACGCCTCCACCTGGTCGGCGTCGGCACAGTCGATCAGCAGGGCGTGGGCGCCGACGGGTCGGATCCGCATGCCGCCATACTCCCCGACCGGTGCACGACACCAGGGGCGGTCGCCCGCCGTCCCACGTGACCGGACGCACTACTTGAAAGTAACCTACGGTGTCGTAGCCTAATGGCGTGACCACCCCCGCCCCGCTTCGACTGAAGCCGGTCGACATCGGTAAGCCCCGGATGCGCGGCTGGCTCCACACGTACGCGTTTTTCGTCGCCGGACTCTGCGGCATCGTGCTCAGCACGGTCGCCTCCACCCGACCCGGCTGGGCCCCGCTGGTCAGCTGCCTCATCTACAGCCTGACGGTCTGCGGGCTCTTCGGCACGAGCGCCCTCTACCACCGGCGGGTGTGGTCCGAGCGCGGCTACCAGATCATGCGCCGGATGGACCATTCGATGATCTTCGTGTTCATCGCCGGCACCTACACGCCGTTCTGCGTACTGCTGCTGGAACCCCGGCCGGCCACGATCATGCTGGCGCTGGTCTGGGGCGGCGCACTGGCTGGCGTGGCGCTCAAGCTCGTCTGGCCGCACGCCCCGCGCTGGGTCTCCGCGCCGCTCTACCTGGCGCTCGGCTGGGTCTCGGTCGCGATGCTGCCCGACATCCTGCACCAGGGTGGCGTCACCGCCCTGGTGCTGCTCATCGTGGGCGGCGCGATCTACAGCGTCGGCGCGGTCTTCTACGCGCTCCGCCGGCCCAACCCCTGGCCCACCGTCTTCGGCCACCACGAGTTCTTCCACGCCTGCACGCTCGTGGCCGCGCTCTGCCACCACATCGCCATCTACTTCGCCCTCTTCGCCTGACGGACGGACACATCCGGGGGCCCCGCCGCGTGGCGGAGCCCCCGGAAAAGAAGCTGTCCCGTCCTGACGTCAGACGGTGCGGCGCGGCTGACGCACCTCGCGGTACTCCTCCACGACCCGGTCGTCCCGCACCGGCACGACCTGCTCGGCGACCACACGCTCACCGCGCACCGGGGCGACCACGGCCCGACGGCGCGAGTTCCAGAAGTGGAGGGTGAGCAGCAGGCCGGCCACGCCGGCCAGCATCAGCACCCAGCCGACCACGGCCAGGTTGAGCCAGCCGAGATCCGCCTCCACGGCGAACGCGAAGATCGCACCCAACGCGATCAGGAAGATACTGCCACCAAAGCCCATCTCGTCGCCTCCTCGGCTGTCCCCTGGCGTTTCCTTCCGCCGCGGCCATCGGTGAGGTTGCGGCATCCATCGACTTACCCAGGCGCTCTGATCGCCAATCGGGCAAGCTGAGGGCATGACGGACGCTTCCGCCCGGGGACGCAGGCTGGTGTTGCTCCGGCACGCCAAGGCCGAGCCGCCCGGGGAGGTGGTGCCGGACGTGCAGCGTCCCCTGGCGGTACGGGGTCAGGCCGACGCGGCCGCGGCCGGCGCCTGGCTGGCCAAGCACGACCTACTGCCGGACGTGGTCATCTGCTCGACCGCCCGGCGCACCCGGGAGACGTGGCACAGCGTGGCGATGGGCATGACCGGCTCCCCACCGGAGGGCGGCTCGGCCGGCCCCGCTCCCGTCGTGCGCTACGAGGCCGACGCGTACGAGGCGCACCCAGAGGACCTGCTGACACTGGTCCGGGACGTCGACCCGACCGCCCGTACGGTGCTGCTGATCGCACACAACCCGGGCATCTCGCTCCTCTCGGCGCTGCTCGACCCGGAGCGGGCGGACCAGGATGGAATGCGCACCAGCGACGTGGTGGTGCACCGGCCCGACGTCGACTGGCCGGAGCTGCGCCCGAGCAGGGCTCCGATCACCGACCGGCACACCGCACGTGGCTGAGCCACCCGCCGGTACGTGGCGGGTGGCTCAACCGCAGGCACCGCTGGTGGCGGTGGCGGCGCCGTGGCGGTGGCGGTGACTCAGGACGGTGGCGCCGTCGGCGGCGGCGGATCGGGCGGCGGTGGCATCATCGCGGTCGGGTGCGAGAGCCGGTTCTCCTCGACGATCAGGGTCCGCGCCCGCTTGCGCCGGTCCTGCCAGAACCAGAGCGTGGTGAGCAGGACGCCCAGCCCGGCCAGGATGAACACCCAGCCGACCGCGCGCAGGTCGACCCACCAGACGTTGGCTCTGATGGCGAAGGTCAGGATCGCGCCGATGGCGATCAGGAAGATTCCGCTACCAATGCCCATGTGCGCTGCACTCCCCCGTGCGGTGGCTCTGGGCGTTCTCTGACGTGGCCTCGCGACGGTTACCCGCCACACCGCCCGGCTACCCGGATGGCGTCCCCGAATAGCCAGCGGAACCCGCACCATCGGGCCAGCCACCGCTCTTCCCACCCGACCCGATTGCGCCGCCACGACTACACACGGCGACCGCAGCCCCTTAAATCCGTGCCGCTACTCCCCGTAACTACGGCCACTAGGCAGCACCACCCGCAAAACGGGCATCAATGCCTAATTGTTAACCAGTAGGTACGACCTGAAGCCCTCACCGGCACCCCTTCCCCGAACGCTTTGCTCTGCATCCATGGACGCAACAGACACCCAGAGTTGGTGGCGCCTCCGCGGATGCAGAGCAAAGGACGGCGAGGAGCAAGTCGGAGAGGCGGCCGATTGATGACGCTGCGTGATCGGCTTGACCCCAGACCCACTCCGCCCAGCCCCGCCTAGACCCGGCCCCGCCCAGCCCCGACCTGGACCCAGCCCCGCCCAGGTCCGGCCCCGCCCCTGCCCGCGCTTCCGCACCCTTTTCAGTGTTGATCATGAGGTTGTTGCCTTGGAATGCGCTTTCCGTAGGCAATAACTTCATGATCAACCTGTGCGGCGCGGCGCGGCGCGGCGCCGGGTGGGGTGGGGCGGTGCGGACAGCGCCGGGCGGCGGCCTGACGTGCCTCCTGGCGCAGGGTGCGGGCCGCCGACGAAAGGCAGCGGAACCAGGCTCGCGACGGTCGGAGGCAGCGAGACCAGGCTCGGGGCGGTTTCGGGGAAGGGGGGGTGGACGACGGCGGCCGGCGAGCTGTTGCCCGCCGGCCGTCGGGCCGATCATGTCCGGGTCGTTCCCGACCCCGCCGTCGCGCCGTGGGGCGCTACGGCGTATCTCAGAAGGCTTCCTCCGGGAGGTCCATGACGTCCAGGTCGGTGCTCTCGACGATCCGCCGGTCGGCGCCGATGCGGGGCAGCACCTCGCGGGCGAAGAACCGGGCGGCGGCCACCTTGCCGGTGTAGAACGCCTTGTTGGCGGCGGAGACCTCGCCGGCCAGGGCCTTCAGGGCCACGTCGGCCTGCTTCTGCAGCAGCCAACCGACGACCAGGTCGCCGATCGCCAGCAGGAAGCGGCGGCTGCTCAGGCCGACCTTGTAGAGCGCCCGGGTGTCGCCGCCCTGCGCCTCGCCCAGCCAGCCGGTCATGACGCCCAGCATGGTCTGGATCTCGGCGAGCGCCTTGCCCAGCGCCAGCCGCTCCTCCTTGAGCTGACCGTTGCCGGCCTCGGTGGCGATGAACTCCTGGATCTCGCCGGCGACCGCCATCAGGGCCTTGCCGTTGTCCCGGACGATCTTGCGGAAGATCAGGTCGAGGCTCTGGATCGCGGTCGTGCCCTCGTAGAGGGTATCGATCTTCGCGTCCCGGACGTACTGCTCCAGGGGGTAGTCCTGGAGGAAGCCGGAGCCACCGAAGGTCTGCAGCGACTCGTGCCCGAGCAGCTCGTACGCCCGCTCCGAGCCGACGCCCTTGACCAGCGGGAGGAGCAGGTCGTTGACCCGCTTGGCGAGCTTGGTCGCCTTCTCGTCGCCCGCCGCCTCGGCGATGGCGACCTTGTCCTGCCAGGTGGCGGTGTAGCAGACCAGGGCGCGCAGGCCCTCGGCGTACGCCTTCTGCAGCAGCAGCGAGCGGCGCACGTCCGGGTGGTGGGTGATCGTGACGCGCGGTGCGGTCTTGTCCGCCATGTGGGTCAGGTCGGCGCCCTGCACCCGGCTCTTGGCGTACTCCAGGGCGTTCAGGTAGCCGGTCGAGAGGGTGGCGATGGCCTTGGTGCCGACCATCATCCGGGCGTTCTCGATGATCATGAACATCTGCCGGATGCCCTCGTGCTTCTCGCCCAGCAGCCAGCCCTTGGCCGGTACGCCGTGCTCGCCGAAGGTCACCTCGCAGGTGTTGGAGACCTTCAGGCCCATCTTGTGCTCGACGTTGGTGGCGAAGACGCCGTTGCGCTCGCCCAGCTCGCCGGTGTTCTCGTCGAAGTGGTACTTCGGCACCACGAAGAGGGAGAGGCCCTTGGTGCCCGGGCCACCGACACCCTCGACGCCGACCGGGCGGGCCAGCACGTAGTGGATGATGTTGTCGCTCAGGTCGTGCTCGGCGGACGTGATGAAGCGCTTCACGCCCTCGATGTGCCAGGAGCCGTCGGGCTGCTGGATGGCGCGGGCCCGGCCGGCACCCACGTCCGAGCCGGCGTCCGGCTCGGTGAGCACCATCGTGGAGCCCCACTGCTTGTCGGCGAAGAGCTTCGCCCACCGCTTCTGCTGCTCGGTGCCCTCGACGTGCAGCACGTGCGCGAAGGACGGGCCGGAGGAGTACATCCACACGGCGGCGTTGGCGCCGAGGATCAGCTCGGCGAGGGACCACACGAGCGCCCGGGGCGCGTTGCTGCCGTCCAGCTCCGTCGGGAGCTCCAGCCGCCAGAACTCGGAGTTCATGAACGCCCGGTACGACTTCTTGAACGACTCCGGCAGCGGCGCGGTGTGCGTGGCCGGGTCGAAGACCGGCGGGTTGCGGTCGCTGTCCGTGTAGCTGGCGGCCAGATCCTCACGGGCGAGGCGGTCGACCTCGGCGAGGATGTCGCGTGCGGTGTCGACGTCCAGGTCCGTGTACGGCTCCTGGCTGAACGCCTGGTCCGCCCCGAAGACCTCGAAGAGGTTGAACTCGAGGTCCCGAAGGTTGCTCTTGTAGTGGGTCATGCTCGCTGGCCCCGCTTCCGGACAGGTGTTACCGATCAGTAACTCCAGACTGTATTACCGATGGGTAGGCAGCGACAAGCCGATCACCGAAGTGACGGCGATTACACACTTGCCGTTCGGGTTGCGGAAGCGGGCGCCGAGCGGCCCCGGCTCAGCTCTCGGCCGCGCCGACTTCCCAGCTGGGGACGGCCACCGTGGCGGCGCCGCGCGAGCCCGTGTACTCCATCAGGACCAGGGCGATGTCGTCGTCGAGCCGGCCGTGCACCCACTCGACCAGGGCGGTCTCCAGCGAGGCGAGCCCGTCGCCGACGGTGCCGTGGCCGAGCAGCCGCCAGGCCCGGTCGGCGGTCGGGAAGAACTCCCCGTCCCGGCGGGCCTCGCCGAGCCCGTCGGTGAAGAGCAGCAGCCGGTCGCCGGGCTCCAGCCGCTCGACCCGGGGGCGTACCACCGGCATGAAGCCCAGCGGCGGGGCGGGGGCCGGCGGTTCGAGCGGGATGACGGCGCCCCGGCGCAGCAGCAGCGGCGGCGGGTGGCCGCAGTTGACGATGGTGAGCGTCCCGCCCCGCTCCTCGACCAGCGCGGCGGTGACGAAGTCCTCGTCGCCCACGCTCCGGGCCACCGCCCGGTCCAGGTCGGTCACGACGGCCCGCAGGTCCGCCCGCTCGTACGCCACGTGCCGGTACGAACCCAGCACGATGCTGGCGAGCCGGACCGCGTCGAGGCCCTTGCCCCGCACGTCACCGATGATCATCCGCACCCCGTACGGCGTGTCGACCGCCTCGTACAGGTCGCCGCCGATCTCGGCGGTGGCGGTGGACGAGATGTACCTGGCGGCCACCGAGAGCGTGCCGACCTGTGGCCCGAGCGGGCGCAGCACTGCCTGCTGGGCGACCGAGGCCAGCCGGGACAGCTCGGCGATCCGTTCGGCCTGCCGCTGCCGTACGGCCGCCGTGGCCACCGCGATGGCGGTGCCCAGCGCGATGCCCGCGACGGCGACCGTGGTGGGAAGCGCCACGGTCTCCTCCCAGAGCGCGAAGCCGGCCCCGAGGGCGGTGGCGGCCAGGCCCACGCCGAGCACGATCCGCCACGACGCCAGCGCGGCGGTCAGGAACGGCGCGGCCACCATGAGCGCGATGTAGTTCGCCGGGCGGCCGTCGGCCAGTTCCACGGCCGAGACGATCGCGAGCAGGACGAAGGCCGCGCCGAGGCCGGCGCGGGATCCGGGGCTCAGTGGGCCGGGGCCCGACTGGAAGGGTCGCGTGCGTACGAGGGACAGCATGCCTGATGGACGTGAGCGGGTGAATGAACCTGGCCCGTCGTCCGAGCATGTTCTGCCCACCCGGACCGTGTCGCCGGACCGATCGCCACCCGGCCGACGCTCAGCCGAGCACCTCGTAGCGGACGTCCACGTGGCCGGCGTCGAGCGAGGCGATCTGGGCGAACGCGGCCCGGGACAGGTCGAGGCAACGCCCCGCGATGAACGGGCCACGGTCGTTGACGCGCACCGTCACGGACTTGCCGTTCGCCGGGTTGGTGACCCGGACCTTCGTGTTGAACGGCAGGGTCTTGTGGGCGGCGGTCAGCGCGGACGGATCGAAGTTCTCGCCGTTGGCGGTGAGCTGCCCCTCGGAATAGAACGACGCGCCGCACGAGCCGCTGTCGACGACCGGGCGGGCGGTGCTGCTCTTCTTCGTCGCGGTGGGCTTCGGCGCGGCGGTGCGTGGCTTGCTCCGGGAGGGGGCCTGGGCGGACCGGCTGGCCCTGGGGCTGGCGGTCGCGCTCGGCGACGCGCTGGCGCTCGGCGTAACGGCCGGCGGGGCTGCCGGCGAGGTGGGGGCCGCCGGGGTCGGCAGGTCGCTGGGCGCGAGGTCGACCGCGGCCGGCCGGGCGGGCTCCGCGCCTGAGGTCAGCTGGACGGCGCCGACGGTGCCGCCGACGGCGAGGGCGACCCCGACCGCTGCGGTGGCCGCGAGGCCGGCCGGCGAGGAGAACATGCGGGTACGGGAGTGCCTGCCAGCCACCGGCCCGGTCCTTTCGTCATCTGAACAAACCGGGTCGGACCGTAACGAGAGAAGCACATCCGAAGTCAACGTGATCATGGTGGTATGACCGTAATTGCAGTGATACGTGTACCCGATCATCCGACCCGACGTGGGCCGGGCGGCCCGGGTGCGGGGCGGACCGCCCGGCCCGGTCCCCGTCGGGGTCACCCACTCGACGGCCAGCCAGACCGCGTGGCGCAGGATGGGCCATGCCCTCCGAGCTGAGCGGACGCCTCGCCGCGCTGGTCAGGTGGATCGATCCCGGCCCCGGCGCCACCCATCTGGTCAGCGACGTCTCCGGCTGGTGGCGGGACCCGGAGGTCCTCGCCCGGCTGGGACCGGCCCTCGTGGAGCCGTTCCGGGCCGCCCGGCCGACGGTGGTCGTCTCGCCGGCGGTCACCGGATACCTGCTCGGTCCGCTCGCCGCGACGGCGCTCGGCGTCGGCTTCGTGCCGGCGCACAAGCCGGGCGACGGCCGGCTGCCCGCCGGGGCGCTCACCTGGGCGCAGAGCCCACCGGACTTCCGGGGCCGACGGGTCGACCTGGCCGTGCGGGACCACGGCCTGCAAAGGGGTGACCGGGTGCTGGTGGTGGACGACTGGGTGGCCACCGGGGCACAGGTGCGCGCGCTCTACGAGATCTGCGCCGCGCGGGGCGCGGAACCGGTCGGCACCGCCGCGGTCGTGCTGGACTGCCCTCCGGCGATCGCCACCGAGCTGCGCGTGCGGGGGCTCGTGGACGGGGCGGACCTCACGGCTTGACCTGAACCTCGGTTGAGGTCGGAGGATCGCCGCATGGGTGAGGAGATCCTGGACGAGGCGTACCGACGGCTGCACCGCACCGGCCCCGAGTACGAGGGCTGGCTCTCGAACCACGGGCCGATGGCCGTGGAGGCGCTGGTCCGGCACGGCCACGACGGGGTGGTGCACCGCTGGCTGGACGCGTACCTGGGGCGGTTGGACGAGCTGCCGCGCGGCCTGCGGCCGATCGGGGACTGGCGCGAGGCGCTCGGCGACCCGAAGCGGGCCGGGGACTGGCTCACCCACTTCGACCGGGAGCTGCGGGGACGGCCCTGGCGGGAGGTGCTCGGCACCTGGTGGCCCCGGCTGCTGCCGGGCATCGCCGCCGGCGCCACCCACGGCGTCATCCGGGTCGGTCACGCCGTCCGCGCCCTGGGGGCACCCACCTCGTCCACGGGCGGGGCGGCGGAGCGCCCCGAGCGGCTCGCCGAGCTGGGCCAGGCCCTCGCCTACTGGGCCGCCCGGTGGCAGCCGGTCCCCGGCGCCGCCCGACCCAGCGGTGCGGGGTCGGTCGACCCGGGTCACGCCGCGTCGGCCGGGGAAGGCGCTGTCCCCGGCGACGGCCACGCCCGGCCGGACGCACGGCACCCGTCGACCGCGGGCGGCCCGGCCGGACGAGACCTGCCGACCCCGGGCACCCCGGTCGCCAGCGATGTGGAGCCGCACGTCGCCGCCGCGCTGGCCGGGTTGCCCCGCATCGCCGACCGGACCGGGGGCATCCGGGAACGACTGGGCCGGCTGCCGGCCGTACCGCGGTGGCCGGCCGCAGTGGCGGCGCTGCGGCCGGCGGGGACACCGGCCGGGGCCGAGCGGGACCTGGTCGCGCTGGTGCACGGCGCCAGCCTCGACTACCTGCGCTTCGGGCACGCCGAGCCCGTGATGCTGGTGCACGCGGTGACCGCCCCGACCGCGGTGCTGCGTACGCTGCCGGCTCTCGATCCGGCGCTGTGGGCGGCGAGCGTCGCTGCGGCCTGGTCCGCGACGGCGGCCGTGACCTCGGTGTACGCCCCGACGCACCCGGCCACGCCAGCGGCGGTGGCTGCCGGCGCCCCGGCGGAGGTCTTCGCCCGGGCCGCCCGGCACGGCGACGCGCACGTGGTGAAGCTGGCCGACGCGGTGCTGGACGCGCACGCGGCGAGCGGCGACGAGCGGGTGCTCGCCGCCGCCGGCTATGCCGGTCACCTGATCTGAACGAAGTCCTCGACGGCCGTGCAGACCCTGCCGAGCGCCTCCGCCGAGCGGGCCAACGGGCCCGGCACCATCAGCGCGTGGTCGGCCTGCTCGATCTCCACCACGTGCGGGGTGAGCCGACGGGCGAGCGGGCCGTCCCAGGACGGGTCCGCCGTGCCGCCCACCAGCAGGAACGGCGCGGTGGCGCGGCGCAGCCCGTCGACCACGGCGGGCACGTGCAGCAGCGGGGTGAGCCAGACGGCCGGCAGCCCGCGGTCGGCCGCGAGCGGCGTGGCCATCGATCCGAGCGACTTGCCGACCAGCAGGTGCGTCGGCTCGGCGAGGGTCGGGGCGACCTGCCCGACCACCCATTCGATGGCCGGCCCCGGCCCGTCGCGGTCGGGGGCGAACTGCTCCGGCACCTCCCACGAGAGGGCGTGCAGGGCGTAGCCGACGCGGCGCAGCGCCTCGCCGGCGTAGACGAAGAGCGGGAACCGGGTGTCGTAGCCCCGGCCGGGGATGAGCACCGCGCGCCTGTCCGCCATGCCGCCTCCCGATCGTCGCCCCACCCACCGTAGCGCCCGCCGCACCGACGGTGGGGGCGGAAATGCCACGACGGGTGATCGACGGCGACGGTACGGTCGGCAGGATGTGGCCTCGGATCGGTGGACTGCGCACCCTCGCCCTCGGCACCCCCGGTGAACTGCGTACGCGGCTCAACGCCCTGGTGCTCGCCGGGGTGAAGACGGCGACCGCCGGGCTGACCACCGAGTACGCCGAGGAGGGTGAGGAGCTGGAGCACGCCGGCGAGCGGCTGGTCCTCGTCGACGACGGGGACGCGCTGGTCGGCGTCGTGGAGGTCACCGGCGTCGAGGTGGTCCGCTTCGCGGACGTGCCGTGGGACTTCGCCCGCTCCGAAGGGGAGGGGGATCGCTCCATCGAGGAGTGGCGCGCCGGTCACGCCGCCTACTGGGCGCGCGTGGGCACCCCCGTCACCGACGACAGCGAGGTCGTCTGCATCCGGTTCCGGCTGGTCTCCGGCGGCGACGGCGGCATCACCACCGGAGACCTCGGCACCTGAGCGTGCCGGTTCGACGCGTCCACCGGCCGGGCTGACGCCTCCGGCGACGGCGCCCGGTCAGGCGCGACGCAGCTCGGGCAGCAGGCGGGTGGCGACGTCCGCCAGGACGGCATCGTCGCCGGCGTACCAGCTGCTGGCCCGGGGCCAGTGGGTGACCACGTCGGTGAAGCCGAGGGCGGCGGCCCGGCCGACCTGGTCGGCGAAGAACTCGGCGCTGCGCAGCGAGAAGACCGGCGCGGAGTCGAGCGAGAGATAGCGGTCCAGGGTGCCCGGGTCGCGGCCGGCGGTGGCAAGCGTCGCGTCCATCCGGGCGGCGGCCTCGGCCACCCCGCTCCACCAGCCCTCCAGGTCGTCCTCGTCGGGGCCGGTGGTGACCCAGCCCTGACCGAAGCGCGCCACCAGCCGCATCGACCGGGGCCCGTTGGCGGCCATCACGAACGGCACCCGGGGCGTCTGTACGCAGCCCGGGTTGTTCCGCGCGTCCACGGCGGTGAACCACTCCCCGTGCCAGGTCGTGCCGTCCTCGCGCAGGATGAGGTCGAGCAGCTCGGTGAACTCGGCGAGCCGGTCCACCCGCTGGCGCGGCGGCAGCGTCTCCCCGCCCAGCACGGCCGAGTCGAAGCCGATGCCGCCGGCGCCGAGGCCGAGCAGCAGCCGCCCGCCGGAGACGTCGTCAAGTGCGGTGACCTGCCGGGCGAACGCCGCCGGGTGACGGAAGTTCGGCGAGGCGACCAGCGTGCCGAGCCGGACCCGGGAGGTCACCGTCGCGGCGGCGGTCAGCGTGGTCACGGAGTCGAACCAGGGCCCGTCGACCAGGTCCCGCCAGCCCAGGTGGTCGTACGTCCAGGCGTGGTCGAAGCCCCACTCGTCCGCCTGGGACCAGCGGCGACGCGAGTCGGACCAACGCTGGTCGGGAAGGATCACGATGCCAATCCGCATGATCGCCAGCCTAGGCCTCGTGGCGAAGGGCGGGCCAGGCCGTCGCGGTCGGGCGAGCCTTGACCATATATCGATGATCTGAATATGGTGTCGCCCGTGACCGCGATGCGAGAGCCGACCTTCCTGATCCTCACCGCGCTCGCCGGTGGCCCCCGGCACGGCTACGGCATCATCCGCGAGGTCACCGCCCTGTCCGCACAGCGCGTCACCCTGCTGCCGGGCACCCTCTACGCCGCGCTCGACCGGCTGCACGCCCAGGGGCTCATCGCGCCCGACCGCGAGGAGACCGTCGACGGCCGGCTCCGCCGCTACTACCGCCTCACCCCCGACGGGATCCGCGCCCTGGACGTCGAGACCGCCCGGCTGCGCCAGCTCGCCACCGCCGCCGAGAGCCGGCTGCGCGCGCTCCGCCCCGGCACCGCCTGACCGCCCGCACCGACCCGTCGGTGCGTACCGATCGGAAGGACAGTCATGCCGACGACCGGCGACCCGCTCGCCCGCCGCTACCGGCGGCTGCTCTTCTGCCACCCCCGCGCCTACCGGCAGGCCCGGGCCGACGAGATGGTCGGGGTCCTGCTGGACGCGGCGCCGCCGGACCGCACCCGGCCGACGCCGCGCGAGGCCGCCAACCTGATCCGGCACGGCCTGCGCTGCCGGCTGGGACGACCGGCCAGCCGCACGGTCGGCGTCTGGGCCACCCTCACCGCCGTCATCTACGGCCTGTTCTCCGCAGCCCTCGCCACCCGGGCCGCCTGGGAGACCTCCGCGCCGCAGCCCGACCGGACCGAGACGGCCGCCGTCTTCGCCGCCGTGCTGCCCGGTCACGAGCTCGGCGACGTCGACCTGGCGCCGGCGTTCTTCACCTTCTACAGCCAGCCGCTCACCGTCCGCGCGCTGGACAACCTGCTGCTCGGGGACGGCGGCGAATACCAGCAGAGCGCCGTCGTGGCCGGCGCGGCCGGCACACCCCCGATGCCCGCCGACGAGACGCTCGCCCTGGCGCAGCGGCGCCTGCGCGAGACCGGCTGGCAGGTGTACGAGCCGGAGGTCCGCAGCAACCCGGGCTGTGTCGACAAGACGTGCGTCCAGGTCGTCACGATCACCGACACCACCCTGCTCGCCCGGCGCGGCGACACGGTCCTCCAGCTCCAGGTGGCCGCCCCGCCCTCGCCCGACGGCAGCAACCTGTCGCTGGCGCTGAGCCGGACGGCCCCGCCGGCCGTGCTGCCGGCCGGCGTCGCCGGGGGCCTGCTGGGAGCGGCCCTCGGCTGGCTGGTCTTCGGCTGGGCCAGCCGGCGCACCGAGGCGGGGCATCCCGCCCGGGGAGCGGTCAGCGTCCTGCTCGCGATCACCCTGTTCCTCTGGTGGACGCCCGTACTGCTGACCGTTCCGAGCCTGTTCCAGCATCACCGCACCGAGCCGCACCCGACGTGGCACCCGCTGTGGGAGTGGCTGGGTCAGCCAACGGGCTCGCTGCTGTTCGTGGTGGGCGCGGCGAGCGCGCTGCTGGGGCTGGCGCTGGCCGCCGTACCCCGGCGCAGCCCGCAGCCGACGGCCGCCGTCGGCTGACGCCGGGCATCGGGCGGCGGGGCGACGTCGGAGGTGGCGGCGTCGGGCGGCGGCCGTGTCCGACGAAAGCTCTCCGGCGCCAGTCCTACCGGCTCTGCGCCGTCGTCAGTCCCACCAGAACGACCAGGAGTGCATGCCGAGGAGTTGGTCGGCGTAGGCGGTCAGGGATCCGGCGCCCTGCCAGACGTTGTCCGGGCAGAAGGCGAAGTGCTCGGCCGCGACTGCCAGGGCGTGCCCGGTGGACGTCGGTGGCGCGGCGACGCTGAGGTTCAGGGTGGCGAACCCGACGCCGACCACCCGTACGCCGAACCGGTCCTCCCAGCTGCGCAGCACCGCCGAGATCTCCCCGGCGTCGCCCGTGTGGTTCGTCGGGCTGGACCAGCCCACCACGGCCAGGGTGTCCGCGCTGCGGGCTGCCGGCACGAGCCCGAGACGCGTCCGCCCGTCCACGAGGAACTCCACGCACTCGTCGGCGAGCACGTCGGGTGGCTCCGCCAGGTCACCGGGCCTGGCGAGACCGGGCCAGTTGCGGCCGAACGGGGCCCTGGCGGCCGACGTCTCGTCCTCGTCGGCCGTCGTACAGCCGGCCCACCATCGGGCCAGCAACTCCGCCACGTCGTGGCGCTCCGGCGACGACATGTCTGCCGGAGACACCTCGCCGGCGACCCACGGGCGCCTCTCGTCGCTCGACAACCCGCTCAGCAGCAGCGGCCACAGCCCGGACTCCGGATGCCGCGACCGCATTCGCGCCCACAGTCCCGGATCGGCCGAAGCGTCGCTCAGCCAGTACGGCGGCGGTCCACCGTCCTCCGGCTCGACGGTGCGGCCGGGCGGCAGCGTCGCGGGCGGTAGCGAACTCAGCAACCGGGTCAGGTCCGAAATCACGGC
Source organism: Micromonospora reichwaldensis (assembly GCF_031845925.1). NCBI lineage: Bacteria > Bacillati > Actinomycetota > Actinomycetes > Micromonosporales > Micromonosporaceae > Micromonospora > Micromonospora reichwaldensis. The sequence goes on along the minus strand of NZ_JAVRFL010000001.1, from coordinate 337,778 downwards.
GAGAGCGTAGGCGGCCCGTACGACCAATCCTGGCCCCTTCGCGACGGCCCCGGGCCTACGGGGCCTCGAACCGCTCGTCGTGCTGCGGCAACGCGCCTGGTCGCCGTCGATGCTCGGCGGGAACGCGGCGGTCTCGCCGCCGTCCGGCCGGCCGGCGGTGGAATTCGGTGGCTGAGCCCTGCCCGCAGAGGCTAGAACGGTGGTCGTGACCGCCGACACGGACGCCCACGAGGTCCACGCCGTCCTGGCCGCTCTCACCGCCGCCGGGTGCCGGGCCTGGATCGGCGGCGGCTGGGGCGTCGATGCGCTCGTCGGACACCAGACCCGTGCGCACCGCGACCTGGACCTGGCCATCGCCGCGGAGCAGGAGGCCGCGGCGTTGGGAGCTCTCGGCCGGCTCGGCTACGTCGTCGAGACCGACTGGCGGCCGGTCCGCGTCGAGGTCGTCGCCGACGGACGGGGGCGGGTCGACCTGCATCCGCTGACGTTCGACGAGGCCGGCGACGGCCACCAGGCCGGCCTCGACGGCGGCACCTTCCGCTGGCCGAAGGGCTGCTTCACCACCGGCACCATCGCCGGTCGCCGGGTCGACTGCATCTCGGTCACCCAGCAACTGCTGTTCCACAGCGGCTACGAACCGCGCGACGTGGACCGCGCCGACCTTGCCTGGCTGCACCGCCTCGCCGGCGAAGCGGTCAGGCCGGTGTCAGGATCAGCCAGCCGAAGCCGACGACGTCGCGGTAGCCGGTGAGGTATTCGACGCGCCGCTCGTCGGCGAACGCGCGCGCCTCCGGCGTGCCGAGGCGCTCGATGCCCGCGCGCCAGTCGGACTCGAAGTCGTCCCACTCGGCGAGGGTGGACACGGCGACGTGCAACGGTCGGAACCCGGCGTCCACGGCGAGCTGGGTCAGGCCGGCCAGGTCGGGCATGTCGCCGAAGATCTCGCGGACCTGTGCGCCGGGGCTGGCCTGGTAGAAGCCGTCAGCGAACAGCAGTCTGCCGCCGGGCAGGGTGAGCCGGTGCAGCGCGGCGAGGGCTCGCGCGGCGTCGCCCCAGATCTGGCCGGCCCCGACGTTGACGACGAGGTGGGCGGGCCGGTCCCAGGTGGCCGCGTCCGTGCCGTGGAACATGACCCGCTCGGCGGCTCCCCGTTCCGTCGCGCGCAGCCGGGCCCGTTCAGAGTCGACGGCGAGGCGTTCCACCCCGTCGCCGGCGATGCCGTGGGCCTCGCACAGCCGCAGGAGCAGCTCGCCGTCGCCGCAGCCCAGGTCCAGGGCCCGCCAGCCCGGCCCGGTGGGGGCCAGTCGCCGGACCAGGTCCGCCACCCGTTCCTCGCCGAGCGGCGCGTTGTAGGTCAGGTTGGCCGCGGCGGCGGCCAGGTACGTACTTCGGTCCTGGCTGTTCACCGGCACACGGTACGACAGTGGACCCGGGCCCGAGGGCGTCGAGATCGACGGTCGGGGCTCCCGTCCTGGTCGGGGTCTCGGCGTGGAACGATCATGCCCGTGGAGAGTCTGGGAGCCCTCGGCGCGGTGCTCTGCGGCGCGCTGAGTTGCCTCCTCGTCTGCCTGATGCTCTGTGCCGTCGCTGCGGCTTGGGCAGCGTGGCCCACACGCCGGAAGTAGCCAAGCCCGTCGCAGACGTTCAAGCGGCTCTGACACCGCGGCGGCCGACGTGGGGTTGGGACTCCTGTTCCTCGGCGGCGCGCTGCTCCAGCTCCATCGCACCCGGCGGGTTCCCCTCTTCGCCCGGCGGTGGGCGGTGACCGCGCCGTCCGTGTTAAGGAGCCGCACCACCGGCCGTGAAGCGCGAACGCCGGTGGCCGGTGGCCGTTTGGTTGCGTTCGTGCCCACGCGACCGACCAATCCTCTGGCTACTGGCCCGTGGATGGCCCATCAAAATCAGCCTGGCGCTCGGCCTGCCAGTTGGCGTGTCCCTTCAGCAGGTAACCGGTCCAGTAGATCGCGAACAGGATCAGGAAGCACGTGAAGAACACCCCCGAGACGATGCTCGCAATGACGAGTGCCTCCCTGCCGTCAGACAGTCCGTGTGCGGCAAATCCGGCGAGACCCAGAAAAAAGAAGATGACCATGTAGATAGGCAGCGCCGGGCTGTCAGCCGGGTGAGGAACGCGAGGCAACCATGGGGCGTGAGAGTCTTTGTCGATCACGCTGTGAGTATCGAGGACCCTGGCGGTGGGAGCTAGCGGATCTCCTCGCCGCGCAGTCGTGGACCGTCCGATGCCGACCGGAGGTCGCCGGCCAGCGATGCCCGGGGCTGATCGCACGCGACGAGATTGTCTGCCTTGGAACGCCGAAGGCCGGGGGCCTTCGCCCTTGAGCAGTGACCGCTCGTCGTACAGGCGCTCATTGCGCAGTCCAGTACGTCAACCATCCTCGGGCGAGGCCTCATCTGGTCGGAAGCCCTGGGCACCCTCGACGACATCAATCCCATCTTGCTTTTCCGCCCACCGACGGTAGTATCTCCATGTTTTGGCCTGAAACGGGGGAGGAAGACGCACATGCGATGGAAGATACGGGCTGGCGTCCTAATGGCGCTGGTCTTTCTGATTCCGGCGGCACCGGCGGTGGCCCAAACCGAATCGACCGGGCTGAACGAGGCCTGCCAAACGGTCGAGCGCAAGGTGTACAAGGATATCCGCGAGCTTGTCACCATCGACCTGGATACCGCCACCGATGTAGAGGTGCGGGTTTTGGCCAACCAGATCCTGGCCGCAGCGAAAGCCGATTCGTTGCCCGTTCTGCCTCGTGTAATGCAGGAGCGGCTGGACGGCACTGCGGACGATCTGCGGGCATTCCTCAAGGCGGACGTGCAGAAAGCCTGGTCAACGGCTCTGCGGATCACGGTGGTCCGGACGTTGACGGGCGCTGGCGCCAACGTGAAGGCGGCCGCGCAGAGGGCGCTCGACGACGGGACCGTCGATGTCTACCTGGCTTACCTGAACAACGGCCTGTACGCCGCACGTGCGCTTGACTGCGCGTCTCAGCCCACGCCGACAGCAACGGCTCAGCCCACACCTGCACCGAGCGTCACGCCCAGCGCCACGACGACCGTTGCACCGCCCCCTGCTTCCTCCTCCAGCCCGGGCGCCCCTGGCGGCGAGGGCGGTGGGCTGCCCGTGACCGGTGCCGACACCGCGACCCTGGCCGGCATTGGCGGTGCGCTCCTGCTCCTCGGCGGCGCTGGCTACCTGATCGGACGCCGACGCCGTTCCCGCTTCGCGGCATAGCTCGCTCGACGCGCCCAGCTCGATGCCTGGTCGGGCTGGGCGCGCAGGGATGGTGCCAGACGGCATCCCCTGGAAACCTGTGGGATCACTGCCCTCCCCCAGTGGCCGTGAGCGGCTCGTCGACGTCGAACTACGCCGTTGGCAGAGCTTCCATCGGGCCACACCCTCGTAACCGTCACCCAACGCACGAGGGCAGGATTCGCGGCCTGGTCCGTGGGTTGATCCCGGCATCCGAGGCCGAACCGCGCTTGGTCGGCCGGCTGGTCAAGGGCCATGAGTGCGTCGCGGAAGCGCTCGCCACAGCCGCCGCTTCCTCGACGCGGGAGCCCTGATCCCCCGGACCGGCAGTATGGAAGAGCGTGCTCAAGCGGTCGTGATGCCGAGATGCCTGCTGGCGAAAGGAAGCCGGCCCGGTTGCGGCTCGTGCCCGCCCGTGACCGCCGGCCCGTTGGGTACTGGCCCATGGACGGGGATGTCTACATCTTCTTCATCACTGGCAGCAGTGAGAGCGCCCTGCTTCGGGTTGCCTCTGAGGTGGCAGCCCTCGACCGGGTGCCTGTTGGTGCCTTTGCGATGGTCACAGACGACGAAGCAGAGGGAGTTTGGGATGGGCCGGCGCGTAGCGCTGCCGTTGTCCCCACCATCAGCTAGTTAGCGGAAACGGCGGTCGCTGTGGATCTCCTTGCCAGGCAGCCGGCAGACCGGCCAGCCTCCCGGGCGAAGGTGGCCGCCAGTCTGCCCCCAAGTCCCGGACAGGTGCCAAAGACTGCGTCGCCGGTCGGGGCCAAGGGTGGCCGTAGGCCATCGGCGTGCCGACGCGCAGCGCACCTGATGCCCGACACGATCGTTGAGAGGCGTCGCGGAGGCCCTCACGGCCGCGATAGGGGCGCGCATCGCGCATGAGCGTGCGCGTCAGGCGACTCGACCGGCGCCAGGTGCCGCAGGAAATACCTTGGCGGGCAACGGCGGAGCGGGGAAGATCGACCGTGAGGTGACCAGGTGCGGACGCGACTGCGGCAGATGCGAATCGGCGCACGAATCTTCGTGTGGCGCGCGGAGATCCGGCACGTGCTGGGCAGCCGTGATTGTCACCGGTGCATCCGGCTGCGGGTGTGGGGCGCTGGAAAGACGAGCCAGGCACTCCAGGCGGATCTGCTCTCGGTCGCCTGGCCCGCGCCGTGGGGGGCATGCACCACCGACGGCACCTATCCGACGCCGGCCGACGTACGAGCCGTCATCAGATATGCCTTGGAGCACGGGTGGCAGCCCGAGAGGCAAGGCGGAACGTTCGTGCTGACCGAGCACGAGCACGGATCCGTGTTCAGCTTGCCCGATTTCCTTCTGACCGACCGACTACGGACGCCCGAGAGCGCCGATCCCACGGCCCGAGTGATCCGCGCCTACGAGCTTCGTCAGGAAGCATGACTGTCTTCTGACTCTGCCTGATCTTCGAGCTGAGCGCGTCGGCGATGTGCTCGTCACGCTCGCGGGCGGTGTGGCTGGTAGATCATCGCGGCTCAGGTCGAGGCGTGCGCAAGAAGCGAGAGCAACGAATGAGGCCCCAGCCAAGAAACCTGTCCTGAGCTGGGGCCTCACGTTGGAGCGGGTGACGGGAATCGAACCCGCACTGTCAGCTTGGGAATTGCCGATGGGCGGCAGGTAGCGGGGCCGGCGGCCTGGTCACGGCGGTCCCTGGTGGCCTGGGTTGACCCCGGTTGTCCTGGCCCAATGGCACGCTAATGGCACGGGCTACCCGTCCTCGAACGGCTCGTCATGCCACCGGAAGCCGGCCTCGTCATCCTCAATGCTCAACAGGAACTCGGCCACCTGGCGACCATCCGGTTGGGTCATCGTGACGGCGGCCCGTACGGCGTCGTAGGCCCGGTCCATCGCCGCATCGTCCTCTCCGTCGACGGCCGCGTTCCAGGCGGCGAAGAGGGGACGCAGTGGCTCGAACCCCGGCAGCGGGCGGAATCGGCCGTACGTCCACGGGAAGTCATGGCTCTGCTCGTCGATCTCGCCGACCAGCTCGCCCCGGTGGTACAGCCGCCACACCCTGCCCGCGTCCACCGCGACAGCGTAGGCGGCACTGGTGGGGTCAGATCCGGTGCGGTGTGGGTGACTCAGGAGGACCGAGGGCAAGCCGGCGCAGCCGGCGCGGCAGCCGATCGCCAGAAGCTCGACGGCGGCCAGCCACCCTGGCGATCGTCACGGCCTGGTCCCGATCGTCGCTCTCTAGCCGATGCGGGCGCGGCAGCCCGTCGGCTGTCGGCGGCTTCCCGCCCCGGCGTCGTAGACGGCCGGGGCGGATTGCCGCCGGACGGGACCACCGCGCCCGCACCGCGCGCAGCGCGGTGCCTTGATTCAAGAGAGCGGAATTCGGCAAGAAAACCGATCCGTGCCGATCCACGCCCCGATCAGTACCTGATTGAGTTCACTTGGGGACTAAAGTCCCCGGCTTTGACCTCTGCCTTGGTGGCCCCACTCTGCAGGGTGCGATCACCGAGGTTCGGGTTCGAAGAACTCGCTCGTCCATGGCCAGCAGTCGCCTAAACGGGTTTGACAGCATTCGCTCTCGCCGGGAAATAACTCTATTCATTACGACTATGAGCAGTAGCGCGACAGCGCTGGAGGATAGCGTGATCAGCGGATACGGCCCCTGCGACAGCGCATAAATGAACGCAATAGGGATCCCGACGAGAATAGTCAAGACACAGAATACGGAAACTGGCACCAGCCCATACTCGGGCAACTTACTGAATCGCCCATTCATAAAAGTGGACAGCTTTCCTTTGCTGTCACCTTCAACCAACAGCCATACACTTACTATCAAAAGAATAAGGCAGCCAATCAACGAGAGGCAGACCCAGCGCGGCCAAAAAGTTGATAAACCTAGAGCAGACCCGCCAACCATCGCGAAGCCCACCAGAAAAACCGCAGCCACAAGCGCAAAGGTCAGGACTGCATTGATTTTCTCAAGGGCTACAGGCGCACTTACCGGCTTCCTAACCTCTCGCCATTCCTTCTCGGTGGCTCGCTGGGGGTCGATCAAGAGTCCACACACTGCCTCCACTACAACTTGAACGGGCAGCCCTTCTAGCAGCTGTCGATGGACCTGGCCGACGTTATGGGCAGCGAAGAATTTATCACTAATACTCCTTGCAGCATCCGGATTTTCCTGCTGGAGTTCACGCAGCCGCTCTTCTGGGTGGCGTCGATAACGAAACATTTGGGATCCGTCGCGCGGGGACGGCAGCAGCTTATTGACCTCCGCAGTGATGGATTCGAATTCAGCCATGCTGACCTTACTCGAATATATCCCACGAATTGCCAATGGCAGCGATACACGCGGGTCCACGGGAGAGTGGCGGCGCTTCGGAATATCCTCAGGGTCAGAACGGTCAATTAGCAGAGCTGTCCGACCCATGATGGCTGCAAGCGATTGCCTACCAGTCCCCTCCTTGACGAACGGCGCCCAAACCCAGTCGTATATCTCAGCACTCGCTCGCCCCTTCGAATCGGCGGATGCTAACTCCTCTTCTACATCCGGGATGTCTGTCAGTTCCGCCAATCGCCAAGCGGCACGCTTGGCTTCGGGACCTTCTTGCCACACGATCTCTGCTAGAGCGGCAGCCGCCGACGGCGTTCCGACTGCGGCAATATCGTCAACCGCGTCGAGCGACCCCGCCATTGCCCGCTCAGTAAGAATCGGCACCGCTTGCTCGCCCATTGACCGAAGAGCAGAGCGCGCTGATCTTGATGTGGAAGATTGGTCGCTAATAATCTCTATTGCTCGTCGCGATCTTGTTGCGGCCAAAGCGTGAAGGGCGCTGATACGAAGGCCAGGCACCTTGGACTTGGTCGCGTCCTCCAAGCGCTGGAAGAGTCGGCTCCCCCTAGGGCCTGGATCTGCCGCCACGGCTCCTAGCGCTGCCACCACCAGGTGACTCTTGTCATTAATGTCGAAGAGTTTACCCTCGAAATGATCTAGGATTTCCTGAGCTAATGCGTCGTCCACCTGACGCGCCTCTGCGAGGCATTCAAGCGCAAGCACATCATCAATTTCGAAGATGCTGCGAAGCAGTCCGGTTACATCACGATGAACGCCGCCACACCAGAGCTTAACCGTCTCTCGCCATCGATTGGGATTGCCAACGTAGAGCTTGAGTAGCTGATCGGCGTCGTCCACTAATTCCATAGCAGCTAGGTACTCTTGTAGAGTCAGGTGCGGGAACTCGTAGAGCAAATTACCTTCGTCTACCTTGACAAGCAATCCACTTCTAGCTTCGATCTCAGACAGCATCTTTGGCGCATGTTCGGCCTCTAGATTGAACCGGGAAAGCACAAGGGTAATTTGAGTTATTAGCTCTTGTTCAAAGATCGCCCGCTTATCGACTCCAGGCGCCATTGCGCCTTGGGCAGAAAAGGCGATAACTTTAAGTGCAGCCAACTTGTGCCCGGCCTTATATGCCGCAATCTCCCCATGTCGCCCCAGGTCCCTGTCGCGTCTAAGTAGATGCCATACCGCCATCTCATAGAATTCACTTCGCGAGCTAGTCAGGACTGGCCCTATTCCTCGGTCGGCGTCTTGCAGCGACGCTATCATCGTTAACAACAGCGGGCTTCTCGCCAGGATCAGAAGTGAAGGGCTTGCTCGAAGGGAGGCCATCAACTGTTCTACTTCGTGGCGAATATCCGCAGCTTCTGACTTGTGCAGCATCCAAAGCCTGAGAAACCGCCGAATCGCAGCATCGTCGAATCCGGCCACTCTGACTTCGTGAGCGAATACGGGTCGAAGATCACCGTCATACACGGCATCCCGGCACGTAACAATAAACTGACACTCCGGATAACTCTCTGCGAGACTCTCAATCTCATCTACCACCTCGGAGCGCTTCTCGGTCAGTACCTCGTCAAGCCCATCGAAGAACAAGCTGAGGGTGCCCTCTTCGAGTGCCTGAGGGAGGAAACGCTCGGGCTTTACGACGCCATTGCGCCGCAAGGTTGCGGTTACCAGGTCGAGTAACGATTCTCGACCATTGTTACGGCGAAAGAGTTCCACGAGAACAGGAATTCGATCATGATCCGTTGGGTCGATTGACCATTTCACCATTGAATTCTTCAAGAGCATTGACTTGCCAGCACCAGCGGCACCTAAAATGACCGTCCGTGGTCGACTGCGAATATCTTCATAGATATCAGCTCGCGCGCCACTTTCCTCGTACTGCAAAGGAACGTAAATATCGCTTATGCGGACAGAGGAGTTCTGCAGAAATCCCAATGGCGTGAGGTCATAGTGCGATGATACCGAATCACGGTAGCGCCTCAGTTCGCGCCGCCGCATTCCCTTTCGCCGACTCCTCAACGCGAACGGCCAAAACCGTTGTCCGGCATGCTTCAAGCCTTCTGAAAAGAAAACCTTCGCGCCCCAAATCAATATCGCTAGTGCGGCTAGACCGATGGTCGCGTATTCAAACCCGGCAGGCAGCTTCGGCACTCGGACCGCCTTTACAACTCAGAGTAATGGCAAGTCCACAGATGGTACTGTAGGTGGCCGAACAGTGGGAAGACCCCTGATAGATCGCCTAGGTCATGCAGCCCTCGGGTCCTCCACGCCTGCTTGCGATCGGTCAGCTAGGCCAACTGTCAAGCACAGTAAAAGTACTGGTAACAGATCGCACCTTCGTGTCTTCGAACTCAATCAGACGGACCTCTAGCAGTCTGGTTCCAACTGGAACGTCGAACAGTCGCGCTAGTTCCTCTGTCGCACCGATAGTTCGCTGCTCGCCGCCACCGGGATGGAGTCCCGGGTTCGAAGTCAACTCGCTCGCGATCAAGACGGACGTGCCACGGCCATGCTCTGTAGCCACAACACCCTCCTCCCGCAGGATGGAGACTGCCTTTCGGATCGTGCCCCTGCTGGCCCTGTACTCACTACAAAGGACCTGTTCAGCGGGGAGCAGGCTACCGGGTGTGAAGGATCCGCTTCCAATCCGCGCCCTGATGTCATCGGCTATCGCCCGATACCTGGGCTTTCCGACGAGAGGCTTCGACACTCAGACACCGTACCTGGCACTTGTCTTACCAAGTGACGACCAAGAGGTCCGTTCGGCATGTAGACAACTCGTCCACTTGTAGGTACGTTTCCGATTGTGCGGCCAGGGTGACGGCTCGTGTCAGGGGTGGTCTAGCGCCGGGCCTGGTCGCACCTAATGCGCGGCGTCCTGTCGGACCGGTTGCGGTAGCCGCGCGTACAAGTTGGCTCGGCGATACCCGACCCGTCCAGCGTCGGACGGTGCGCCGTGCCCTCATCCGGGCCGGTGGCCGGCTGCATTCCCCCGCGGCTGGCCACCGGTCCCCGCCTACCTGTGGAGGTGCGATGTCCGGCTCCCATCGTCGGCGCCGCTGGTTCTCGTTCTGGTGGTCCTGGAGACGCCCGCGGACCCGGGCGGCCGGCTCCATCGCCTTGTCGAGTTCACGCCCGGCTTCTGTCTCGCCCTCGCATCGGTGGCCCTCGGGAGCGACGCGGGAACTGCCCGCGCTGCGGTACGCGCCACCGATGACGCGGGCGCAGCTCTACCGGGGCAACGGTGGGCGGTGGCCGCGGTGAGCCGCACGAGCAAGCCGGTCGACGTCACACGCCACCCGGACTGGTGTGCCCCGGATCGCTGCGGGCATCTGGTGCCACCGCTGATGGCGCACATGGCCCGGCGTCACCGCGGCCCGATGTACCGGGTCGGCGACACCCGAGCGAGCGGCCACATCGTCACGTACCTCATCGGTGCAGACGCCACGGCGCCCCTGATCGCGGTTCACGCGACGTGCCGGGCCGGGATGGGCTGGGCGGAGTTGCCGTTGCCGCAGGTTGCCCAACTGGTCGAGCATCTCCGCAGGCTCCTGAAGCAAGCTGGCGGCCAGCAGGGGGCCGACGATGAGTGACGACGAACCCATGACGGAACGTCAGCCGTCGTTGATCGAGCCGGTCGTATGCCCGATGTGGTGCCGGGGCTGCGGACCAAACGACCCGATGCACCGGGGCTTGCCGTCCACCATCGGGCGGGAGCGGACCGGCTGGGTCACCGTTCAGCTGCTCGTCGACCGGTTCGCGCGCCGGGACCTGGCCGTGAAGCTCGACGCGACCCGCCACGGCGCAACGCAGACCGTGCTCATGTCGCCGGCACAGGTGGACCGGCTCATTGACGAGCTGACGCGAGCCCGCCTGGAGATGCTGGCACCGATTGGCCGACACGAACGGGCAGGGGAGACACGGTGAACTCCAACAGCCGGCGGGGCGTAGCGGCTCCTCGTACTCCCGGCCCTCGCCGCACGCAGTCACCGCGAGTGGCGGTACCGGTCTCTCCGGTTCCCGAGCGGCCCGCTGGCGGAACCACCTGGCAGACGTTGCAACGTCTAGGAGGTACGGTAGCCGGTGTGCAAAGCCGGGACTGGCGCCCTCGTTACCTGCAACTCGCTGAGGAGTTGCGGGCGAAGATCATGAGCGGTGAGCTGCCACCGGGCATTCTGATGCCGAGCGAAACCGAGCTGGCCGACTCGTCCGGCCTCTCCCGCACCAGCGTCCGCAACGCCATCCGGCAGCTCCGGGAATGGGGCCTCGTCCGGGCGGAGCAGGGGCGCGGCACCTACGTGCGAGCACCCCGCCAACGCGTACGCCGTCGCAACACCGAGCGATACCAGTGGGAGAAGGACCGGGTCCTGCTCGACGAGGCCGAGCGGCTGAAGACCGGCGCCACCGAGCACGACACCGGCCTAACCGTCGACGACCTCAAATTCCACGCCGAATACTCCCAGGTAAACGCCGACGAGGAGATGGCAGCGGCTCTGCGCGTCGACCTGGGTACGCCGCTGCTGCGCCGGGTCTACTGGACGTCCTCCCGGCACGAGAACGCGCCGCTGACGGTGTCGTACTCCTACCTGCCGTACGACCTGGTGGCTGAGAACCCGGACCTGCTCGACGAGGGCAAGGAACCGTGGCCGGGCGGCACGCAGCATCAGCTCTACACCCTCGGCATCGAGCTGGACCGGATCGACGACGAGATCCGCGCGCGTCCGCCGTCGCCCGATGAGGCCGAGCTGCTGGACATCGACCCGGGCGTCTCCGTGCTCACCGTGCGCAAGACCTCGGTCGACACCTCCGGCCGGGTCGTCGAGGTCGCCGACGTGGTGATGCCGGGTGACCGCACCGAGCTTGTCTACTCCCACAAACTCCAGCGGTGGAAAACTTGACGCAGCTCGTCTCGGTCATCACCCCGGTCCACGCGCCCAGCATCGAGTACCTGGCTGGCGCCTACGAGTCGTTGGCCAAGCAGGAGATGCCCGCCGGCTGGGACTGGCAATGGCTCGTCCAAGAGGACGGGCAGACCGGCGCCTTGGTCAACGCGCTGCCTGAGGATCCTCGGATTAGTCACGGCACCGGCCGTCCCGGCGGGCCTGGTGTTGCCCGCACCCTCGCGCTTTCCCGCGTCTCCGGGCAGCTCATCAAGGTCTTGGACGCTGACGACCAGTTAACCCCCGGCGCGCTCGCCCGGGACATCGCCGCGTTCGCCGCGCACCCGCAGATCGGTTGGGCTACCTCGCGGGTGCTCGATCTGCTGCCCGACGGGTCGACGGCCGGGTGGGACAAGGATCCGGCCGGTGGGGTCGTCGACCGCGGTGCTGTCCTGTCCTTTTGGCAGGCGAACGGCTATCGGGCGTCGGTGCATCCGGCGACGCTGTGTCTGCGGCGGGATCTCGTCTTCGCCCTAGGCGGCTGGATGGCTCTGCCCGCCTCCGAGGACACCGGCCTCCTACTCGCCGCCAACGCCGTCAGCCCGGGCTACTTCACCCGCGAATACGGCCTGCTCTACCGCAAGTGGCCCGGCCAGGTCACCAGCCAGCCTGCGCACCGGGAACCTGCTGAGTACCAGGGACGGATGAAGATCATCGAGGCCAGAGCCAACGCCCTGGCCTCGATGCTGCCTCACGGGTTGCCGCTCACGCCTCCGGCGTAGCCTCGTGCCCCGGTATCCCGTGGGTGCGCCGCCGCTCCTTCATCTCCGCCTCGTAGATGTGCCGCCGTCCGCCGGCTAGCTTCTCCCGCGCTTCGCGCTCGACTTCCTGGAACGTGGCGTAGTAGCCGTCGTCGAACTCTTCCATGATCTGGAACGTCCACCGCCCGGGTAGCACGTTGCGCCCCAACAGCTCGTGCTCGACCCGGTCGGCCACCTCGTCGTGCCCGGCCTCGCGGAGCAGCTTCACCACTCGGTCAAGGGTGAGGTCCGCGCCGCCGACGAGCTGGTGTGCCGAGTACAGATGGCCCCGCACCCGGTGGATCGTCTCCAGCGCCTTGCTCAGCTCGCCCAGGGCTTCGACAGTTGTGTCATCCACACCCACCGGCCGCGAGTGGCCTTCATCGACAGCCTGGCTCCCCTGCGTATCCGCCATGGTGATGCCTATACCCAGCCGTGAGAGCTCAAAGCGTGGGTTCAGGAGTGCATTACGCGAAAGGTGCAGCTACAGGAGATTTCAGTCGCGGTCAAGGAGCCACGCGGCGCACCAAAGCACACCGTCCCAAGATCAGAAATTCTGCGTCAATTAGAGGGGTGTCGCTTGCAGTTATTACCACCCGCATGTCTATGATTCTTTCCGAGTCAGATTCGACCGACCCGCGACGCGCAACCAGTCCGGTCGCCTCCTCAAAATGGGGGCGATCCGTTCATGTCGCCGCGAGGAGGTGGAGTATGACTAGGTCCCCCAAGAGGCCCCGAGCCCGCAAGATGCGGAGTCGGGTCCGCAGGAACGATGCCTGCTGGCGTCGCCGCGTGCTGGGCGCGCTTAGCTGGTTTTTCAAGATCAGCGCGCCCATACTGGCGTCGCTGATCATGGAATCGTTCAGGGATGGGGATGGGGGCCGGCCTACCTAGTAGTTAGGTAGGCCGACCTCCAACGGGCTCCCGCCTTTCGCTTCCTACGGCACGGCGGGGGCCCGTTCCTGCATGGAAACCTCTCGCTCGTCACGACAGGCCACCACATCTTCGGTGGAAGCCTCATGCGTTGAACGTTCAACGCACCTCAACTTCCAAACCTCAGCTTATGGAAGTTCACTCTACACACGTCACACATGGCTTTCTTAGCACGCCACACTTGCAGTATCTACTGATCTACTGAGTTACTGGCCCTGTTGCAGCTTTCCGATCATCAGTCTGATCGCGCAACCGAGTCGCTGGATTCGCATCCCAGCTTCCGTACACGCAATCCGTGATGCCGCCAGCAACTCTGCTTGCAGGCAAGCTTGCTAGCAAGCCCGCCTCCTTGCAAGCTCCGCCGTCACTCGGGGCGTAGCTGAGGGTAGCTACCAAAGGGTCTGCGCAGACGATCGCTCACGCGCTATGGGCACGCCTGCAAAGGTTGTTGACTTGTCTGCCAAGTGCCATCTACCTTGGAGTCTCAACTTGGCAGACATGCCAACAACCTGGAGGTTGAGCGATGGCTCTGCGTGGCGGTACGAGGTTCGCCGTGCGTTGTGAGGACGTGTTCCCGGCGGGATGCGCCCTGGTGCCCGAGTCTCTGGGCGAGGTCGAGGACTACGACGAGAAGACCGGCCGGCGTAGCCCGGCGAAGGACAAGCTGACCGGCCAGCGGGTGTGGCAGGTCCGGGTGATGGACCTGGACCCGGAGCTTGGCAAGCGGTCGCGGGAGACGACGGTGAAGATCTCGGCGGACTACCAGCCGGTTCCGCCGACGGGGGCGCCGTTCGAGGCGGTGGAGTTCGAGGGCATGACGGTCACGCCGTACGTGTCGAACAACGGTCGGATGGCGTACTCGCTGCGGGCGACCGGGATGCGTGCCCCGGCGGGCGTGGCCGGCAAGGCGGCGGCGTAGCCGCATCTGGTGGGGGCGGGGCTGTCAGGTCTTGGCGGACGGCAGCCCCGCCCTCTGTCTCTTCCCCCTGCTCTGTCGAGAGAGGTAGTGACATGTCCAAGCGTAGGCGTTCGCCTGCCCCGGCCCGGCCTCGGTGCGGCGTCTGTCAGTCCCGGTTCGACCCGACCGGCGGCGCGGCTGACCGCTGCCCGCTCTGCGCCGGGCAGCTCGTTCTTCCCCTTCCTGCGGTCCGCGATGCGGCGGGTCGATTCGTGTCGCTGCGGGGTGCGCGATGATGCGCCGGCCCCGTGGCGGGGTAGTGATGGTGACCGCCGGGGATCTGATGGTGGTCCGGCCGAAGCGGTTCAAGCTGCCGATGTGGGCCGTCGTTATCGGCCTGGTGCTGCGCTGGCTCGCCCAGGGCTGCTGGTGGTGCCTGCGTCACCCGGTCACCGTGGGCCTGGCCGTGCTCGCCGTCTTCCTCTACATCGAGTACGGCTGGGCGGGTCTGGTCGTGCCGCTGGTCCTGGCGTCGGCGGTGTCGGCCGTGTGGCGGTGGCGCGATGAGGCGTCCTGGTGGCGGTGGTGCGCCGGGCCGCTGCTCGGCCGGTTCCGTCAGGTCTTCGTGTACCGACGCGCGTGGGGTGAGGCCATGACCCTGTGCGGCCTCGCCGAGACGTACGACCATCAGGCCGTCTTTCCCGAGCTGCTGCGCGTGCGCTCGGATCAGGCTCTCGACGTGCTGACCATCCGCATGGTCCGCGGGCAAACCCCGGCCGACTTTCAGAAGGTCACGGCGAACCTCGCGTACGCCTTCGGCCGGCGGCACGCCCGGGTCTACTCCGAGCGGCCCGACAACCCGCCGACCCGGACCGGCTATTGGTCGCTGGTGCTGGGGTGGGTGGACCGGGTGCGGTTCCGGGACCGGCCGACCGTGGTCTACCTGGTGATCGTCCGCACCGATGCCCTGCGGCCGGTGGTGGCACCGTTCGATGCTCCGGCCGTCCCGGACTTCACCGCGCTGCCGCTGGCTCGGCGGGAAGACCTGGGCACCTGGACCCTGCACCTGCTCGCCACGCACGTCCTCATCGGCGGGGCCACCCGGTCCGGCAAGGGCTCGGTGCTGTGGTCGCTGGTCCGCTCGCTGGCTGGCGGCATCACCTCCGGCCTGGTGCGGCTCTGGGTGATCGACCCCAAGGGCGGGATGGAGTTCGCCATGGGTCGGCCGATGTTCGCCCGGTTCGCCTGCAAGTCGTTCGAGGCCATGGCGGACCTGCTCGACGAGGCCGTGACGGTGATGCGGGAACGTCAGACCCGGCTCGCCGGCACGGTCCGGGTGCACACCCCGACCGAAGCTGACCCCCTGGTCGTGGTCGTCGTCGACGAGATGGCCGCGCTCACCGCGTACCTGCAAGACGCCGACCTGCGCAAGCGCATCGC
This sequence comes from Micromonospora reichwaldensis, assembly GCF_031845925.1. Lineage (NCBI taxonomy): Bacteria > Bacillati > Actinomycetota > Actinomycetes > Micromonosporales > Micromonosporaceae > Micromonospora > Micromonospora reichwaldensis. Next base: position 322,231 of record NZ_JAVRFL010000001.1, on the reverse strand, counting down.
CGGCTCGCTCGGGTTGCTCCTGTCCCAGGGTGCCGGGGTCGGCGTCCTGGTCGTGGCCGCGTTGCAGGACCCGCGCAAGGAGGTGCTGCCGTTCCGGGACCTGTTTCCGACCCGCATCGTGCTCGGACTCACTGAGGCGGCACAGGTCGACCTCGTGTTGGGCGAGGGTGCCCGTAACCGGGGCGCGCTGGCCGACCAGATGCCCCGCTGGGCCAAGGGCGTCGGGTACGTGATCCTCGACGGCACCCCCGAACCGATGCGCGTCCGCTTCTCGTACATCAGCGACGACGACATCCGCGACATGGCGCGGCAGTACCCGGCGCCGGTCGACGCGGCGGACATCCTCGCCCAGGTCGGCCGCGAGTCGGCCCCGGAACCGGTGCGCCCTCCGCTGCCCCGCAAACCGTCCGGGCCGCTGCTGCCCGATGCGCTGCGCAACCTGCTCGACCGGGACAGCGGAGGTGAGCCGCGGTGACCGCCACCCCGAACGGCCGCCGCTTCTACCGGCTCCGCACCCCCGAACCGACTACCGCCGTCTCCGTCCGGGTCGACCCCGAACGGCCCGACCCGTACCCGGTCTATCTGGCGGTCGGTGCGGGCCGGCGACGGATGTCCCTGACCCCCGACGAGGCGTGGGCGCTGTGGCGCTGCCTCTCCGAAGCGGTCGCCACGCTCGGCACCCCTCCCGACTACATCCGCACCGACATCCGACCGGCCAGGAGGTAACCGCCATGAACACCCTCACCCGCCTCATCAACCGGTTCCGGCGTCCGCTGCGCATCCAACTCGTCGGCCCCGCCGACCAGACCGCCGCCGCCCTGCACGGCCTGGCGCAGATGGTCAACCGCCGCCGCGACATGAACGACCGGCGCATCCGCATCGACGTCACCATCCGCGAAAAGCCGTTGGAGGAGTGGCGATGACCGAGCGCACCGAATCCGCCGTACGCCTGGTGATCCTGCTCGCCATCGGCACGATGGCCGGCGCCGCCGCCTTCACCCACGTCCACGACCTGTCCGTGGCCCACGGCCAACCACACTGGATCGGCTGGGCCAACGCCGTAGCCGTCGAACTGATGGCGATCTACCTCGGCCTCGAACTCCGCGCCCGCCGCCGTGCCCGCCGCCCGGTCGGCCTGGTCGCCTCGCTGCTCGTCGCGTTCGCGCTGCTGTCCCTCGCCGCCCAGGTCGCCGAAGCGGAACCCTCCGTGTGGGGCTGGATCGTGGCGGCCGTGCCGTCCCTGGCCTTCCTCGCCCTGGTCAAGGTCGTCCTCTCCAACGCCCCGGCCACCCCGCCCGCTCCTGAACCGGACCAACCCCAGACCGACTGGTACGACGAGCCACAGCCCGTCGAACCGCCGCCGGCCCCGGTGATGCCGCCGGCATCAGTAATGCCGACTACTCCGATGATGCCGCCGGCATCAGCCGCGGTCCGGCCTCCGCTCGGCGTCGTCCAGCCCAACCGGCCCCAGGTTGTCGGGATCATCCGATGACCGCTCCAACCCTGCCCGGCCTCGAACCTGCCCCGACCCCGGCTGCTGCTCCTCGGCCGGGGTCGCGGGCGGCCCGCATGGCACTACCCCGCTCGGTCGACGTCCTCAAAGAGATCGCCGCCGAGTACGGCGTCTGCGTTCGCCCCCTGGCCATGCGCCGCACCGACCTCGACACCGGCCTGACCGAGGTCATCGACCTGCCCTGCGGGGCGACCCGCGAAGACAAGTGCGGGCCGTGCGCGAAGAAGAACCGCCGGCTGCGGCAGGCCCAGATCCGGGAGGGCTGGCACCGCGACGACGAGCCGCTACCCGGCCCGGAACCCGCGACCGAGGAACAGAAGGCGCTGATCCTGCTCCGGGCACACTTCGAGTTCGCCCGGGACGAAGCCTGCCGGGCCAGCCAGTACGACCAGGTCGCCGACCTCGACGAGGCCATCCGCGAGGTAGAGGAAGCCATCGCGGCGGAAGGGCTGCGCGGGCGTGTCGGGCCTCCCCACGGCAGCGCCGACGAGGACTCCGACGACGAGCCGGGCCGTCGGCGCAAGCGCTCCACCCGGCGGCGCCAGGATGCCCCCGACTTGCCCCGGCGCAAGGTCGAGCGGCGCACCGTCGGCAAGATCTACACCGCCCCCGACGGCTCGACCTTTAGACCGTCCATGTGGCTCACGCTCACCCTCGACTCCTATGGGCCGGTCCGCCCCGACGGCACCCCGGTCAACCCCGACCGGTACGACTACCGTCGCGCCGCCTGGGACGCCGTGCACTTCCCCCGGCTGCTTGACCGGTTCTGGCAGAACCTCCGCCGCTGTGAGGGCTGGAACGTCCAGTACGCCGGCTGCGTCGAGCCCCAACGCCGACTCGCCCCACACGCCCACTTCGCCATCCGCGGCACCATCCCCCGCGACGTCCTGCGCACGGTGGCGGCAGCGACGTACCACCAGGTGTGGTGGCCCTCGGTCGACGTCCAGCGGTACACCCTCGACCGGCTGCCGGTCTGGGACGAGCAGGCGACGGCATGGGTCGACCCCGACACGCACGAGCCGCTGACCACGTGGACGGAAGCACTCGACGCCATCGACGACGACCCGGACGCCGAACCTGTGCACGTGGTCCGCTTCGGCTCCCAGGTCGACGCCCGCGGCGTCATGCCCGGCACCGCCGACGCTGAGCGGACCATCCGGTACGTCACGAAGTACATCACCAAGCACACCGGCGACTGCCACAAGGCGACCACCGACCGTCAGCGCAAGCACCTCGACCGGCTCTGGCAGCAACTCCAGCTGACCCCGTGCACGGACCGTTGTGCGAACTGGCTGCTGTACGGCGTCCAGCCGAAGAAGGTGCACGCGAGGCTCAAGCCGGGCCGGTGCAAGGGCAAGGTCCACCAGCGGGACACCCTCGGCATTGGCGGCCGGCGCATCCTCATCTCCCGCGAATGGTCCGGCAAGACCCTCGCCGACCACAAACACGACGCGCGGGCCTGGGTGCGTGCCCTGCTCGGCGCCACCACCGACAGCGGCGCGGCCGGCGAGACCGGGCAGCTCGTCGACGACCAGGGCGCCACCGCCGAACGGGTCCGGCACGCCTGGGAACTCGCCCGCCCCGACGACCCCGACGTGGGACCCCTGTCCCACCGGCTCATGCGCTCGATCAGCGAACGCGCCCGCTGGCGGACCGAACTGCTCGCCGCCAAGGACCGGGCCGCGCAGGGGTCCTCAGATCTTTCGGCAACTCAGCACAGCGCACAGCACCACGGGGAGGATGACAACAGTGGACGAGGTTCTGACCACCGAGCAAGCGGCGGCCCGGATCAACATGAGTGAGCGCTACATCCGCCGGCTGGTCGCCGAGCGGCGCATTCCGTTCCACAAGCTCGGCCGCAGCGTCCGCATCAAGGCCGTCGACCTAGCCGCGCACGTCGAGTCCGGCCGAGTCGAGCCGCTGACCGCCTCGGGCGTGTGGCGTGACCTCCAGCGGGTGGCGTGATGGCGAACAAGGAAGGCCACCGCCGGTTCGGCAGCGTCCGCAAGCTGCCATCGGGGCGCTATCAGGCGCGGTACCTCGGCCCGGACGGGCAGATGCGCAACGCGCCGGAGACGTTCGCCAGGAAGTCCGACGCGGACCGGTATCTCACGCTGGTCGAGGCGCAGATTGCCCGGCACGAGTGGACCGACCCGGAGCGCGCAAAGGTCAAGCTTGCCGCCTACGCCCGACGCTGGATCGACCAACGGCCGAACCTGCGACCCCGGACCGTGCACCTGTACGGGTGGCTACTCGACAAGCACGTGGTGCCGTACCTCGGTGGGGTGGAGCTGGGTCGGCTGGACACCCCAATGGTCCGCGACTGGCGGGCGGATCTGCTCGGCAACGGTGTCTCGGTGAGCATGGCGGCCAAGGCGTACCGGCTGCTGCGGGCGGTGCTGATGACTGCGGTCAAGGAAGACGCGATCCTGCCCCGTAACCCGTGCCGCATCCCGGGCGCGGATCAGGAGAAGCCTGCGGAACGGCCGGTGCTCACGCTCGCCCAGGTCTTCAAGCTGGCGGACATCGTGCCGCCCCGGTACCGCGCCCTGGTCCTCGTTACCACCTTCGGCTGTCTGCGCTGGGGGGAGGTTGCCGCACTGCAACGGCAGGACGTCGACACCGTGGCGGGCACGATCCGGGTACGGCAGGCGTACACCGAGCAGCGCGGGATCGGCCTGGTGCTCGGGCCGCCGAAATCCCGGGCCGGCCGGCGCACGATCACCCTGCCCCCGGCGGTCGTCGAGGTCGTCCGTGACCACCTGGCCGCTGAGGTCGACGACAACCCGGACGCGTTCGTGTTCACCACCGAGAGCGGGCGCCCGATCTGGCGGGGCAACCTCAACAAGCTCATCGCCTGGAAGGCGAACGTCTCCCGGATCGGTCAGCCGAACCTGCACTTCCACGACCTCCGGCACACCGGGAACACCCTCGCCGCCCAGACCGGGGCCAGCACCCGGGACCTGATGGCCCGGATGGGGCACGACTCGCCACAGGCCGCGTTGATCTATCAGCACGCGACGGCGGAAGCTGACCGCGCCATCGCCCAGGCGCTGCACGAGGCGGTGCGCGCGGACCGGAAGAAGGCCAGGAAGGCAACCGGCGGCAAGGACAAGAGCGGGAAGAAGGCCGGCGGGAAGAAGGGCAAGAAGCGGCCGACCGACCTGGACGGGACCGGCGGCGGGCAGGGCTAATGGCACGCCAATGGCACGGCGCATGATCGTTGACCTTGAAACCTCGAAGGCCCTGGCTCGGGACTCGCGTCCTCACCAGGGCCTTCGTGCATGGAGCGGGTGACGGGAATCGAACCCGCACTGTCAGCTTGGGAAGCTGATGTTCTGCCATTGAACTACACCCGCAGGCGGCACCACTGTACCTGAGTCGTCACGCCGGTGCACCCAGGTACCCCTCCGACACCACCGGCGCCGCGATCTTGGCAGCTAACGGCCCTCGGAAGGGCCTGAACTTACCAAGATCGCGCCGTGCCACCGCCCGCCACACCAGCCACGCCACCACCTACTCACGACAATCCGCCACCCGCAGTCACGCCACCGCGCACCTCGCCACCCTCGTTCACGCCACCGCCCGCCGCGTGGCCCGACGTACCCGATCCGCGCGCCGTGGTCCCGATCCGGACCGCGAATCGCGTCCCGCGTCAAGCAACGTCGATGCGCGCCCAGCCGCTGCCAGGAAAATTCCACCGCGCCAACATATGGCCATTCTCAAATTCATCGATGGGTTGTAACGTCTGCCCAACGTTCCAGTCACGGCGTGACATACCCCCTGTCGCGCCGCCAGAAAGAGGTGGGCCCATGGGACTCCGTCCCAACCTGCTGACCCGGCGTACGGCCGGCGTCGCGTCGACGACCCTCGCGCTGCTGCTCAGCACCGCCGCCGTGGGTGTCGTACCGGCCGCTTCGGCCTTCTCCGCCGCCCCGACCGAGGTCTGCGTCGAGCCGGCCGACGTCCACTCGGACGCCCGCGTCAAGCCGGGCAGCGGTGCCGAGCACGAGCCGAACGAGCTGACCCTCGCGGAGACCCGCGAGCGCGAGGCCGACATGGCCGCCGCGCTGCGCGAGCGGGCCCGGTTCCGTGCCGGCGCCGGCGCCTCCACGATGGCCGCCGCCGTCACCATCCCGGTGGTGGTGCACGTGATCCAGGAGAACAGCACCCGGGCCGGCGGCAACATCCCCGACTCGATGGTCAACTCCCAGATCAACGTGCTGAACCAGTCGTTCAGCGGGGCGACCGGCGGCGCGTCCACCGCGTTCAGCTTCCAGCTTCAGAAGATCAACCGGGTGACGAACCCGTCCTGGTACCCGATCGTGCAGGGCTCGTCGGCGGAGCGGTCGATGAAGACCTCGCTGCGTACGGGCGGCAAGAACACCCTCAACATCTACCTGGGCGAGCTGAGCGACAGCCTGCTCGGCTGGGCGACCTTCCCGACCCGCAAGCTCAACAGCATGGACGGCGTCGTCGTGCTGAGCGAGTCGCTGCCGGGCGGCACCGCCACCAACTACAACCAGGGCGACACGGGCACCCACGAGGTCGGCCACTGGCTGAACCTCTACCACACCTTCCAGGGCGGCTGCTCCGGTTCGGGTGACAGCGTCAGCGACACGGCGGCCGAGGCATCCCCGGCCTACCAGTGCCCGACCGGGCGGGACACCTGCACCGCCCCGGGCACCGACCCGATTACCAACTTCATGGACTACACGTACGACTCCTGCATGCACCAGTTCACCGCCGGGCAGGCCAGCCGCATGCTGACCGCCTGGAACGCGTACCGCGCGGCGTAGTTCCGCCGTACGACTCGACCGGTGCCGGCCTCGCTCGACGGGGCCGGCACCGGCGTCTGTGCGGCCGTGCACGCGGGGGCCGGGCGGTGGTCACGGTGCGGCGCCCCGGAGGGGGACGGCCCGGGGCGCCGCACCGCGTCTCAGGCGGCGGGGCGGGCGGCGTGGTCGCCGACGCGCCCCGACCGGGTCTCGGGCACCAGCGCGGTGCCGGCGGCGGCCGCGCGGGGGTCGAGCCACACCTGGACGGCGGGCCGGCCGTGCCACTCGCTGGCGCCGCCCGCGACGCCGGACTCGCGACGGGCCAGCATCGCCACGTCGACGGTGAACTCGAAGACCCGCCAGTCGACCTGCGGCGCGGCCCGGTGGCTGCGGGCCAGCCGGGCGACCCGCGCCGGGTCGGTCACCGGGCGGGCGTGGCCGGCGACGTAGGCTTCGTCGTCGCTCTCCTCGGGCGGGAACGAATGCAGCGCGTAGCGGCCGTCGCGCTCCAGGTCGCGCCGCTTGGGCGAGTCGACGACGAAGCAGAAGAGCCCCTCGTCGGTGATCACCGGGGAGACCGGGTGCACCCGGGGACCGCCGTCGGCGCGGACGGTGGCCAGGTAGCCGAAGCCCGGCCCGTACTGCTGCATGAGGAGGCGGATCCCGTCGGCGAGGCGGGGCTCGTCGGCGGCGAATTCGGACCAGGAAGCCATGCCGGCATTCTATCGAACAATTGTACGAAGATGCACTCCGACACGCAGGTCACGCGTGTCGGTCGCTAAGGTGTGCGGATGCTGCTCTCCGACCGCGACCTGGCCTCCGAGATCGAGGCGGGAACGCTCGCGCTGGAGCCGTTCGAGCCCGCGCTGGTGCAACCGTCCAGCATCGACGTACGCCTGGACAAGCTCTTCCGGGTCTTCAACAACCACCTCTACACCCACATCGACCCCGCGCAGCAGCAGGACGACCTCACGTCGATGGTCGAGGTGCCCGAGGGCGAGCCGTACGTGCTGCACCCGGGCGAGTTCGTGCTCGCCTCGACGCTGGAGGTGATCACGCTCGGCGACCAGCTCGCCGGCCGCCTGGAGGGGAAGAGCTCACTGGGCCGACTCGGCCTGCTCACCCACTCCACGGCGGGCTTCATCGACCCGGGCTTCTCCGGTCACGTGACCCTCGAACTGTCCAACGTCGCCAACCTGCCGATCACCCTCTGGCCGGGCATGAAAATCGGCCAGCTCTGCATCTTCCGGCTCTCGTCGCCGGCGCAGCACCCGTACGGCTCGGCCGTCTACGGCTCGCGCTACCAGGGGCAGCGCGGCCCGACCCCGAGCCGCTCCTGGCAGCACTGGCGCACCTGGCCCACCCGCTGACCCGGCGGCGGTGCGTTAGGAAGGGCACCTTCCTCTACCGAATCCGTTAGGAAGGTGCCCTTCCTTACACCTCAGCCGGGGCGGCCGTAGCTGTGGATCGGGCCGTCGTCGACCTTCTTCATCTTGATCGGCACCCCGGCGCGGGAGGCGTGCACCACCCAGCCCCCGCCGACGTACATGCCGACGTGGTGCAGGTCGCTGTAGTAGAAGACGAGGTCACCCGGGCGCAGCTCGCCCCGGCTGACGGTCGCGGTGGCCCGCCGTTGCTGTGCGGCGTTGTGCGGCAGCGACACCCCCGCCTTCGCCCACGCGGCGAGCATCAGCCCGGAGCAGTCGTACGAGTTCGGCCCCTCGGCGCCCCAGACGTAGGGCTTGCCGATCTGCGCGCAGGCGAACTTCACGGCGGTGCCGGCCGGGCCGCCGGGATAGCCGGCCGGGCAGGGGGCGGGACGCAGCGGCCCGCCGCCGCCGTTGCCGTAGACCCGCAGCCGCAGCTTCTGCAACCGGTCGATCTCGGCGTTGATCTGCTTCTTCTTCGCCGCGAGCTGGGCCTCGGTGCGGCTGAGCTGGACGACCATCTCGTCCAGCGGCGCCTTCTTGGCGGCCAGCCGGTCGCGCAGCTCGGCGACCTGCCGTACGTCCTGCTGCTGGTGCTGGGCGAACTGGTCGAGCAGTTCGAGCTGCCCGATCATCTCGCTCGGTGAGCGGCTGCCCAGCAGGGCGTTGACGGCGGAGACGTTCTCGCCCTTGTAGGCGCGGGCCGCCAGCGCGCCGACCTTCTCCATCGCCTGGTCGACCTGCTTCTCCAGCGGCCCGATCTGCGCGGCGAGCGCGTCGGCCTGCTTCCGCCTGGCAGCCAGGTCCTGTCTGGTGGCGTTGTGCCGTTCGATGATCGGTTCGAGCTTGTTCCAGTCCTCGTCGATCTGCCGCTCGATCTCGGCGACCGTCGGTTCGGCGTGGGCCGCCGTGGCGCCGCCGGTCAGGACGACGGCGAACGCGGCCAGGGCGGCGAGGGCGGTGGTGCAGCGGTACCAGCGTGGACGCGGCGCAGCCGTCACCGGGTCGGCGAGGGCCGACCGGGCCGACGGTGGCCGCGGGGCATGGTGTGCCACCGGGCTTCGTACTCCTTCTTCCGTACCGCCTACCGGGTTAGCTGACGGGTTCGGGCGGGAAGGGGCGCCCTACCGCAGGACTGCGGATTCACCCCGGGGAACCTGGGTCCCCGGCTCGCTCGGGAGCGACTCGGCGGTGTCGGACCGTCACCGCCCTGGTTGGACGGAATGTCACCGGCCGACGAATGACCAGAGTAGAGACGACCGTTATCGATCCGCAACCCTACGGGCAGTGACACTCCGTACCCACCCGGGTCGGGCCGGATCCGCAACCCGGGCGACGAAGATTTCCTTCCTTCTGAAGTGTCTGACGGAAAGGTATTGACCAGAGGCGGCGGGTGGGGCGAAGGTGACCCCACCTTTGCCCGTCCGAACTGGGGGTCTGATGCACCTGTCAGCGACATCGAGGAGCAGACGCGTCCTGCTGGCCGCCGCCGTGGCCGCCGCCATGGCGGCGACGCCGCTCACCGCCGCCGGGTCCGCCGCCGCGGCAGCGCCGGTGACCGACCGGCAGCAGCAGTACGCCGCCGCGGCCGCCGAGTACGGCGTACCGGAGAGCGTCCTGCTCGGGGTCTCCTACCTGCAGTCCCGCTGGGACACCAACGCCGGCACGCCGAGCACCAGCGGCGGCTACGGACCGATGCACCTCACCGACGCCGAGCACGTCGCCGCCCTCGCCGGCGGCACGCACCACGACGAGGGCACCGAGGACCCGCGCGGCGACGACTCCCGCCCGTCCCTGGCCGAGGCCCACGAGCCGCCTGCCGCGTCACCTCCCGCCGAGGCCGCGCTGCGGACCGTCGACGCCGCCGCCGGGCTGACCGGCGCCAGCGAGGAGTCGCTGCGGACGGACGTCACGGCGAACATCCGGGGCGGCGCGGCGCTGCTGGCCGCGTACCAGAAGGAGATCGGTGCCCCGGTCGGCGCCGGCACCGACCCGGCGGCCTGGTACGGCGCGGTGGCCCGGTACTCCGGCGCGGACAGCGCCGACGCCGCGGCGGCCTTCGCCAACGAGGTGTACGCCACCATCGCCACGGGCGACAGCCGGGTGACCGACGACGGGCAGCGGGTCACGCTGGCCGGCCAGGCGGTCCAGCCGGACCGCTCCTGGCTGGACCGGCTGCGCCTGCGCAAGCTCGCCCGGCCGGACGGGCTGGAGTGCCCGGACGACATCTCCTGCGAGTGGATCCCGGCGCCGTACGAGAACTACGGCCCCACCCTGGGCGACTACGGCAACCACGACCTGGGGAACCGTCCCACCCAGCAGAAGATCGAGTACATCGTCATCCACGACACCGAGGGCTACTTCGGCCCCAGCGTCAACCTGGTCAAGGACCCGAAGCGGGTTGGTTGGCACTACACCCTGCGCTCGGTGGACGGGCACATCGCCCAGCACATCAAGACCAAGAACGTCGGCTGGCACGCTGGCAACTGGTACGTGAACGCCAAGTCCATCGGCCTCGAACACGAGGGCTTCGCCGGGCACGGCACCTGGTACACCGAGGCGATGTACCGCACCTCCGCCAAGCTGGTCCGCCACCTGGCGCGGGCGTACAACATCCCGCTGGACCGCAACCACATCATCGGGCACGACAACGTCCCCGGCACCGTCGCCGCGAACGTGCGCGGCATGCACTGGGACCCGGGGCCGTACTGGAACTGGTCGCACTACTTCGACCTGCTCAAGGCGCCGTTCAAGTCGACCGGCACGCACCGCACCGGGCTGGTCACCATCGACCCGGACTTCGCCACCAACCAGCCGCCGTTCACCGGCTGCAACCGGCAGCCTCCGGGCGTGCCGAACCCGCCCCCGGCGACGGCCCCCTGCCCGCTGCGCGGCTCCTCCGCGCTGTTCCTGCACAACGCGCCGAGCCACGACGCGCCGCTGGTCAACGACATCGCGCTGCGGCCCGACGGCACCCCGAACACCACGTACGTCTCCGACCACGGGGCCCGGGTCTCGGCCGGCCAGACGTACGCGCTGGCCGAGGTGCAGGGCGACTGGACCGCGATCTGGTACCTCGGCCAGAAGGGGTGGTTCCACAACCCGGCCGCCAAGCCGACGGCGAAGTGGACCGTCGGGTTCGTGGTGACCCCGAAGGCCGGTAAGGCCACCATCCCGGTGTACGGCCGGGCCTACCCGGAGCAGGCCGCCTACCCCGAGGGCGTGCCGTACCAGGCGATCTCGCCGTTGCAGTACACGCTCTCGGCCGGCCAGCGGTACGCCGTCGGCAACCTGCTCCCCGGCGAGTACTACCGGGCCACCACGTTCGACGGCTCCGCCCCCCACGACCAGACGGTCGTCCGGGGCGACAACAGGTACGTGCAGGTCCAGTTCGGTCACCGGATCATGTACGTCAACCTGGACGACGTGAACCTGGTGCCCTCCCCGCTGGGCGCGCCCCGCTGATCCACCCGTATGACGAGAGCCCCCGGTCGGATCGACCGGGGGCTCTCGTCGTTGCCTTGCTGGGCGGTACCGGGGCTCAGCCGGGCCTGCGGAACCCGGCCACCGGCATCGTGTTGATGCTGGAGACGTTGACCGGTTTGCCGGCCCGGGGCGCGTGCACCATCTTGTCGTTGCCGAGGTAGAGGCCGACGTGGTGCAGGTCGCTGAAGAAGAAGACCAGGTCACCCGGGCGCGCCTCGGAACGCGGGATGGCCTTGCCCTCGTTCCACTGCGCACCCGTGAAGTGCGTCAGGTGGATCCCCGCCGCCTTGTAGGCGTACTGGGTGAGACCGGAGCAGTCGAACGAGTTCGGGCCGGTGGCACCCCAGACGTACGGGTCGCCGACCTGCGCGCAGGCGGTCCGGATCGCGGTGCGGGCCGCGTCGCTGACCACGCCGTTGATGGTCGGGCACTTCTCCGTCTTGACGGTCGTGACCGGCAGCGACGCCTCGAGCTTCTTGATGTCGGCGTCGATCTGCTTCTTCTTGGCAGCCAGGTCGTTCTGCTGCTTCGTCTGCGACACGATCAGCGTGTCGAGCTTCTGCTTCTCCGCGTCGTACTTCTGGCGGACCCGGGTAACGCCTTCGAGCTGCTTGCGCTCCTGGGCGGCCAGCCGGTCCAGCAGCGTCAGCTGCTCGGTCAGCGTGTCGGGCTTGGCGCTGACCAGCAGCGCGCCGATGTCGTGGGACGGGCCGGAGATGTAGTAACGGGAGGCGAGATCGCCGACCCGGTCCATCGCCAGCTCGCTCTCCAGCGCCAACGGCTGGATCTTCTTCTGCAGGTCCTCCGACTTCTTGCGGTTGACCTTCAGCTGCGCCCGCACCTTGTTGTACTGCTCGATGGTGGGCTCGAGCTGCTCCCACTTCTGGTCGATCGCGGCCTCGATCTCGTCGACCGAGGGCTCGGCGTGGGCGGGCGCGGCCAGCATGCCGGCGCCGACCGCCGCCGCGGCGACCAGGGTGAGCAGACGGTGGGCGACCCTGCGCAGGCCACCCGGACGAGCAGACCGTCCCGGTGCGTGACGATGAGGGGGCATGGTTGCCACCGGCACCGACTCCTTTTGCAACCCGGCCGCTTGGCGCCTCGCGCGAGGGAAGAGGGGCGAGACAGACGACCCACAGCGGCCGGTGCCCAACATTAGGGAAGGCCGGCAGCGGAATCAAGGCGATCGAGGGCCACTTCACGCCTGCGCAACCGCTTGCGTACCAAGGGTGTCGGCCCGCCTGCCAACGATAGCGGTCAACACGTCGTCGAGCGTGACCACACCGAGGGGGCGGCGACCGTCGCTGACCAGCACCATGTGCCGCCGCTCCCGGCGCATCGACAGCAACAGGTCGGCGAGCGTACGGTCCGGCGGCACCACCGCCAACGGCCGGTAGACGTCCGCCGGCACGGGGGCCCGCCGGCTCGCGCCCGCGTACCCGAGCACGTCCTTGACGTGCACGAAGCCGAGCACCCGGCGGGTGTGCCGCTGCACCACCGGGAAGCGGGACCGGCCCGTCAGGGTGGCCAGCACCTCCAGCGAGGCGGGCGAGACGTCCTCGGCCACGGTGTTCACCGTGGACCACGGTTGCAGGGCGTCGGCGGCCGTCCGGCTGTGCAACGCGAGCGCACCGGTGATCCGGGCGTGCTCCTCCGCGTCGAGCAGCCCCTCCGTACGCGCCTGCGACACCAGCCCGGCCAGCTCCTCGGCGGTGAAGACCGTCTTCACGGCCTCGGTCGCCTCGACCCGCCACAGTCCCAGCACCCGGCGCGACGCCCACTTCATCGCCACCAGCAGCGGCTTGGTGGCCAGGCAGAACGCCAGCATCGCCGGCCCCAGCCAGAGCGCCGACGGCTCCGGCCCGGCCAGGGTGATGTTCTTCGGCACCATCTCGCCGACCACGGTGTGCAGGAAGACCACCACCCCGAGGGCGAGCACGAAGGCCACCGGGTGGACCACTCCCTCCGGCAGCCGCGCCGCGCGGAACGCCGGCTCCAGCAGGTGCGCGAGGGCGGGCTCGGCGATCGCGCCCAGCCCCAGCGAGCAGACGGTGATGCCGAGCTGCGCCCCGGCGATCATCAACGGGATCTGGTTCATCGCCGACAACGCCCAGCGGGCCCGCTTCGAGCCGGCCGCCAACGGCTCGACCACCGTGCGCCGGGACGCGATCAGCGCGAACTCGCTGCCCACGAAGAACGCGTTGCCGAGCAGCAGCGCGACGGTGACCAGCAGCTCAGGCATCGCCGTCCGGCTCCTCGGGACGGAGCACCCGGACCTGCTCGATCCGGTGCCGCTCGACCTCCACGACGGTGAACTCGAAGCCCGACTCGTCGACCGTCTCGCCCGCGAGCGGGATGTGGCCCAGCCGGGCCATCAGGAACCCGGCGAGCGTCTCGTACGGCCCCTCGGGCAGCCGGAAGCCGGTCTGCTCCGCCAGCTCGTCCGAGCGCAGCACCCCGTCGACGAGGACCGTCCGCTCCCCGCCCGGCACCCTCAGCCCGACCGCGCCGACGTCGTCCACCGCGGCCGGGTCGAACTCGTCGGCGATCTCCCCGACCAGCTCCTCCACGAGGTCCTCCGTGGTGACCACGCCGTCGGTGCCGCCGTACTCGTCGACGACGATGGCGAGGTCGGCACCCGCGCTGCCGAGCGCGGCCAGTACGCCGTCGAGGTCCAGGCTCTCCGGCACGTACACCGGTTCGCGGGCCACCGACCCGACCGTGGTCGAGCCGCGCAGGGCCAGCGGCACGCCCAGCGCGTCCGGCACCCCGGCGACGCCGGTCACCAGGTCGAGGGTCTCCTCGTACACCGGGAACCGGGTCCGCCCGGTCCGGCGGGACAGCGCCAGCAGCTCCGCCACGGTGGCGGTGGCCCGCAGCGCGACCACGTCGACCCGCGGGGTCATCGCCTCGGCGGCCCGCTTGTCGCCGAACCGGATGGTCCGGCGCAGCAGCATGGCGGTGTCCGGCGGCAGCGCCCCGGCCCGCGCCGAGATGGCCGCCAGCAGCCCCAGCTCCTCCGGCGAGCGGGCGCTGGCCAGCTCCTCCTGCGGCTCCACGCCCAGCAGCCGGACCAGGCGGTTCGCCGAGTCGTTCAGCGCCCGGATCAGCCAGCCGAAGGCGCGGGAGAAGGCACGCATCGGGCCGGCGGTCGCGAGGGCGGTGGGCATCGGCCGGGCCAGCGCGAGGTTCTTCGGCACCAGTTCGCCGAAGAGCATGGAGAGCAGGGTGGCCAGGGCCAGGGCGAGGAACGGGGTGAACCGGCCGGCGGCGTCCCCGGCGACCGGCCGCAGCAGCGGGGTGAAGAGGCGGGCCAGGGCGGGCTCGGCCAGGTAGCCCGTGAGCAGCGCGGTGAGGGTGATGCCGAGCTGCGCCCCGGAGAGCTGGAAGGAGAGCTCCCGCAGCGCCCGGCGTACGGTCGCGGCCCGGCCGTCGCCCGCGGTCGCCCGCTGCTCGATCTCGGGGCGGTCCACCGTGACCAGGGCGAACTCGGCCGCGACGAAGAACGCGTTGCCGCCGGTCAGCAGCACGAAGCCGACCAGGGGCAGCAGCGTGGTCAGCAGCAGGCCATCGATGGTCGTCTCACCTCGGCGAGATTCTCGCACGGGCGGCGGCCCCGGTCACGGGCGGAAGATCTGCCGGGCTCGCCGGCCCCGGCTACCGTCAGGTGCATGGCCCCGCTCACGCTCGCCCACGAACTCGCCCTGCTCGGCTACGACGACGCGGGCGTCAACCAGCTCGGCCGTCCCACGCTCGACTACGGCCTGGCCGGCGCCCTGCTGCTGGAGCTGACGCTCGCCGGTCGGGTCGAGGTCGCCGACGACCGGCTCGTGGTGACCGACCCGACCCCCGTCGGGCAGCGGCAGCTCGACGACGCGCTGACCCGGATCGCCACCGAGCCGAAGCGGCACAAGCCGAAGGACTGGATCAGCCGGCTCGCCAAGGACCTGCCCGAACAGGTGCTGGACGGGCTGGTCACCGCCGGCGTGCTGCGCCGCGACTCGGACAAGGTGCTGTGGGTCTTCCCGCGTACCCGCTATCCGTCCACCACCGGCGCGGAGCCGGCGGTGGAGACGCAGGCCCGGCAGCGGATGGTCGCCGCCGTGGCCGCGGACGGCCCGGTGGACGGGCGGACGGCCGCGCTCATCGGCCTCGCCCGGGCCGTCGGCCTGGACCGCAAGCTCTTCGCGGAGCTGCCGAAGGAGCACGTCAAGCGCCGGCTGACCGAGATCGCCGCCGGGGACTGGGCGTCCGCCGCCACGAGGAAGGCGATCGAGGAGATCCAGGCGGTCATCCTGATCACGACCACCACGGCCGTCACCACCACGATCATCACCACGACCTCCTGAACGACGACGGCGGCGACACCGGGGAGGTGTCGCCGCCGTCGGGCGTCGCAGGGGGTACGCGTCAGCCGGCCACCGGCGCCCGCTCGGTGTCGCCCGGCGCCTGCTCGGGCTTGACGGAGCGGAGCAGCACGCTGGCCACGTCGACGACCTCGACCTGCTCGCCGGCGCCCTTGCCGTTCACCCCGTCGTTGAGCATCGTCGAGCAGAACGGGCAGCCGACGGCGACCGTCTTCGCCCCGGTGGACATGGCCTCCTCGACCCGGTCCACGTTGATCCGCTTGCCGATCTTCTCCTCCATCCACATCCGGGCACCGCCGGCGCCGCAGCAGAAGGAGCGCTCGCTGTTGCGCGGCATCTCGATGAGGCCGCCGTCGCCGCTCGCGCCGTCCCCGCCGGCGATGGCACTGCCGAGCACCTCACGCGGCGGGGCGAAGACCCGGTTGTGCCGGCCCAGGTAGCAGGGGTCGTGGTAGGTCACGCCGCCGTCGACCGGCTGCACCGGGGTGAGCTTGCCGGTGGCGACCAGGTGCGCCAGGAGCTGGGTGTGGTGGACCACCTCGAACTCGCCGCCGAGCTGGCCGTACTCGTTGCCGAGGGTGTTGAAGCAGTGCGGGCAGGTCGCGACGATCTTCCGCTTGCTCTTCTCCCGGCCCTCGAACGCCTCGTTGAGGGTCTCGACGTTCTGCTGGGCGAGCATCTGGAAGACGAACTCGTTGCCGATGCGGCGGGCGGGGTCGCCGGAGCAGGTCTCGCCCTCACCGAGGATCGCGAACTTCACGCCCGCCTCGTTGAGCAGCGTGGCGACCGCCCGGGTGGTCTTCTTGGCCCGGTCCTCGAACGCGCCGGCGCAGCCGACCCAGAAGAGGTACTCGAAGTCGTCGACCTCGCCGACCCGCGGCACCTCGAAGTCCAGGCCCTTGGTCCAGTCCTCGCGGGTGTTCTGCGGGGCGCCCCACGGGTTGCCCTTGTTCTCCAGGTTGCGCAGCATCACGCCGGCCTCCGACGGGAAGCTCGACTCGATGAGCACCTGGTAGCGGCGCATGTCGACGATGTGGTCGACGTGCTCGATGTCGACCGGGCACTGCTCGACGCAGGCACCGCAGGTGGTGCAGGACCAGAGCACGTCCGGGTCGATGATGCCGCCTTCCTCGGCGGTGCCGATCAGCGGCTTCTCGGCCTCGGCGAGCGCGAGGACGTCCATGTGGGCGAGCTGGGCAGCGGTGGCCTTCTCCTCGCCGGTCAGGTCCTTGCCGCCGCCGGCCAGCAGGTACGGCGCCTTCGCGTACGCGTGGTCGCGCAGGCTGAGCACCAGCAGCTTCGGCGACAGCGGCTTGCCGGTGTTCCAGGCCGGGCACTGCGACTGGCAGCGGCCGCACTCGGTGCAGGTGCTGAAGTCCAGCAGGCCCTTCCAGGTGAACTGCTCGACCTGGGCGACCCCGAACTGGTCCTTCTCCGGGTCCGCCTCCTCGAAGTCCAGCGGCTTGCCCTGGCTCGTCATGGGGCGCAGCGCGCCGAGGCCGGAGACGTTGGCGCCCGGGTCGCGCTTGAAGAAGATGTTGAAGAAGGCCAGGAAGCGGTGCCAGGCGACGCCCATGGTGACGTTCAGCGAGATCACGATGAGCCAGGTCATCGAGATGACGATCTTGACGAGCGCGGCGACGCTGACGCCGGCCGCCCAGTTCGGCAGCAGGCCGCCGACGGCGTGGCTGAGCGGGGCGGCCCAGACCGGGTACTCGAAGTGGTCGGTGGCGACCTTGAAGCCCCGGATGACGAAGCCCATGATCAGTACGGCGAGGATGATGCCCTCGACGAAGTAGCCCTGCCACATGGTCGAGCCGGTGAACCGGGACTTGCCGCCCGGCCGGGTGGGACGGTTGCGGAGCCGGATCGCGATCAGCACCAGGATGCTGACGATGCCCAGGATCGCGAGCCACTCGGTGACCAGCCCGTAGATCGCCCAGTTGCCGACCAGCGGCAGCCCGCCGGTCGGGGAGACGACCTCGAAGTACGCCTCCAGCACCAGCAGCGACAGCACGATGAAGCCGACCATCACGAACCAGTGCGCCGCACCCACCACGCTCCAGCGGAGCATGCGGGTGTGGCCGGCGGTCTCGGCCAGCATCGTCTTCGTGCGGGTGCCCGTGTCACCGAAGCGGGTCGGGTCCGGCTGACCCAGCCGGATGACGGCCACCATCTTCATGACCGCGCGTACCGCAAGCCACACCGCCACGGCGGTGATGGCGAACGCGAGGATCGTGGTGACGATCTGGACGCTGCCCATCGAGTTGGCCTCCCGGTCTGCTGCCTGTCGAGCGGCTCGGCGACCGGTGCCCGGGTCCGGGCACGACCGGCGAGCAACAGCTGCCGCACCCTCGACCGGACCGGTCGATGACCTCGCTCCGCTCGGTCATGCAGTGCAGCCTACGCGCAAGGTTACCCAGGAGTAACGTGAGTCATCTCGCACCGGGCCGCGCCGCCCTGCGCACACCTTAGGGCGAAGACACCCCAACCGCCGGGTAGGGGCTCCACCGAGTGACGTGGATTGCCACGCCACCGGCCCGGAGCCGGCCGGCGCCGACGGCGGGGCTGACCGCGCCCCGACGACCCCGCCGCCGGTCCGGCGGCGGGGTGCGGCGCTCAGCGCCGGCGGGAGAGCGGGACGCTCAGCGCCAGCGGGATAGCAGGATCAGCGAGGCGACCATCGCGCCGAAGCCCACCGCGAGGTTCCAGTAACCCCACGACATGACCGGGTACTCCTGCTCGGAGAGGTAGTAGATCACCAGCCAGCCGATGCCGAAGACGATGAGGGCGACCGCCGAGACCGGGAGCCACACCGGGCTAGGCTTGCGCGTCGCCGCCGTCGCCGTCGGACGGACATCCGTCGGCGGGGTGTACACCTTCTTCTTGCGAACCTGAGACTTGGGCACGACGCTCTCCAGAGGGGTTACGACCTCGTCCGGCCTGACAACCGGGCGCGGGGGCGACGGTCCATGGCCAATAATGTTCGACAGCTAGCGTAGTCCCGAAGGCCCGTCCAATCCACGAATGGGGCGAGGCCAGTGCACGGAGTGACCGAAATAGGCGGGACTGTTCGGGTCGCCGCGGCGGCTCGCGCCTCCGCGGGCTGAACCAGACGACGGGGAAGGAACGCTCGGTGGAGTACACATCCGGCGCGGCCTCCTGGCAGAAGGTGCTCCGGCGGGCGGTCGCCGGGCTGCTGCCTCGACGCCCACGGCAGCGACGACCGGGCTGGTCGATCGGGGTGCCGCTGATCGCCGCCGCGGCCGGGCTGCTCTTCACCACCACGGCGACCACCGCAGGCGGCACCGCCCTGCGCGAGGACCGCCGACCCCAGCTCAACCAGTTGATCGAGGACCGGCGCGCGGAAGTGGCGGCCAGCGAACGGCGGGCGTCCGACCTGCGCGACGAGGTCGAGGGCCGTACCAGCGCCCTGGCGAGCTCCGACGGCCCGATCAAGGAACAGCAGGACCGGGCCGCCGCCAGCCGGGCGGACGCCGGCTTCACCGCGCTCGCCGGCTCCGGGGTGACGGTGGAACTCGACGACGCGCCCCGGCGCAACGACGGCACGCTGCCCGCCGGGGCCACCAACGACGACCTGGTCGTCCACCAGGGGGACGTGCAGGCGGTGGTGAACGCCCTCTGGGCGGGAGGCGCCGAGGCCATGTCCATCATGAACGTCCGCGTGCTGTCGACCAGCGCGGTACGCTGCGTGGGTAACACCCTGCTGCTGCACGGCCGGGTGTACTCCCCACCATTCAAGATCGTAGCAATCGGCGATCCGGCTGCCCTGCAGCGGGCCCTCGCCGACTCACAGGGAGTCCGGTTGTTCAGGGACCTGGTCGACGACTACAAGCTCGGTTACAAGGAGACCGTCTCCTCGGTGACCGTGCCGGCGTTCGAGGACTCGACCACGCTGCGCTCGGCGACGGTGCCCAGGTGAACCGCGTACCGGACGACCGGCCCGAGGACCGCGACGGCCGTCACCGCGACCAGGACGACGGGCCGACCGCCTTTTTACCCAAGGTCGACCGGCCCGGGCCCGCCCCGGCCCGCCCGGCCCCGGCCGGCGCCTGGCCGGAGCCCACGCTCCCGCCCCGCTCCCCGACTCCCCGTCCGCCCCACGGGCCCGACCCGGCCGCCGGCGACGCTCGTGCGCCTGCCGGCCCCTCCGCCGGATGGTCGCGCGCCGCGCCCGACCCGACCCGCCCGGCACCGGGGCCCGGCCGTCCCGCGAACCTCGGCCATTTCCCGCCGAGCGCCGACCAGAGCCGCTCCGCCGGCAGCCCCGCCCAGCCCACCGAGCCCGGCCGTCCCGGTCCGGCGGACCACGGCCGCCCCTGGCCCGCCAACTTCGGGCGGACCGGCTCCGCCGACTCCGACCGGCGCGGCCCTGCCGACCCCAGCCGCGTCGGCCCTGTCGAGCCCGGTCGCTCTGGTCCTGCCGACTTCGGCCGCCAGGAGACCACGGACTTCGGCCGCCCGCAGCCTGCCGACTCCGACCGGCGCGGGTCCGGCTTCGACCGGCATGGGTCCGGCTTCGACCGGCGCGGGTCCGGCGACCTCGACCGCCCAGTGCCTTCGGGCTACGACCGGCCCGCTGACTTCGACCGCTCCCGGCCCGCCGACTCCGACCGGCGTGGAGGCGGCGACTTCGACCGACCCGGTCCTGCCGGCTTCGGTCGGCCGGGGCCCGCCGAAGCCGATCGCTCTCGGCCCGCTGACCTCGACCGCTCTCGGCCCGCTGACTTTGGCCGGCGCGGTGGCGGCGACTCCGACCGGCCCGGCCCTGCGGGCTTCGGTCGGCCGGAGCCCGCCGACCTCCGCCATGCCAGCCCGACCGATTCCGGCCCGTCCGCCCGGCCCGGTGCCGGCGAGTCGTCGCCGTGGCCCGGTGCCGGTGCGGTCCGGCCGGCCGCCCCACCGCACCCCGCGTCGCCGTCCGACGATCTCCGGCTGCCGGGCGCCGCCGGGGCCGCCGGTCCCGGCGGCGAGCGCTCCGTCCGCCCGCCGGTCGACCGGGCCGCCGCCAGGGAAGGCCGGCCGGCCGCCGACGCGCCGACCGCCTTCATCCCGAAGGTGGGCGCGTCGGCCAACGGCCCGTCGACCCCGGTCTCCCCGGCCGACCCGGGCCGCGACGTCGATCCCGGGGCCACCGCCCTGATCCCGGCCGTCTCCGGGCGTACGCCGGCCGTCCCGGCCGCGCTCGTCGAGTCGACCGCCCTGATGGGCGCGGTGCCGCGTCCTCCGAAGACGGACGAGCCGGAGGGCTCCGACACTCCCGCCGAGCAGCCCCGGCCACGCCGGGGCGAGCGGGTGGTCCAGCTCCGCCCGGAGCAGACCGGTGAGGGCTACAAGAGCGTCTACTCGGAACTCACCCGGCCGTCGCTGGGCTCCCGGCTGCGCACCGGCATCCGGGTCAGCGGAGAACTGCTGATCACCTTCGGCCTGGTGGTGCTGCTCTTCGCCGGCTACGAGGTGTGGGGGAAGTCGGCGATCGTCGACGCCCACCAGAACGACCTCAGTCAGCAACTGGCGCAGGCGTGGGGCCCCGAGGGCGACCCGACGGTGGCGCCGTCGGCCAGCGCGTCCGCCAAGCCGAAGCCACCCGTGCAGGGCAAGCCCATCGCCGGTCTCCACATCCCCAAGCTCGACAAGAACTGGGTCGTCGTCGAGGGCGTCACCCAGAAGGACATCCGGTACGCGCCGGGCCACTACCCCTCCAGCGCCCTGCCGGGCCAGGTCGGCAACTTCTCCGTCGCCGGGCACCGCAACCGGGCCACCTTCTGGCGGCTCGACGAGCTGAACGACGGGGACGCCATCGTGGTGGAGGGCAAGACCGACTGGCACGTCTACAAGGTGACCCAGAGCCGGATCGTCAAGCCCACCCAGGTCGAGGTCGTGGCGCCCGTGCCCGGCAAGCCCGGGCAGAAGCCGACCAGGTCGATGCTCACCCTGACCACCTGCAACCCGAAGTTCGACAACTACCAACGCCTGATCATCCACGCCGAGCTGACGCGCAGCCAGCCGAAGTCGGCGGGGCGCCCGGCGGAACTGGGGGCCTGACGGTGTACGGCTGGATCTGGCGCAAGCTCCCCTTCGGGCTGCCCGGCAAGCTCGTCGGCAGCGTGCTGATCACCAGCGCGATGGTGGCCCTGCTCTGGTACGTGGTGTTCCCGTGGGCCGAGCCCCTGCTGCCCTTCGACGACGTGCAGGTCACCCAGGATTCCGGCGATCCCGGTGGCGACTCGGTGCCGGGCGGCGGGGAGAGCGACGACGCCCCGCCCGGCGACGAGCACGAGTTGCCGTACGACACCGACCAGAACAACACCCCGCCTGCCTCCCCGGACGAGTGAGCCCCTGATGCGTGTCCTGGTGATCGACAACTACGACTCGTTCGTCTTCAACCTCGTGCAGTACCTGGGTCAGCTCGGCGTGGACTGCGACGTCCGACGCAACGACGAGATCGAGGTCGCCGAGGTGGGCAGGGTCGGCGCGGCCGGCGTCCTGCTCTCGCCTGGCCCCGGCAGCCCCGACCGCGCCGGCATCTGCCTCGACGTCATCCGCGCGTACGCGGGCGAGCTGCCGATCTTCGGCGTCTGCCTGGGTCACCAGGCGATCGGTGAGGCCTTCGGCGCCACGGTGACCCGCGCCCCCGAGCTGCTGCACGGCAAGACCTCCGAGGTGCGCCACCACGGCGTCGGGGTGCTCGCCGGCCTGCCGGACCCGTTCACCGCCACCCGCTACCACTCGCTCGCCGTGCTGCCCGAGACGCTGCCCGAGGAGCTGGAGGTCACCGGCTGGACGGGTTCCGGGGTGGTGATGGCGATGCGGCACCGTACGCTGCCGATCGAGGGCGTCCAGTTCCACCCGGAGTCGGTGCTGACCGAGGGCGGTCACCTGATGCTGGCGAACTGGCTCGCCGCCTGCGGTCACCCGGAGGCGCTGGAGCGGGCCCCGGCGCTCGCCGCAGAGGTGGACGCACGCCGCCGCGCGGCCTTCGCCACCGCCTGAGCACCCCGTCGCCGCTGCGGCGATCCACTCGCCCTGATGCCACCCACACAAAGCGCCCGGGCCGACTGGCCGGATCCTTGCGCCCGCTCACCTCACGGTCAGCTCTTGAGCGCGTCCTCGACGGCCGGGTCTGCGGGTGAGCTGACTGCGGGCGGCCTGCCCCGGACCGCGTCCCAGGCCGCCTTGCCGCTGGCGAAGTAGTCGCGGACGGCCTTGCCGACGAGCAGGACGGGTCCGCAGCCGGCACAGCGGGCGGTCACCCCGTCGACGTCGAGGCCGAGGTGCCGGCACAGCGTCACCGCGCGGGACAGGTGGTAGGACTGGGTCACGATCAGGGCCCGCTCGACGCCGTACACGTCGCGCGCCCGGGCGCAGGTGTCGTAGGTGTCCAGGCCGAACGGGTCGGCCACGACCCGACGAGGATCGACGCCGAGCCGCTCGGTCAGGTGGGAGGTCATCGCCGCCGGCTCGTCGCCGGACGTGCCGCCCCCGTCGCCCGACACGAGGACCACCCGGGCCCGCCCGCTCTGCACGAGCGCGGCGGCGGTCTCCAGGCGGCCGGCAAGGCGGTCACCCGGCTGACGGCGGTCCGCCGCCACCGCCGTACCCAGGACGATCACGACGTCGGCGGCGGGCGCGTCGGCCTCGCCGTACAGGTGGCCGCGGGCGGCGGTCGTGGTCCAGAGCCAGGGGAGACTGGCCAGGAGCAGCCCCGCCAGGCCCAGGACCGCCGCGCGGGTCAGGCGTCGCCGCCACCGGCTCGCCCGGGCCGCCGCACCGTTCGCCGGCCGCCCGTCGCCGGCAACCGGAGGGCGCCGTCCGACGGCATCGGAAGGCCGCTGACCGGCGGCGTCCGCAGGGCGCTGACCAGCAGGGTCCCCCGCGCTCACGAGTGGGGTCAGCGCTCGGGCAGGCGGATCGGCGGGGTGGTCGGCAGCGGGAAGCCCCCGCCGCCGCCGTCACCGGGGGTGGTCGGCGTGACGCTGGGCGTCGGGCTCGCCGAGTCGGTGGGCGTCGGCTCGGCCTGCGGCACGGTGACCACGATCGTCACGGTCTTGCCCCTGGCGAGGTTGCTCCCGGCCGGCGGGGTCTGCGAGGTGACCTGGCCGGCCTCCTCCGGCGGCACCTCGCGGCCCCGCTTGACGTCGACCCGGTAGCCCGCCTCGTCCAGCTCCTCCTCGGCGTCGTCCTTGCTGGAGCCGACGACGTTGGGCACCTTGCCGACTTTGCCGTTGGAGACGGTGACGACGACCTGGCTGTTCTCGGGCACCCTCGTGCCCGAGGCCGGAGACACCTTCAGGACGATGCCCTCCTGCTGTGGGCTGTCATCCAGTTCCTTCTTGACCTTGAAGCCCTCGCTCTTGAGCCGCTCCTCCACGTTGTCGAAGGTCGAGCCCACGAGGCCGGTCGGGATGGCCTTGGTGGCCACGCCGCCGCAGACCCGGACGACGACATCGCGGTTGGGCTCCAGGGATGAGTTGGCGGGCGGGTCCTGGTTGACGACCTGGCCCTTCTGGCAGGTGCCGAAGACCTGGTCGCCCTCCTTGGGGACCAGGTTGGCCTGCTGGATCCGGGCGAACGCCTCCTGCTGGGTCAGACCGGTCACCGTGGGGACCGTGGCCAGGTCGTCGCCGTCGCGCTGGCTCAGCAGGGCGGCGGCGAGGGCGATCACCGCGAGGACGCCCACCGCCGCGAACGTCGCGATCAGCCAGGAGGACGCCTTGCGTCGGCGCGGGTCGCCGACCCGGGCCGGCATCTGCCGGGTCTGCGGGGCGCCGGGGGCGCCCGCGTAGCCGGCGGCGGCCGGAGCGAGCTGCGTCGTCTCCTCCTGCGGCAGCACCGGGGTCGCCATCACCGGGCGGCCGGCGGCCGCGCGGAGCAGGTCGGCCCGCATCTCGCCGGCGCTCTGGTAGCGGTTGAGGGGGTTCTTCGACAGCGCCTTGAGCACGATCGCGTCGACCGCGGGGTTCACGTCCGGGTTGATGTCGCTCGGGGTCGGGGGCGCCTCCCGCACGTGCTGGTACGCCACGCTGACCGGGCTGTCGCCGACGAACGGGGGATGCCCGCAGACCAGCTCGAAGAGGACGCAGCCGCCGGCGTAGACGTCGGAGCGGGCGTCAACCGCCTCGCCGCGCGCCTGCTCCGGCGAGAGGTACTGCGCCGTACCGATGACCGCGCTCGTCTGGGTCATGGTGGTGGCGCCGCTGGCCAGCGCCCGCGCGATGCCGAAGTCCATCACCTTGACCTGGCCGGTCTGGGTGAGCATCACGTTGCCGGGCTTGATGTCGCGGTGGATGATGCCGTGCCGGTGGCTGAACTCCAGGGCCGCGCACATGTCGGCGCAGATCTCCAGCGCCCGGCGCGGCTGGAGCCGCCCCTCGACGCCGAGCACCTCCTTGAGGGTCCGTCCGTTGACGAACTCCATCACGATGAACGGCAGCGTCTCGCCGGTGGGCGCGGTCTCCTCGCCGGTGTCGTAGACGGCGACGATCGCCGGGTGGTTGAGGGACGCCGCGTTCTGCGCCTCCCGGCGGAATCGCATCTGGAAGGTGGCGTCCCGGGCGAGGTCGGTCCGGAGCATCTTGATCGCGACGTCCCGACCGAGCCGGAGATCGCGACCGCGGTGCACCTCGGCCATACCGCCGTAGCCGAGCAGCTCGCCGACCTGGTACCTGCCACCGAGCAGGCGGGCCTGCGCTGTCATCGCGTCTGTCGTCCTTCGCTCGTCGTCTCGTCGCTGCCCGACCGGGGCAGTTCCTGTCGACGGTACGACGTTCCGGTCGGATCGTCGCGTCCGTCGGGCCACAGCGCGCCGGACGTCACCGCCGGCGGGGTGACCGCGCTCGACTTCGTGCCTTCCCGCACCTGGTAGGAAATCACGCCGGAGCAGACGAGGACCAGCACGGCCACGAGGATGGCGAGGAACACCATCCCGGGCCGGGACCGCTGCCCACCCGGCTGGTGCGCCGGCGGGACGGCGTGTCCCGCGTACGGCATCGGCCGGGCCTGCGGCACTGGCGCCGCGCCGCGCGGGTAGCCCGTCGGCGCCATCTGCGGATGCTGGACCGGCGCGGCGGGCGCGACCGAGGTGGGACGGTGCGGCGCGGCGGCCGGCCGGGTGTTCGCCACGGGCGGCCGGTGCGCCGCCATGGGCGGACGCGGCGGCTGCGCGGCGACGTTCGGCTGCCGATGCGGCGGCGACACCGGCGGACGCGGCGGCGGCACCTGGGCGCGGCCGGGCGGGCCCGCCGGCGACGCCGGGGCGGCGGAGATGGGCTGACCTGCCGCCCGGGCCTGCTGGGAGAGCTGGGCCTTGAGCTGACGGGCGACCCCGGCCAGCGTGGCGGCGCTCGGCCAGCGTGCCGCCGGGTCCTTCGCCAGGGCCCGCTCGACCACCGCCCGGACCTGCGGCGGAATGTCCGCCGGCAGCGGGCGGGGCGTCTCCCGCACGTGCCGCATGGCGATGTCGAGGGGATTGTCGCCCTCGAACGGGCGTCGACCGGCGAGGCACTGGTAGGCCACCACGCCGAGCGCGTAGACGTCGGACGCGGGCGTGGCGACCCCGCCGGTGGCCTGCTCCGGGGAGATGTACGAGGCGGTGCCGAGCACCGAGCCGGCCGCCGTGAGCTGGGCGACCAGCTCCGACCGGGCGATGCCGAAGTCGGTGAGCACCAGGGTGCCGTTGGGCCGGACCAGGAGGTTTCCGGGCTTGACGTCCCGGTGCACGATGCCCTTCACGTGCGCCGCGTGCAGCGCGTCGGCGGCCTGGGCGACGAGCGCCATCGTGCGGGCCGGGGTGAGCCGGCCGACCCGGGCCAGGGTGGCGGACAGCGCGTCGCCCTCGACGTACTCCATGACCAGGAACGCGATCTGCTGGTCGTTGCCGAAGTCGTAGACGTCGACCACGCCGGGGTGGTTGATCGTGGCCATGGTGCGGGCCTCGCCCCGGAAGCGCTCGGCGAAGTCGGGGTCGTCGAGCAGCGCGGGGAGCAGGCTCTTGACGGCGACCGTACGGCCGAGCACCTGGTCGGTGCCGCGCCAGACGTCGCCCATGCCTCCGCTGGCGATCCGCTCGTCCAGGCGGTAACGGTTGCCGAGCTGCACCCCCGGGCTCAGCATGTCAGCGGCCCCCCGGGTCGGCGATGGCGGCGCGCATGATCTGCCCGGCGATCCGGGCCGCCTCGGCGCTGCCGCCCGGGCCGGCCTGCTCCAGCATCACGCAGACCGCCGAGACCGGCGTGCCGTTCTTGTCCAGGGCGAAGCCGATGAACCAGCCGTGGTCGGGCCGATCGGGCGCCGACTGGGCGGTGCCGGTCTTGCCGCCGACCGTGTAGCCCCTGAGCTGCGCGTTCGTGCCGGAGCCGTTCTCGACCACGCTGACCATCATGTCCCGCAGGTCTTTGGCGACCTGACCGCTGACCGGCTGCCGCAACTCCCTGGGCTTCGCGGTGTAGTAGCTGGTGGTGCGGTCCGGGGCGAGCAGCTGACGGACCAGGTACGGCCGCATCTGGCTGCCGTCGTTGGCGACGGACGCGGCGATCAGGGCGCCCTGGAGCGGGGTCATCCGCACGTCGCGCTGCCCGATGGAGGACTGGGCCAGCGCGGCCGGGTCGGCCCCGCCGTCGGCGTTCTCCATGCTGCCGGTCCGGCTCGCCGCCACCGGGTGCCCGGCCTCGTTGAGGTGACCGACGGTGAGGTCCTCCTGCTCGAAGCCGAACTGCCGGGCCTTTTCCTTGATCTTGTCGGCGCCGAGCCGGACGCCCATCTGCGCGAAGCCCGTGTTGCACGACTCGGTCACCGCGTTGATCAGGGTGACCTCGTCCTCGGGGCAGATCGACGGGGCCGCGTTGCGGATCGGCGTGCCCGAGGTCGGCGGGGTCCAACTGGCCCCGGCCGGGATCCTCGTCTGCTGGCCCACGCCGTTCTCCAGCGCCGCGGCGGCCACCACGATCTTGAAGGTGGAGCCCGGGGGCAGCACCTCGCCGAGGGCCCGGTTCTTCAGCGGACCCGCCGGGTCCTGCTCCAGCTTGTTGTACGCGGCCGTGGCCTCGTTGGTGCTGTGACTGACCAGCGGGTTGGGGTCGAAGCTGGGCATCGAGACCAGCGCCTGCACCGCCCCCGTACGCGGGTCGATGGCGATCGCCGCGCCCTTGGCGGCTTCGACCCGGTTGTTCCGCAACTGCTCGAACGCGGTGTTCTGGGCGCCCTTGGAGACCGTGAGCAGCACGTTGCCGCCGCCGGACTGGTCACCGGTGAACATGTCCTTGACCCGGTTGGCGATCAGCGCGTCGCTGGTGCCGGCCAGGAAGTCGTTCTCGAACTTCTCGATGCCGGTCTCGGCGAGGTTGACCGGCTTGTAGCCGAGAATGTGGGCGTACCTCGCCCCGCCGGGGTAGCTGCGCTGGAACTTCAGCTCGCCGTCGGTCTCCTTGCTGAGCGCGAAGGCGGTGCCGCCGGCCTCGATGTTGCCGCGCTTGCGCTCGTACTCGGCGACCTGGACCCGACCGTTGTAGTCGCTGGTGCGGTACTCGTCGGCCTTGTAGGCCTGGATCCAGTTCAGGTTCGCGAAGAGCAGGCCGAAGAGAACCATGACGACGACGCCGACGCGGCGCAGGGGTGCGTTCACGGCCTGATCACCTCCGTGGGGGCACCGTGCAGCTGCTCCGGCGGGCCGCCGGACGGTCGGGCCGCCTTGCCGCCACCGCCGGCGACGGGGCGGCGGGCACCGTCGGAGATCCGGAGCAGGGCCGCGATGAGCAGCCAGTTCGCCATCAGCGAGGAACCGCCGGCGGAGAGGAACGGGGTGGTCTGCCCGGTCAACGGGATGAGCTTGCTGATCCCGCCGACGATCACGAAGACCTGGAGCCCGAGGGTGAAGGCCAGGCCGCCGGCCAGCAGCTTGCCGAACGAGTCCCGGACCGCCAGCGCCGCGCGCAGCCCCCGCTCGACGATCAGCAGGTAGACCACGAGCAGGGCGGAGAGCCCGAAGAGGCCGATCTCCTCGCCGATGCCCGCGAAGATGAAGTCGTTCTGTACCTCGGGCAGCAGGCCGGGCTGGCCACCACCGGGACCCGCGCCGAACAGGCCGCCCGTGCCGAGCGCGAGCAGGCCCTGCACGAGCTGGTAGCCGTCGTTGTACGGGTCGGCGAACGGGTCCAGCCAGATCTGGGCGCGCAGGTAGAAGTTGGCGAACGGCCCGCCGACCACGTCGCCGAGCACGTACGCCAGGTAGACGCCGCCGAAGAACAGCACCAGACCGATGAGCAGCCAACTGACCCGCTCCGTGGCGATGTAGAGCGTCACCACGAACATGCCGAAGTAGAGCAGCGAGGTGCCCAGGTCCTTCTCGAAGACGAGGACCAGGACGCTGACCAGCCAGACCGCGACCACCGGGCCGAGGTCCCGCCCGCGCGGGAAGTCGATGCCGAGGAACCGGCGGCTCGCCAGCGACAGCACCTCGCGCTTGCGCACCAGGTAGTAGGCGAAGAAGACCAGCAGGGCCAGCTTCGCGAACTCGCCCGGCTGGATGGAGAAGCTGTCGCCGAACTTGATCCACAGCTTCGCGCCGTTGATCTCGGAGAACCGGCTGGGCAGCACCGCCGGGATCATCACCAGCACGATGCCGGCCAGCCCCAGCGTGTACGCGTAGCGCGACACCGAGCGGTGGTCCCGCATGATGGTGAGCAGCCCGGCGGCGAGGATGACCGAGACGAGCGTCCAGGCGAGCTGCCGGCCGCCCGTGCCGGCGAAGATGGCCAGGTCCTCCCGCTCGGTCGGTGCCGCCTTGCCGAGGTCGATCCGGCGCAGGAAGCCCACCCCGATCCCGTTGAGCAGGGCGACCGCCGGCAGCAGGGCCGGGTCGGCGAAGGGCGCCAGGAACCGGATCACCAGGTGCAGGCCGAGGAACACGGCGGTGAGCGCGGCGGCCGGCATCCAGAAGTCGGCCGTGACGGTGTCGAGCACCTTCGCCTCGACCATCGCCCCGTACGCGGCCACCAGCACCATGGCGACCAGCAGCAACGACAGCTCGGCGTTGCGCCGGGACCGGGCCAGGCGTACGCCGGGCTGCTCGCCCGTGGTGGCGGGCGAGGATGCCGGAATGGCCGCTGCGGTCACGGAACGTCCTCGGATCGAGCCGCGCCTACTCCGGCGACCGGCACGCGGCGGGGTCGAGCGCCGGCGAGTCGGTGTCGGAGGGCGGGGCGTCGGGCGTGGTGGTCGGCGCGGCCGGCGTGCTCGGCCGGCCGCTGACCGGGGCGCTCGCACTCGCGCTGACGGTCGGAGCGGGCGACACCGGTACGGAGGTCGGCGTCGGGACGGTGGTGACGGCCGCGGCGCTCGGACTCGGGCTCGGCGGGCAGACGGGCTTCAGGTTCGGGTTCATCGGGTCGTCGCTGGTCAGCTCGGCCAGTCGACGCTCGGCGTCGGGCTCGCTCTTGGCCGGGATGCCCTGCTTGACCTGCTCCTGGGCGGCCAGCGTCAGGTCCTCCAGGTCCGCCGGGCTCTTGGAGTGCACGGTCGACAGGTTCATCCCGGCGATCTCGCCCTGGATGCCCCGGAACACCGCGACCTGGCCGTTCTCGGTCGCGCCGACGTAGTACTGCCGCTGGGTGTAGCTCCAGCCGCCGAAGACCGCGCCGCCGACGAGGACCAGCAGCGCCACCGAGATCGCGGCGGCCCGCACCGGCCGGCGCCTCGGGCGCTCCGACTCGTCGTCGACGCCGGCCGTCGGTTCCTCGGGAACGGGCGGACGCGGCGCGGAGAGGGCGGACGCGCGGGCGGCCGGGGTGGACACGTCGGCGGAGGTCGCCATGCCCCGGTCCCGGGCGGCGGCGCCGCCGACGATCGGGCTCGCCTCGACGATGTCCTGGTCGGTGGCGTCGGCGATGATCACCGTGATGTTGTCCGGGCCGCCGCCGCGCAGGGCGAGCTGCACCAGCCGCTCCACGCACTGCTGCGGGTCGGTGTACTCGCGCATCGTCTCGCCGATGGTCTCGGCGCTGACCACACCCGAGAGGCCGTCGCTGCAGATCAGGTAGCGGTCGCCGGGAAGCACCTGACGGACGCTGTATTCCGGGTCGATGTCACGGCCGTCGAGCGCCCGGGTGAGCAGCGAACGCTGGGGGTGGCTGCTCGCCTCCTCGGCGCTGATCCGGCCCTCGTCGACGAGCATCTGGACGTACGTGTCGTCCTTGGTGATCTGCGCGAACTCACCGTTGCGCAGGAGATAGGCCCGCGAGTCACCGATGTGGACCATGCCCAGCTTGCTGCCGGAGAAGAGGGTCGCGGTGAGCGTGGTGCCCATCCCCTCCAACTGGGGGTTGGCATCCACGGTGTCGCGGAGCTGCTGGTTGGCGGTGCCCACGGCCGAACGCAGCGCGTCGACGAGGGCGTCACCGGGGACGTCCTCGTCGAGCGGCGCCATGGCACCGATGACGATGTTGCTGGCGACGTCACCGGCGGCCATGCCGCCCATGCCGTCGGCGACGGCGAGAAGCCGCGGCCCGGCGTAGACGGAATCCTGATTACCGTCTCGGATCAGACCGCGGTCGCTGTGGGCCGCATAGCGCAGGGTCAGAGTCATGGCCGTAATTCGAGAGAAGTGCGGCCGATCCGGATCGGCACGCCGAGGGGGACGGGGGTTGGTCCGGTGACCTTAGCGCGATCCAGGTACGTGCCGTTAGTCGAGCCGAGGTCCTCGACGAACCACTGGCCGTCGCGTGGCACCAGACGGGCGTGCCGCGCCGAGGCGTAGTCGTCGGTGATGACGAGGGTGGAATCCTCCGCCCGGCCGATGGTGATCTGCGCTTCGCCGAGGGTGATCCGGGTCCCGGCCAGTTGACCGGCGGTTACCACGAGCTGGTGGGCCGCCCTGCCCCGCTTCGACTTCGTCGGTTTCGCCGCCTGCCCGAGCGAGGCGCCGACGGCCCGGGGGGCGGCCACCAGCCGGCCCGACCGGGCGCCCGCGAACAGGTCCCGGCGGATCACGCCGACCACCGTGAACACGAAGATCCACAGCAGGATGAGGAACCCGAACCGGGCGACGGTGATGACGAGCTCCGGCAAGGCGGGTCAGCCGTCCACGCGGAAGGTCAGCGTCGTGGTGCCGAGCTGGATCATGTCGCCGGGATTGAGCGCCACGGCGGAGACCCGCTGGCCGTTGACCATGGTGCCGTTGGTCGACCCCAGGTCGGTCAGCACGACCTGACCACCGTCGAAGTCCAGCCGGGCGTGTCGCCGCGAGATCCCGACGTCGGGCAGGCGCAGGTTTGCCTGGTCGCCGCGGCCGATCACGGTCGAGCCCATCTGGAGGGGGTAGGTGCGCCCGTCGCCGGAGACCAGCCGCACGTTGCGGCCGCCGCCGTGGCCGGGCGGAGGACCGTAGCCGCCGCCCTGGTCGTAGGCCGGGTAGGCGGGCGGGCCCGCGTCGTAGCCGGGCGCCGAGACCGGGGCGACCTCACCGCCGGTGTAGACCTCGGCGGTGACCCGGAACATCCCGGTGTCCAGCCCCTCGCCGCGTTCGATCTCGACGATCACGTCGCCGTAGACCGTCCAGGCCTGCTCGCCGATGAACTCCGCCTGCGACTGGGCCAGCTCCTGGGCCAGCGCGGCGGCGTACGGCGCCAGACGACTGTGGTCGTAGGGCGAGAGATCGATCACGTAGCGGTTGGGCACCAACGTGCGCCCACCGGCCAGGATCGCCTTGTGCGCCTCGGCCTCCCGCTGCATGGCGTTGAGGATCTCCACGGGGTGGACCACCCCTTTGAAGACCTTGGCGAAGGCCCCCTCGACCAGGCCTTCCAGACGCTTCTCGAAGCGTTGCAGCACGCTCACCGGCTCCTCCTCGGGTCCCGAGGACATGATGGTATCCGGCCGGCGCGCGCGCAGCTCACACGCCGCTCGGCCGTCTGACGGCGGCCCGTTCGGACGGGCCGATACTGCCGTGCTACTCTTTCGTCCGCCACGAACGGTAACCGCTCCTCGGACGGTAACCGATCGTCACAACGACCACGGACCGGCTAGGATGTCCGAGGCCCGCTGGAGACAGCAGGTCCGGCACAGACTACAGTGTTCGAGGTCAAGCCACGGGGAAGTGGCGGAATGGCAGACGCGCACGGTTCAGGTCCGTGTGCCCGAAAGGGCGTGGGGGTTCAACTCCCCCCTTCCCCACCAATTACGCGAGGGCTCCGCAGCGATGCGGGGCCCTCGCGCCGTATCGGGGCGTGCCGTACGTCACGCTATGCTCCGATGGTTTCTGCCTCCGATGGACCAGGAGTGGCGTGTGAGTGTCGCGTTCGTGACCGGGTCGGGCGGTCTGATCGGCTCCGAGGCGGTCCGGCACTTCGCCGGCCTCGGTCTCGAGGTCGTCGGCATCGACAACGACATGCGGCAGGAGTTCTTCGGCGCGGAGGCGTCCACCGCGTGGAACGTCCGCCGACTGACCGACGAGCTGGGGTCCGCGTACTCGCACCACAGCATCGACATCCGCGACCGGGCCGCGCTGGCGAAGCTGTTCAAGCGGTACGGCACCGACGTCGCCGTGGTGATCCACACCGCCGCCCAGCCGTCGCACGACTGGGCGGTGCGCGACCCGTTCACCGACTTCGACGTGAACGCCGCCGGCACGCTCAACGTCCTGCAGAACGTGCGGGAGCACTGCGTCGAGGCGCCGCTCATCCACTGCTCCACCAACAAGGTCTACGGCGACCGGCCGAACAGCCTGCCGCTGGTCGAGCTGGAGACCCGCTGGGAGATCGAGCCGGGGCACCCGTACGAGCAGGGCATCCGCGAGGACATGTCCATCGACGCCTGCCTGCACTCGATCTTCGGCGCCTCCAAGGTGGCGGCCGACGTCATGGTGCAGGAGTACGGCCGCTACTTCGACATGCGGACGGCCTGCTTCCGGGGCGGGACGCTGACCGGCCCGGCGCACTCCGCGACGGAGCTGCACGGCTTCCTCGGCTACGTGATGCGCGCCAACATGGAGCGCCGCACCTACAAGATCTTCGGCTACCAGGGCAAGCAGGTCCGCGACGCCATCCACAGCTCGGACGTGGTCAGCGCCTTCGAGGCGTTCTTCCGCAACCCGCGCTCGGCGGCGGTCTACAACCTCGGCGGCGGCCGGCACTCGAACACCTCCAACCGCGAGGCGTTCGCGCTCGCCGAGCAGATCACCGGCCAAGAGATGGTCACCGAGTACGTCGAGGCCAACCGGATCGGCGACCACAAGTGGTGGATCGGCTCGAACGAGGCCTTCCAGGCCGACTACCCCGAGTGGAAGCAGGTCTACGACGTGCCCATGATCATGCGCGAGATCTACGAGGCCAACGTGGACAAGTGGGTGCCGGGCGCATGACCGGCAGGGGCAAGCGGAACGTCCTCGGGGTCCTGGTCGACGCCACCGACTACGCCGAGGCGACCGAGCAGGTGGTGGCGGCGGCGCAGGAGCGTCGACCGCTGGCGCTGACGGCACTGGCCGTGCACGGCGTGATGACCGGGGTGCTCGACCCGGCGCACAACGCCCGGCTGAACTCCTTCGACGTGGTCACGCCCGACGGCCAGCCGGTGCGCTGGGCGCTCAACCTGCTGCACGGCGCGGGGCTGACCGACCGGGTCTACGGCCCGAACCTGACCCTGCACGTGCTCGCCCGGTTCGCCGACGAAGGGCTGCCGGTCTACCTCTACGGGTCGACCGAGGAGACCCTGGCCAGGCTGATCCCGGCGCTGGAGCGGATGTTCCCGGCGCTGAAGATCGCCGGGGTGGAGCCGTCCAAGTTCCGGGCGGTGCAGCCGGGCGAGGACGTGGAGATCGCAGACCGGATCCGGTCCAGTGGGGCCCGGCTCGTGCTGGTCGGACTGGGCTGCCCGCGCCAGGAGGTCTTCACGTACGCCATGCGGCCGCTGCTGGACATGCCGCTGATGGCGGTCGGGGCGGCCTTCGACTACCACGCCGGCCTGCTGCGCCAGCCCCCGCCGTGGATGCAGCGGGCGGGCCTGGAGTGGTTCTGGCGCCTCGGCCTGGAGCCCAAGCGGCTCTGGAAGCGCTACGTGATCCTCAACCCGGCCTACCTGACCCGGCTCGCCGGACAGAAGACGGGGCTGTGGAAGGCGAAGCCGCCCGCCCCGGCAACGGAACGCCCCGCCAGCTTCTCGGTCTGACGCCGCCCAGACGTTAGGAAGGGCCCCTTCCTATCGCGTACGCGATAGGAAGGGGCCCTTCCTTGCACTCAGGTCAGAGGGTGAGGGTCCAGGTGTTCAGGTAGCCGGTGTCGCCCGAGTAGACGTCGCGCACCCGCAGCTGCCAGGTGCCGTTCGCCGCCTCGCTCGACAGGTTCGCCGTGTAGGTGGCGTTGATGTTGTCCGCGCCGTCGAAGAAGCTGCTGTTCTTCAGCCGGTAGGTCGAGCCGTCCGGCGCGACCAGGTCGATGACCACGTCACCGCGGTAGGTGTGCACGATGTTCACCGCGACGGTGGAGGCCGACGAGGCGTTGCGGGCGCAGCCGGCGATCACGATCGAGCTGCTCACCGCGACGTTCGTGTCCGGGATCGCGAGGTCGGTGCCGTTGGTGCCGGAGCAGCCGCCGCCGGTGCCGGTGACCGTCAGCGAGTAGGTGGCGGTCCTGCTGCCCGAGGCCGCGGTGCCCGTCACGGTCACGGAGTAGGTGCCGGCCGGCGTGCTCGCCGAGGTGCTGATGGTCAGCGCCGAGGATCCACCCGAGGTGACGGTGGCCGGGCTGAACGAGGCGGTCGCCCCGGACGGCAGCCCGCTCGCCGAGAGGCTCACCGACTGGGCGGAGCCGTTGGTCGTGGCGGTGGCGACCGTGGCGGTCACCGAGCCGCCCGGCGCGGTCGAGCCGGACGTCGGCGAGACCGAGACGGAGAAGTCGTTGGTCGGCGGCGGGGTGTCGCCGTTGACGACGTAGAGCAGCTTGTTCGGCGAGCCGGTGCCCGGGTTGGTCACCACGTTGCTGGTGGCGTTGTTCACCAGGTAGTCGCGGACCTGCTGCGGCGTCCAGGCCGGGTTGGCGCTGGCCACCAGGGCCGCGACGCCGACCACGTGCGGGGTCGCCATCGAGGTGCCGCTGATCGTGTTGGTGGCGGTGTCGTTGGTGTGCCACGCCGAGGTGATCGACGAGCCGGGCGCGAAGATGTCCAGGCAGGTGCCGATGTTGGAGAACGACGACCGGGCGTCGGTGTTGGTCGTGGAGCCGACGGTGATGCCCTCGGCGGTCCGGGCGGGCGAGGTGTTGCAGGCGTTGCCGCCGGAGTCGTTGCCGGCCGCCAGGCCGTAGCTCACGCCGGAGTTGATGGAGTTGCGCACGGCGGTGTCGAGCGAGGCGTTCGCGCCGCCGCCGAGGCTCATGTTGGCCACGGCCGGCTTGACCGCGTTGGCGGTCACCCAGTCGACGCCGCCGATGACGCCGGCGTTCGTGCCGCTGCCCTGGCAGTTCAGCACGCGTACGCCGACCAGCTGGACGCCCTTGGCCACGCCGTACGCCGAACCGCCGACGGTGCCGGCGACGTGCGTGCCGTGTCCGTTGCAGTCGTCGGCCGAGCCACCGTCTACGGCGTCGTAGCCGGAGACCGCCCGGCCGCCGAAGTCGCTGTGGCTGAACCGGATGCCGGTGTCGATGATGTAGGCGTGCACGTTGCTCGCCGTGTTCGGGTACGTGTAGGAGCTGTTCAGCGGCAGGGCTCGCTGGTCGATCCGGTCCAGGCCCCAGGAGGGCGGGTTGGTCTGGGTGCCGGCGATGGAGACCGTGTGGTTCTGCTCGACGTACGCCACGGCGGGGTCCGCGGCAATGCGGGCGGCGGCCCTGGCGTCGACCCGGACCTCGAAGCCGCGCAGGGCGGCGCCGTAGGTGCGGGCGACCGCGCCGCCGTGCCGGCCGACCAGCCGCTGCGCGGTGTCACCGACGCTGCTGCGGGCGACCGAGCTGTCCTTGAAGACGACGATGTAGCTGTCGGCCACGGCGGTGGCGCCGCCGGCGGCGCGGATCGTGCCCACCGGTTCGGCGGCCATGGCGGGCGTGGCGGTGGCCACCATGGCCAGCGCGGCCACCCCGACGAGTACGGACCTGCGTGGAAGACCCATCTTCTACTCCCTCCGACCGGCACCGACCGTCCAACTGTTCGAGACGAGTGAATCGATGAATGCCGATCAAGCTGAGGGTAGGGGGGCGCAAACGGGAATTCAAACATGTCGACTTCCCCATACCACCGGAGGGATGACCCCCTAGGGGCGGCGGCTGCGGGACGAACCGGGGACCTGCCCGGATTCACGATCGTCGAAAACGGGCAAGGCTGTCGGTCATGGAGATTCACCTGACCGTGCTGCTGTCGCTGGCCGCCGTCTGGCTCCTCGCCGGCTGGCTCGCGGACGGGCTGCCCCGGCTGGACCACGCCCGGGCCCTGCGCCGGCGTACCGGATGGGTGCTCGCCCTGACGCTGACCGGCCTGGGCCTGACGGCCGCCGTGCTGGGCGCGGGGCTCTCCAGCGCCGGCGCGACCCCCGCGGACCGGGCGGCCGCCGGCCTCACCCTCGCCGCCGCCCCCGCGCTCGTGGTCGCGGCCTGCACGGTGCGCCGGGTACGCCGGCTGCGCGCGGGCGCGGGCGCGCTCTCGTCGGCCCCGGGCACCCCGGCGCCGCACGGCCTGCGGGCCTCCGCCGCGCACCCGCTGATCGGGCTCCCGGTGCAGGTCACCGGGCTGGCGATCCTGCCCGCGGTGGCTGCGGCGAGCGCCCCGGACCTGCTGTCCGGACCCGGCGTGGCCGGGCCGGCGGTCACCCTGGGCGTGCTGGGCGTCGCCGCCATCGGCGTACGCCACGCCCTGCGGCACAGCCGGCTCGTGGAGCGGGCCGTGCCGGTGCGGCCCGCGTCACCGCGAGCGGCCGGGGCCCTGCACGTATAGCAGTTCCAGGATCGCCCGGGTCGCCTCGAACCAGCGGTCGAGCCAGCCGGGCGGCGGGACGCTGCCCTTCGGCGGCAGCTCCATCAGCAGCCCGCGCAGCAGCGGATGGTCGACCAGCGACTCGGGCGGCTCCACCGACCAGTTGCCGGGCGGGAACGACGGCTCGGTCAGCGGGTTGGGGTCCAGCGAGGGCAGGGAGAGCGGCGGACCGGGCTGCTCCGGCGGCGCGGCCGGGCTCTCCCGGCCACCCATCTCGGTGTCGGTCGACACCACCTCGGTGAGGACGGTGTCCCGCCGTGCTCCCCGGTACTTGCCCCCGAACCGTTCCGGCTTGCCCGGCCCGTTGGTGAGGTTGTCCGAACCGATCGTCGTCATCCGTCTCGCCTGCCTCGCTCGGTTGCCGATCCCGGCGGCGGCTCGTCGACCACCGCCGTGCCGAGGGGTACAACGACACGGGACCCGATGTGGCGACGCCGACGGCGGGACGACTTCGCGGCCGGTCCGGACGCGGGCACGACGATGCCCCCGCCCGGCTCCGCTGCCGGGCGGGGGCATCCCGTCACGTCCGGTCCCGTCAGCCCTTGTCGAACACACCGCCCCTGGCGCCGGCGACGAAGGCGTGCCAGCCACCCGGGGAGAAGACCAGGGCCGGGCCCGTCTTGTCCTTCGAGTCCCGCACGCCGACCGCCCCCGTCACGTACGCCACCTCCACGCAGTTGTCGCAGTTCGGCCCGCTCTTCGAGCTCTTGAACCACGTCGCCTGCGTCAGGTCCACGGGGAACCCGTTGGTCGCCATTTCCACATCGGCTCCTCTGCCAGTTTCGCGATGTGTGCGATGGACTCCTCAGGACGTATGGCCGCCGCTCGGATGTGATCGAAGATGAAGCTGTACTTCTGCAGTTCGTCACTCTTCTCCAGGAAGAGCCCACCCGTGGCATTCTCCGCGTACACGACATCCGGATCACCGGGCTCAGGGAAGCTGAGGATCGTGAAGGTGCCGTCCATGCCGGCGTGCGCCCCCACCGTGAAAGGCAGGATCTGGAGCGTCACGTTCGGCAGTTCCGCCACCTCGACCAGGTGTTTGAGCTGGTCACGCATTACCTCGTCCCCGCCCACCGGACGGCTCACCACCGCTTCATCGAGCACCACCCACAGATCGACCGGATCATCCTGCGTCAACAACGACTGACGGCCCAGACGGACACGCACCCGTTGCCGCACCTGTTCGGGAGTGAAGTCGGGCCGGGCGGCCCGGATCATCGCGCCCGCGTAGTCCTCGGTCTCCAGCAGCCCGGGCACCACCTGCTGCTCGTACGCCCGGATCGAACCGGCCGCCGCCTCCAGCCCGACGTACGCGCCGACCAGCACCGTGCTGTAGGGGTGCCACCAGCCCTTCTGCCGCGCCTCGCGGGCGATCTGCACCAGCTCGTCGCTCTCGGCACCCACCACGCCGTAGATCCGCAGCATGTCCCGCACGTCGCGGGGCGTCGCCGTGGTGTGGCCGGTCTCGATCCGCGAGACCTTCGACGCCGAGCACTCCAACTGCTCCGCGACCGCCTCGATGGTGATGCCGGCCGTCTCCCGCTGCCGGCGCAGTTCGGCGCCGAGGCGACGCCGCCGGATGGTGGGGCTGCGCCGCTCGCTCACGACACGACCCCGCCCGCTGGTCGGAACCACCGCCTGTCAGGCCTCACCCGGTCCACCTCCGCCTCGCCGTGCGCCACTGTCGTCACCCGCCAGGGGCGCGACCGTCGTACGGCGGGCGTCGTTCGCGGCGTGGGGTGGTGCCGGTCATCGGCCGGCCGCGACGGGCGAAACCGCTCCCAGTGTGCCGGGCATACGTGAATGGCTTCAAGCGCTGCTTTGCACGAGCCGCTCACGTATCGGCAAAAGTCGACGTGCAACTTGCATGAAGCACGTCGCTGATGCACTCTGTCCGTATGGCACGGGTTACTCACCGTCTCCGTCCGCTTCCTCGCCGTGGTGACCCCACGGACCGCGGGACGCGCGGCGGTGGGAGCGCCCGGCAGTCGACAACCAGACCTGCCCCGGGTTGATGACCTCGCCGCTGCACGCCAGTTGGCTGCGGCGGCGGGAGCGGTACCCGGAGTAGCCGGGTGTTGGTCGGGTGGCGGTTCGCCACCAGCGGATACGGCCCGACCACCACCGCCCGCAAGACCGGTCCACGAGGCACGACCCCGCCACCGGGCCATCGACGTCCCCCGACCCCCACCGCCGGCCCGTCGGCCGGCCGACCCTTCCCAGGAGCCCATGTGCTTCCCCGCTCCGGTGACGTAGTGCACGTGACTCGCGCGGCGAGTGTCCAGTTCCTCAGGCCCATCATGTTCCGGGTCATCCGGGTGCTGGACTGGCCGACCTACGACGGCTGGATCTGGCTCGAAGGCTACGAGTTGAACGCATCGGGGGACGCGGTCAGCCGGCGGTCGATCTTCGTCCAGCGGGAGGGGCTGCGCCACCTGCGGTCGGCCCCCGAGCCGCGTCCGCACACCGTGCGCACGCCGCGCCGGCCCGCCGCCCGCACCCCGGTCCGGGTGGGCTGACCTGCGCGATCGGCAGCCGAGGGGCGTGCCGTCGCCATAGGATGAGGTACGCCCACCCCGGCACGTTCCCACCCCGCGCGTCCAGGACCCCGAACCTGGGATGGCCATGGTCAATCAGCCCGCCGCGCGGCGGCACCACCGCTCCCGTATCGCCTACGCCTTCGGACTACTGGCGCTGATCGGCGCCGCCACCACACTGGTGGTCGTGGTCCGCGATCCCGCCCTCTCGTCCACCACGCGGCTGACCACCCCGGTCCCGGCACCGGAGATCACCGTGGTGGACGAGGACCCGCCCTACGACGACGTGCCGGACGCCCTCGACCCCCCGTACGCCCTGACCGGGCCGGACGAACCGGACGCGCTCGGCGCCGCCGGCGAAGCCGGACCCACCGCCGGGGCCGGGGTTCCCACGGGCTCCCCGGACGGTGCGGCACACGCCGCCCGCCCCGCGCCCGACGACGTCCGCCGTTCCCTCTTCTGGTCCGGCATCTTCGGACTGGCCATCTCGCTGGCCGGGCTCGGCATGGTCGGAACGAGACGACGCATGTGGTGACGCGGCGGCGCGGTCGGCGGCTCACCGGGTGGCGGTCGGTTCGACCGACGGCGTGACCTCGCCGGTCGGCGAGGCGGCGGCGCGAGCCACCACCAGCGTGACCTCCTCGTCCGCCGGCACCAGTTCCCCCGCCGCCGGTTCGGTGCGGATCACCGTGCCGGCCGGACGGTCCGACGTCTCGTACTCGACCCGGTGGTCCAGCCCGACGTCGTCCAGGATGGCCTGCGCCGTCTCTAGCGGCAGGTTCACCACCGGCGGCATCGGCAGTTCGGCCGGCTCCGAGGGCGTCGGGGACGCCGAGGGCGACGAGCTGGTGGGGGCCGCCGAGGTCGGCGCGGCGGTGGTCGGCGACGCGCGGGTCACCGACGGCGACGGCGACGGCTCCGGCCCGCCCGGATCGTCGTCCGCCGACTGGAGGGCCAGCCACAGCCCGGCGCCGAGCAGGCCGAGCAGCAGCAGCACGATCACGCCCCACAGGATCGGCAGCCACCAGCGCCGCGTGTCCTGCTCCTCGGCGTACCACTCGGCCTCCGGCTGGTCGGCCGGCCCGCCGGGGCGCACCTCCGCCCGGCCGGACCACGCCGCCGGCCCGGACCGCTCCGGCGGCACGGCAGCCGTACGGTCCAGCGGGGCGGTGCCGTCGAGTGGCACCCGTCGGGTGGCGTCGCCAGCGTCCGGGGCGCTCCGGTCGGGGCGGGGCAGCGGCTGCGTACGGTCGGGTTCCGGCCCGGCCGAGGGATCGCCCGACGGAGGCAGCGGGCGGGTCCGGTCGTCGTGTTCCCCGGCGGGCGGCTCCCGGCGGTCGTCGCTCATGCCGGCACTCCGCTCCGCTGCGTGCCGACCTGAGGCACCACCGCACCGTGCCGATGACTCGCTCGCTGACGCTCACTCATGCCCGGCACTCCGCTCCGCTGCGTGCCGACCTGAGGCACCACCGCACCGTGCCGATGACTCGCTCGCTGACGCTCACTCATGCCCGGCACTCCGCTCCGCTGCGTGCCGACCTGAGGCACCACCGCACCGTGCCGATGACTCGCTCGCTGACGCTCACTCATGGCGCGTCCTCTCCCGGCCCGGGCGGGCGTCGCGGGCCCTGACCGCCAACCTAGCGGTCCCGGAGGCCATCGGCCGGGATCAGCGTGTCGGACGCTCCGTCAGGGTGTCGGGGAGGGTGAACCGCCGTCCTCCGGCGCGTCGCCGCACCAGATCGACACCTGGTCGTTCCACCGGCCCGCACCGTCGCCGGGCGGATCCTGGCGGCTGACCTTGCCGGTCCGGCCCGTCCGGTACTGCGGGTAGAAGCCCTCGTCGACGAGCTCGTCCGCCGCGTCGTCGCAGTCGTCGCCCACCACGTCCGGCACCGTGGCGGCCGGCGCCGGACCGCTCACGTAGAGCGTCACGGTGCGCCCGGGCTGCACCTCGGTGCCCTCCGCCGGGGAGGTGCGCTCCACGGTCGTACCCGTGCCACGGCCGAAGACGAGCCGCCAGCCCAGCCGCTTGTCGCGGAGCTCCTCGCGGGCGTCCGTGAAATCCTCGCCGACCACCGCCGGGACCGTCAGCCCGGCGGAGCGGCTCGGTGCGGTCGTCCGGGGAGCCGCCGCCGGCGCGGACCGGCCCGGGGTCGGTCGGGTCGCGGCGGGCGTGCTGGTGGCGGGCAGACCCTCCGCCGCCGCCGTCGGCGGGGCCGACGGGTCGTCCTCGCCGGCCAGGAGCCAGCCGCCGGTCGCGCCGACGGCAGCGAGCAGCACGACGGCCAGCCCGCCCCTGAGCAGCAACGCCGACCGGTCCGGCCCGGCGGCGTCCCGCGCGCCCGTGTCCCCGTCCGTCATACGCCCACCCCGCCTCGATCACCGGCGACCGTACCCGCTTCCGCCGACGCCGGCGTCATCGCGGTCGCCCGGGCCGGACCGCCACGACTCGCCGCGCCGACCACGGGACGTTACGCTGCCCGGCATGGCCAGACGGGGCTGGGGAGGATCGATCGCGATCGCGGTCGGCGTCGCTGCCGGCGCGGGCGCGGCCCAACTGGGCTTCGGCTACGGGCTGGGCATCAT
The DNA here is from genome assembly GCF_031845925.1 of Micromonospora reichwaldensis. Classification (NCBI taxonomy): domain Bacteria; kingdom Bacillati; phylum Actinomycetota; class Actinomycetes; order Micromonosporales; family Micromonosporaceae; genus Micromonospora; species Micromonospora reichwaldensis. The sequence continues at coordinate 279,565 of NZ_JAVRFL010000001.1, read as the reverse complement.
CAACTGGGCGCCGGCTGACGCGACCGCCGGTGGGACCGCCTGGGTGGCGGGCCTGATCTGGGCCACCTGGATCGCGGCCACCTCGACGGTCTTCGGCGCGGTCTGCGCGCAGCGGCTGCGCGACCGCGCCCCGGCACCGGACACCGGTCCCGCCGACGCGGCTCCGGAAGGACCGGGTGGCGGCGTCCTCGGCTCCGCCGCACTCGCCGTGGCCGCCGGGGTGGGCGCGCTGATCACCGTGCTGCTGGTGGCCGTACCGGCACGGCAGGCGGTGGCGGTGGCCGACACCGGTTCGCCCCGGAACGTCGCGGCCGCCTACGCGGCGGTCGGCGTGCTGGTCGGCGTGCTGACGGCGGCCTGGGCGCTGCGCTCGCCGGCCGCCGCGAACAACGTGCTCGCCACCGTCGGCTGGCTCTGGCTGCTCGCCGTGATCGCCGTCGTGGACGGCGTGCTGGCCGGGCGCGGCCTGACCAGCGCCCAGCTCGGCATCTGGCAGCTCGGCCCCGACGACGGACGGTACTGGATCCGCGACTACTTCTACTGGCCGGGTGCGCTGCTGTCCCTCGGTTCCGCGCTGGTGATCGGTGCCCTCGCGGCCCGCCGGGACGCCCGGAACCCCGACCACCGGGTCGGGGCGGCCGCCTCGGGTGCGGCCGGGCCGCTGCTCGTCGCGACCGCGTACTTCCTGGCGGTGCCGAGGCTGACCGCGATCAGCCCGGAGCAGGTGTCGGCGCACCTGATCGCGCCGTACGCGGTGATCGTCGGGGTCGGCGGCGCCGTCCTGGTCACCGTCCTCGCCCAGCGGGCCGCCCGACGGGCCGCGGCCCGGGGGCCCGTGCGGGTCCCCCGCCAACGCACCGGCGGGCCCGCCGACCACCCGGGCGACCCGGCCCCGGGGCGGCACACCGCTCCGGCCGACGGCACCGACGGCGACGCCCAGGCGACGCCCGACGGCAGCGACACCCGCACGACGCCTTGGAGCAACGACACCTCCACCACGCCGGACGACAGCGATGCCTTCACCGGGTCGGGCGACAGCGCGCCGGGCGGGGAACCCGTCGCGGCGGGCGAAGGGGCCTTCCCGGCCGACCGCGAACCGGCGCCGGTCCCCGCCGCCGCGAGGCCCGCGACCGCATCCGGCACGCCGGCCGGGAAGCCGGCCGCATCCGGCACGCCGGCCGGAGAACCGGCCGCTTCGGCCGCCGGGGACGGCACGCCGGCGTCGGCGACGACCGGGGAGCCGTCCGGGCCGGCCGTCGACGATCCGGTGGAACCGCAGGCCACCGGCCGCCGATCCCGCTCCAGCCGCCGCACCCGCTGACCGGCGGCCGGTACGGGGTTGACCACTCCACCCCGGCCCGCTGAGGGGCGTCACCGCCGCGCAGCGCCCGGGACGGGTCAGTCGACGGGCCAGGTGTGCACGGGCTCGTTGCTGCGTTGCAGCTCGGCGTAGCGCTGCACCATGTGGTGCAGGGCGGCGCCCCGGTCCATGCCACGGTGCCGCTCGGCCGCCCAGACCGCCTCGGTCTGCCAGACCGCGCCGTTGCGGCCCGTACGGCAGCGCTGCTCGATGATGCCGAGCAGCCGGTCGCGTTCGGCCGGGGACACCCCGAACCGGTCGAGCCCGGCGGCCGCCTTGGGCAGCAGGACGTCCAGGACCAGCTTGGTCACCGGCACCTCGCCGAGGCGGGGCCAGTGCAGGACGGCGTCCATGCCGCGCCGGGCGGCGGCGTGGAAGTTCTCCTCGGCGGAGCTGAAGGTGAGCTGGCTCCAGATGGGCCGGTCGGACTCCGCCAGCCCGCGCGCCAGCCCGAAGTAGAAGGCGGCGTTGGCCAGCATGTCGACCACGGTCGGGCCGGCCGGCAGCACCCGGTTCTCCACCCGCAGGTGCGGGCGGCCGTTCATGATGTCGTAGACCGGCCGGTTCCACCGGTAGACGGTGCCGTTGTGCAGGCGCAGCTCGCCCAGCTCCGGTACGCCGCCGCCGTGCAGGACCTCGACCGGGTCCTCGTCCTCGCAGATCGGCAGCAGCGGCGGGAAGTAGCGGACGTTCTCCTCGAAGAGGTCGAAGATCGAGGTGATCCAGCGTTCGCCGAACCAGACCCGGGGTCGTACGCCCTGCGCCTTCAGCTCGTCCGGCCGGGTGTCCGTGGCCTGCTCGAACAGGGCGATGCGGGTCTCCGCCCAGAGCTGCCGCCCGTAGAGGAAGGGCGAGTTGGCCCCGACAGCCACCTGCACGCCGGCGATGGCCTGGGAGGCGTTCCAGTAGTCGGCGAAGCTGTCCGGGGCGACCTGGAGGTGGAACTGGAGGCTGGTGCAGGCGGCCTCGGGGGCGATCGAGTCGGTGTGGGTCTGGAGGCGTTCGACGCCTCGGATGTCGAGCTCGATGTCCTCGCCCCGGGCGCCGACGATCTGGTCGTTGAGCACCCGGTACCGCTCGTTGGTGGAGAGGTTGTCCTCGACGAGGTGACGCTCGGTGAGGGTGGGCAGGATGCCGACCAGGACGATCTTCGCGTCCGACTTGGCGGCCCGCTCGTCGGCGCGGGAGAGGCTGCCGCGCAGGTCCTGCTCGTAGTCGGCGAAGCCGTCGCCCTCGATCAGCCGGGGCGGCGCGTTCAGCTCCAGGTTGAACTGGCCCAGCTCGGTCTGGAAGAGCGGATCGGCGATGTCGGCGAGGATCTGGTCGTTGCGCATCGCCGGCTCGGCCGCCGAGTCGACCAGGTTCAGCTCGATCTCCAGCCCGGTCATCGGCCGGTCGGCGTCGAAGCCGAAGTCGTCCAGCATCAGGGCGAAGACGTCCAGGCACCGCCGGACCTTCTGTCGGTAGCGGACCCGGTCCTCCCGGGAGAAGGCGCCCTGCTCGACGTCCCTGCCCATGTTTCCTCCCGGCGCGAGGCGCAGTCGGACCGTGCCGGCCCGGTAAGCGCGTGGTTAACCCCTCCACGTTAGGAGTGTCGGCATCGCCGGGACCAGAGGAGGTCGCGGCGGTCCCACGGCCGGGACGACCGTACTCCGGTCGGCGGACGCGCTCCCGGCGGCATCTCTACCCAGCGGCGGCGCCCGGCACCCGGTCGAACCGCGAATGAGTCGTGACAAATCGCACCCGGTCGGCGGCTCTGACCGTGCGTACACGCGTCGGGCCCGCGCCGTGACGCGGCGCGGGCCCGGAAGCGGTACGGCGGATCAGGCCTGGCGGACGGCCTCGCCCTCGATCTCGATCTTGATCTTCTTGCCGACCAGCACGCCCCCGGTCTCCAGGGCGACGTTCCAGGTCAGGCCGAAGTCCTCGCGGTCGATCTCGGTGGAGGCGGAGAAACCGAAGATGTCCTGCCCGAACGGGCTGCGGCCGACGCCCTCGAACTCGACCTCGAGGTCGACCGGGCGGGTGACGCCCTTGATGGTCAGCTCGCCGGAGAGGACGAACTCGTTGCCGTCGCGGGACTTCACGGCCGTGCTGCGGAACTCCAGGGTCGGGAAGGCTTCGGCGTCGAGGAACTCGGGGCTGCGCAGGTGCGCGTCCCGGTCGGCCTGGTTGGTGTTGATGGTGGCCGCCTGGATGGTGGCGCTGACCGAGGACTGCATCGGGTCCTCGGCGACGGTGATGGTGGCGCTGGCGTCGGCGAACTCACCGCGTACCTTGCTGACCATCATGTGCCGGGCGACGAAGCCCACGCGCTTGTGCGCGGCGTCCAGCAGGTAGGTGCCGGCGGTCGGGATCGTGAGGCCGTCCCAGTCGCGGGTAACCGGTGCGGTGCTGCTGGTCATGAAGCTGCCCTCCGTGGGGAAAGTTGTTTAGTAGCCCAACGACTGTCGTAGCAACTATAGGCACAGCAATATTCCTCGTGTCAAGTACTGCTACGATGGGCACGTGGACCAGAACGTGTTCGACGACCCCCGGATCACCGCTGTCGGCCTGCTCGTCGAGGCGCACGCCGGGCTCTCGGCCCGGTTCGCCGCCCAGTTCGAGGAGCACGGCCTCTCACCGGTCGAGTTCGAGGTGCTGACCAGACTCGCCCGCTCACCCGGCAACCAGTTGCGGATGACCGACCTCGCCGCCCAGACCTCGCTCTCGACGAGCGGCGTCACCCGCGTGGTGGACCGGATGGAACGCGACGGGCTGCTCACCCGCCGCGCCTGCCCCTCCGACCGGCGCAGCTCGTTCGCGGTGGTCACCGCCACCGGCCTGCAACGCCTCGACGAGACCCTGCCCGGGCACCTACGGATCATCGAGCAGTGGTTCACCGGCCAGCTCGACCCGGCGGCCCTGGACGCCCTGCTCGACGGGCTGCGCCAGGTCCGGGACGCGGTGCACCCCGGCGCCACCGCCGGAAGCACCGGGTCCGCCGCCGACTGCGACGAGACGGCCACGTCCTCCTGACCCGTTGCCGGGACCCGCTCGGCACCGGCAGAAAGAGCGGCAGAACTGCCGCGCCCACGGGACGATAGACGTTCAAACCGGACGGGACCGCGTGCGGGCGGTGGCTAGTCTTCGGGCAGTGGGGACGCACCGGGGGGTGTTGGCGCGGGCGACGAGCGAGGGGTAGCAAGAGGGGCTTCGTCGCCCGCGTCACCCCCGGTCGCTCTGCGCAACGCCCTCCAGGTGACCACCGACGCCGTCGCCGACGGGCCACCCGCTCCGGCGCGCCCTCCACGGGCGCAGTTGCTCCTCCTCGTGCGGCAGCAGCCGGACACCGCTCTGCCGGCAGGCCTGGTCGAGACGGTCCAGCACGACGGGTTCGCCCGAGCTGGCCGCCAGCCCCACCAGCGCCTCGACCACGTCACGCCGGTCCTGGCCGTCGACGCCCGCTTCCGCCGCGGCGGCGAACCACTCCGCCGCCAGCTCACGGTCGCCCCGGCGCAGGGCCAGGTTCCCCTCGATCAACGCGCAGATCCCGTCCTCCGGGCGCGCCCCGGGCGTCGGCGTACCCGGCAGGCGCCCGGGCGACCAGACCTCCTCGGCGCGGGGCACCGGGGGTGGGCGCAGCTCGGCCAGCACCTCGGCCGCCTCGGCGGACCGGCCGTCGCGGGCCAGCGCCAGTCCCACCGTGCCGAGCACCCGGCGACGGTGGCCCGGGTCGCCGAGGTCCGCCAGTGCCGCCACCACCCGCCGGCCCTGGTCGACGGCGTCGGCGTAGCGGCCCTCGAGGCGGGACACCTCGGCGAGGTTGGCCCGCGCGAGCACCCGCAGCCGCTGCTCCCCGCCCTGCGCGGCGAGCCGGTCGACCGCGGCCAGCCGGCGCCGGGCAGCCGCCAGGTCACCGACCCGGATGTCGTGCCAGGCGAGGTTGTTCTGCGCCACCGTCATGTCGCGGGTCCGCCCGTGCCGCACGGCCAGCGCGAGCACCGCCTCGGCCTGCGTACGCGCCTCGTCGTGCTCGCCGAGGGCGATCAGCAGCGCGCAGAGCACCGAACGCGCCTCCAACTCCCCCGTGACGTCGCCCGCGTCCCGGAACGCGGCCAACGCCTGTCGCGCGGCCGGCAGCTCCTCGGCCCCGGCGCCGTGCTCGGCGGCGAGCCGGGCCACCCCGAGGAACGCCCACGCCCGCAGCACCGGGTCGACATCGGCGGTACGCGGATCCGCCAGCAGGCGCTGGAGCCACTGCCTTCCGGGGACGTCGCGCCCCCGGAACCGCCACCACCGCGACAGCGCCGCCGCCAACCGCAGCGCGGTCAACGGGTCGTCGACGGCGGCGTGCGCCAGGGCGGAGCTGATGTCGCCGGACACCTCGTCCAGGCGGTGCACCGCCGCCGGCAGGTTGGCCCCGACCAGCTCCGGTGCGGTCCGCGCCACCAGCCGGGCGACGACCTGCGCGTGCCGGCGCCGGATCGCGGTCAGCTCGCCGGCGCCGGTCGCCTGCTCCGCGGCGAAGTCCCGTACGGCGTCGAGCAGGCGGAACCGGAACGGCCCGGCGCCCCGGACGCTGAGCAGACCGAGTTCGACGAGCCGGTCGAGCAACGGCACCGGGTCCACGACCACCGTCCCGTCCCGGTCGGCGGGGTCGGCGAGCATCTCCTCGGCCAGCTCGACCGACCAGCGGTTGCCGAATGCGGCGAGCCGGCGCAACGCGGCCCGCTCGTCGGGGGCGAGAAGGCGGTAGCTGACAGCCACCGCGTCGCGCAGGGTCTCCGCCACCGCAGCCCGTGGGCTCTCCGGACGGCCCGGCTCCGTGCTGTCCCACCCCGGCCGCCCGGCCGCCCCCGACGAGGTGGTCAGGTCGAGGACGCGGTCGCCGTACCGGTCGAGCAGCTCGTTGAGGTCGAGGATCCGGCCCCGGGCAGCCATCAGCTCGATGGCGAGCGGGAGCCCGCCCAGGCGGCGTACCAGGGCGGCGAGGGCGGGCAGCTCGGCGGGACCGGGCGGCTCCCGGCGGACCTGGGCGAGCCGGGCGGTGAAGAGAGCCACGGCGGGATAGCCGGCCAGCGCCGCCGGGCCCTCCCGCTCGCTGTCCGGCGGCGGCACGTCGAGCGGGGCGACCGGCCACACCCGTTCCCCGGGCAGGCCGACCGGGTGCCGGCCGGTGACCAGCACCCGCAGCGACGGCACCGCGCTGGCGAGCCGGTGCACCGTCTCGGCTACCGCGTCGGGGGCCCGCTCGGCCGCGTCCACGAGCAGCAGCGCCGGCCGGTCGGCGAGGCGGGCGGTCAGCTCGGGCAGCCGGGCGACGCCGAAGACGGCGACCGAGGCGGAGAGCACGTCGGCCGCGTCCGAGCCCTCGCCGATGAGCACTCCGGCCGCCCCGCCGGGATGGTCGTCGGCGACCGCGTGAACCACCGAGAGGGCCAGCGCGGTCTTGCCCACGCCGGCCAGGCCGACCAGGCTGACCAGCCGGGGCCCGCGCCCGTCGGTGAACAACCCGGCCAGCTCGGTCAGGTCACGCTCCCGGCCGACCAGCGCGACCGGGGGCGGAAGCGCGGTCGGCGTACCGGCGTGGTGGTCGAGGTCGACGCGGGCCGGCGGGGCGCCGCGGAGGCTGGCCGGCGCGGCGGCCGGGACCGGCCCCCGGGCGGCGGCCAGGAACGTCGACCGGACGGCTCCGGCCAGCTCCAGCGCGCCGGCGAGCAGCTCGACCGTGGTGCGCTGCGGTCGGGACGAGCGGCCCCGCTCCAGGTCGCGGACGGTCCGGATGCCCACACCGGCCCGGCCAGCCAGCTCGGCCTGGGTCAGGCCGGCGGCGAGCCGGTGCCCGCGCAACAGCTCCGGCAGCCCGGTACGACCGCCCGGATGCGGCGAACGATCATGAACCGGCGTCATGGGCAGGAAGGGTACGGACGGGGTACGACCGACGGCAGCCGAGCGTCGCCCTGCCGACGCCCCGGCGCGGATATCCGACAGCGGAACGGACCGGCGGCGACGCGGACCGGCCCCGGCGGCACGGAACGGATCGGCAGCGGGGAACGGACCGGTGGCGCGCAGCGGACCGGTCACGCCGGGCGGACCGGTCACACCGAGCGGGCCCGGTGGCGCGAAGGCGGCTGCCTCGACGCCAGCGGACCCGTCGCCGTCACATGCCCAGATCGCGGGCGATGATCATGCGCTGCACCTCGGAGGTGCCCTCGCCGATCTCCAGGATCTTGGAGTCGCGCCAGAACCGGGCCACCGGGTACTCGTTCATGAAGCCGTAGCCCCCGTGGATCTGGGTGGCCTCGCGGGCGTTGTCCACCGCGATGGTGCTGGCGTGCAGCTTGGCGATGGCGGCCTGCCGCTTGAACGGCTCACCGGCGAGCATCCGCGCCGCGGCGTCGTAGTAGGCCAGCCGGGCGGTGTGCGCCTTCATCTCCATGTCGGCGATCTTGAACTGGATCGCCTGGTAGTTGCCGATCGGCTGGCCGAACGCCTGGCGTTCCTTCGCGTACCTGATCGACTCGTCGACGCAGCCCTGGGCGAGGCCGACGGCCAGGGCGGCGATGGCGATCCGCCCCTCGTCGAGGATGCGCAGGAACTGGGCGAAGCCCCGGCCGCGCTCGCCGAGCAGGTTCGCCGCCGGCACCCGGCAGTCGTCGAAGGTCAGCTCGTGCGTGTCCGAGGCGTTCCAGCCGACCTTCGAGTAGCCCGGCGCGACGGTGAAGCCCGGCGTACCCGAGGGGACGATGATGGTGGACAGCTCCTTGGCGCCGTCCGGGCGGGTGCCGGTGACCGCGGTGACGGTGACCAGCGCCGTGATGTCGGTGCCCGAGTTGGTGATGAACGCCTTGGAGCCGTTGATCACCCACTCGTTGGTGGACTCGTCGAGCACCGCGCGGGTCTGGGTGCCGCCGGCGTCCGAGCCGGTGCCCGGCTCGGTCAGCCCGAAGCCGGCCAGCGCCTCGCCGCTGAGCAGCTTCGGCAGCCACGTCGCCTTCTGCTCGTCGGTGCCGAAGCGGTAGATCGGCATCGCGCCCAGCGAGACCGCCGCCTCCAGGGTGATGGCGACGCTGGAGTCGACCCGGGCCAGCTCCTCCAGCGCGAGGCAGAGCGCGAAGTAGTCGCCGCCCATGCCGCCGTGCTCCTCGGCGAAGGGCAGGCCGAACAGGCCCATCTTGCCCATCTGCCGGATCACCTCGTACGGGAAGGTGTGCTTCTCGTAGTGCTCCGCGATGACCGGGGCGACCACCTCGCGCGCGAATTCCCGCACGCTCTCCCGCAGCGCCTCTTGCTCCTCGGTGAGCCGGAAGTCCATGGAATCCTCCTGTGTGGATGGGCCGCCGGGCGCTCGTGACGCCGGGAACGGACGGGTCGCTGGTGCGGTACGGGCCCGCGCCGGCCGGGTGTGCCGGCGGCGGGATCAGACCGGGGTGACGCCGTGCCGGCGCCGGGAGAAGTGCCGCTCCTTCGTGCGGGCGGCGGCGAACCGGCGGACCAGCTCGGCGCGCAGCTCGTGCGGCTCGACGATCGCGTCGACGACCAGCTCGCTGGCGAGCCGGACCACGTCGATGTCGCGCTCGTACTCCTCGCGCTTCGCGGCGACGAACGCGGCCCGCTCGGTCTCGTCCTCGATCGCGGCGATCTTGTTCGCGTAGACCGCGTTGACCGCCGCCTCGGCACCCATCACGGCGATCTTGGCGGTGGGCAACGCGATCGTGGCGTCCGGCTCGAAGCCGGGACCGGCCATCGCGTAGAGGCCGGCGCCGTACGCCTTGCGGACCACCACGCAGATCTTGGGTACGGTCGCCTCCGAGATCGCGGTGATCATCTTGGCGCCGTGCCGGATGATGCCCTGCTTCTCCACCGCGCTGCCGACCATGAACCCGGGCACGTCGGAGAGGAAGAGCAGCGGCACGTTGAACGCGTCGCAGAGCTGCACGAAGCGGGTCGCCTTGTCGGCCGAGTCGACGAAGAGCACGCCGCCCTTGAACATCGAGTTGTTGCCGACCACGCCGACGACCTCGCCGTCGAGCCGGCCGAAGCCGATGGTCAGCTCCTTGGCCCAGAGCGCCTGGATCTCGAAGAAGGAACCGTCGTCGAGCAGGCCCTTCACGTACCGCCGCATGTCGAACGCCTGCCGCTCGCTCGCCGGCACCAGCGCGGCCAGGTCGGCCTTCTCCGGCGCCGCGACGGCGGGCGCGGCCGGCGGCTGCTGCGTCCAGTTCCCCGGCAGGTACGACAGGTAGCGCCGGACCACGTCGAGCGCGTCGGCCTCGGTCTTGCAGAGGAAGTGCCCGACGCCGGACTCGGCGCAGTGCACCTTGGCGCCGCCCATGGCCTCCAGCGTGGTCTTCTCGCCGGTGACCATCTCGACCATCCGGTCCGAGCCGAGGTACATGCTGGCGTTGCCGTCGACCATGGCGACCACGTCGCAGAACGCCGGGATGTACGCCCCGCCGGCGGCGCTCGGCCCGAACAGCGCGCAGACCTGCGGGATGGCGCCGGAGGCGCGGACCTGGTTCCAGAAGATCTTGCCGGCGCCGCGGCGGCCGGGGAAGAGGTCGACCTGGTCGGTGATCCGCGCGCCGGCCGAGTCGACCAGGTAGACCATCGGCACGCTCGTCGAGTAGGCCCGCTCGATGATCCGGATGATCTTCTCGACGGTACGGGCGCCCCAGCTGCCGGCCTTGACCGTGGAGTCGTTCGCCATCAGGCAGACCGGGCGGCCGTCGATGGTGGCGGTGCCGGTCACCACGCCGTCGGCCGGGAGGCCCTCGGCCATGGCGTTGGCGTAGAGGCCGTCCTCGACGAAGGAGCCCTCGTCGACCAGGAGCGCGACCCGCTCCCGGGCGAAGAGCTTGCCCTTGGCGGCGTTCGCCGCGTGGTACTTGTCCGCACCGCCGGCCCGGGCCCGCTTGCGCAGCTGCTCCAGTGCCTCACCGTCGAGCGTCACGCCGACTCCCTCGCCACCTGAGCCGGTCACCTCGCGGGCGGACCGACTGACCTGAACGATCGTTAGGCTAGCGCATCCTCCCGCCCCCCGGCGAGCCACGGCCGACGGGGACGACACCACCCGACCCCACCCGGTCGATACTCATTGAAAATCATGAATTTATAGGGCTACGCTCCTGACACCCCTCCACCCGGATTGGAGTCAACGATGACCTCACGGCTCAACCGGCTCGCGGTCGCGTTCGTCGCGACGGCACTGGCCACCCTCGGCGTCACGGTCGCCAACCCGTCACCCGCCTCCGCCGCCATGACCATCTGCTACAACACCAGCCAGGCGGGGAGCTTCGCCGGCACCGCCAACCAGGCCGCCTCGATCTGGAACAACGCCACGTCGAACCTGACGCTCACGGCGAACTGCGGCTCCAACCTGCGGATCTACCAGATCACCGGCGGCGGCTCGTACGCCGTCCGGACCAGCCTCGGCAACGGGCGGGTCTACATCGACACCCAGCAGGCCCAGCAGTACAGCCCGCTGCGGATCATGACCCACGAGATCGGGCACATCCTCGGCCTGCCCGACAACTACAACGGCAACTGCGCGCTGCTGATGTCCGGCGGCAGCGCCGGCACCAGCTGCACCAACCCGTACCCGAGCACCACCGAGGCGAACCGGGTCACCAACCTCTTCGCCGGCACCCGCAGCACGGACCGCGCCGGGTCCGAGATCTTCCGCAACAGCTGGCCGAGCATGCTCACCACGGTGGGCTGACCGACCGGGCACGTCGGAGGGGCCGGCGTCGTGCCGGCCCCTCCCCGCGTTTCCGAACGGTCAGCCCGGCAGCGGCGTCAGCCGGGTACGCGGGCCCGCGCGGAGCACCCCTGACGGGAGCCGCTTGCCGACCAGCTCCTCGGCCAGCTCGGCCACCTCGACCAGGGCATCCAGGTCGATGCCGGTGTCGACGCCCATGTCGTGCAGCATGTGCACCGCCTCCTCGGTGGCCAGGTTGCCGCTGGCCCCCGGCGCGTACGGGCAGCCGCCGAGGCCGCCGACGCTGGCGTCGAACTCGGTCACCCCCAGCTCCAGCGCGGTGAGCATGTTGGCCAGCGCGGTGCCCCGGGTGTTGTGGAAGTGCAGCAGCACGGGGACGTGCGCGTTGCGGTCGCGTACCGCTGTCAGCAGCTCGCGGACCCGTCGGGGCGTACCCATGCCGGTGGTGTCGCCGAAGGCCACCCGGTCGGCGCCGTCGCGGACCACCCGGTCCACGATGGCGGCCACCCGGGCCGGGTCGGTGTCCCCCTCGTACGGGCAGCCGAAGCTGGTCGCCACGATCACCTCGGCCTGCGCACCGGCGCCGTGCAGCAGGTCGATCAGCTCGGCGATGTCGTCCAGCGACTCGTCGGTGGAGCGGTTGACGTTGCGCCGGTTGTGCGTGTCGCTGGCCGAGACCACCACCTCGATCTCGGTGAAGCCGGCGGCCAGGGCCCGCTGCGCGCCCCGGGTGTTCGGCACCAGCGCCGAGTAGCGCACGCCGTCGGCCTTCGCGGCCCGCTGCCACACCTCGTCGGCGTCGGCCATCTGCGGGATCGCCTTCGGGTGCACGAACGAGACGGCCTCGATCCGCTGCACGCCGGTGCCGGAGAGGGCGTCGAGCAGCCGCACCTTGGCCTCAATCGGGATCGGCTCCTCGTTCTGGAGCCCGTCGCGCGGCCCGACCTCCCGGATCGACACGGAGTTCGGCATTTCCGCCATAAGGGGTCACCTCACTGTGACGCAGAGCTGTTCTGTCCCCTCCAGCCTCCCACCCCCTCCACCGCCCCATCCCGGTTGATCATGAAGTTATCGCCACGACACGCCGCAGCCGAGGGCAACAACTTCATGATCAACGGGGCGGGACCGAGGTGGGACCCGGGTGGAGCCGGGTGGGAGCCGGGTGGGAGCCGGGTGGGAGCCGGGTGGGGGTTAGCGCATTCGGGTGACTATGGCGGTGTCGTAGTCGCCGGAGAGGAATTCCTCGTTCTCCAGGAGTTCGGCGAAGAAGGGGAGGTTGTTCTTCGGGCCGGCCAGCTCGAACGCAGCGACCGCCGCCCGGGCGCGCTCGATCGCCTCCGCGCGCGTGGCGCCGTTGACGATGAGCTTGGCCATCAGGCTGTCGTAGAACGGGGTGACGGTGTTGCCCTCGACGTAGCCCGAGTCCACCCGGACGCCCTCGCCGGTCGACTCCACCCACGTCCTGATCACGCCGGGGCCGGGCAGGAAGCGCTTCGGGTCCTCGGCGTTGATCCGCAGCTCGATGGCGTGCCCGCGCGGGGCGAGCGCGTCCGGGTCGAAGGTGGGCGCCAGGCCGGCGGCCACCCGCAGCTGCTCCTCGACCAGGTCGACGCCGTAGACCAGCTCGGTGACCGGGTGCTCCACCTGGAGCCGCGTGTTCATCTCCAGGAAGAAGAACTCCTGCGTCGCGGGATCGAGCAGGCACTCGACCGTGCCCGCGTTGCGGTAGCCCACCGCCTCGCCGGCGCGCACGGCGGCGGCCAGGATGCGCTCGCGCAGCTCCGGGGAGACCGCCGGCGACGGCGACTCCTCGACCAGCTTCTGGTTGCGCCGCTGCACCGAGCACTCCCGCTCGCCGAGGGCGACCACCCGGCCGTCGGCCAGGCCGAGGATCTGCACCTCGACGTGGCGCACCCGGGGGAAGTACCGCTCGATCAGCACCGAGCCTTCGCCGAACATCCGCTCGGCGAAGGAGCGCACCTTGTCGTACTCGGTGCGCAGCGCCGCCTCGTCGGTCGCCACGCCCATGCCCATGCCGCCGCCACCGGCCGCGGCCTTGACCATCACCGGGTAGCCGATCTCCGCCGCCGCGACGACCGCCGCGTCGAGGTCGGCCGCCGGGTCGGTGGTGCCGGGCGCGACCGGCACGCCGGCCGCCGCCATCAGGTTCCGGGCGTTGATCTTGTCGCCCATCGCGGTGATCGCGTCCGCGCCGGGCCCGACCCAGATCAGCCCGCTCGCCTCGACGGTACGGGCGAAGTCGGCGTTCTCCGACAGGAAGCCGTAGCCGGGGTGGATGGCCTGCGCGCCGGTCGACTTGGCGGCGGCGAGGATGGCCTCGACGTTGCGGTAGCTCTGGGCCGGGTTGGCCGGACCCACGCACACCGCCTCGTCGGCCTCCGTCACGAACGGCAGGTCGGCGTCGGCCTCCGAGTGCACCGCGATCGCGCGGATGCCGAGCCGCCTGGCGGTCCGGATGATCCGGCGGGCGATCTCGCCCCGGTTGGCGACCAGCAGCGACTCGATCATGTTTCCCTCCAGCGTCCAGGGGTGGGGACGGGTGCTAGGGAACCACGGCCGGAAGGTTACTGACGAGTTGCCCCCGCCCGGTTCAGGAACCGGGGTGGGCCAGCAGGGCGGCCTGGGTGGCGGCGCGGAGCAGCTCGGCCCGGCGGCGCCGGTCCACCTCGCCACCCAGGAACGGCGTCGAGTTCATCAGGCCGAACGCGGCGTGGGCCAGCACCCGCGCCTCACCGTCGGGCATGCCCGGGTGCAGCGCGGTCAGCACCGTCACCCACTGTTCGACGTAGAGCCGCTGGAGCCGGCGGATCCGGCGGCGCGGCTCGTCGGGGAGGCGGTCCAGCTCGTGCAGGTGCAGGGCGATCACCGCCGGGTTGGCCAGCGCGAAGTCGACGTGGAAGTCGATCAGCGACTCCAGCGCGCCGCGCGGGTCGTCGGGGTGGCCGGCGGACCGCTGCTGGCCGCCGGCCAGCAGCTCCTCGCTGACCGGGATGAGCGCGGCGACCAGCATGGCCTCCTTGCCCGCGAAGTGGTGGTAGAGCGCCGGGCCGGTGACCCCGGCAGCCGCGCCGATGTCGTCCATCGAGACGCCGTGGTAGCCCCGGGACGCGAAGAGGCCGACCGCGATCTCCAGGATCTCGTCCTTGCGGGACCGGCGCCGGGCCGCCCCCGCGGCACCGTTCGCCCTGCCCCGTGCCTGCTGCTCGACCGTCACCGGGCAAGCGTAGACCTCGACCGGCCCGGCGTGGAGCCTCCGCTACCCGTCGGTTGGCTCACGTCCGCCGCCGGTCACCGGTGCGTCCGGGCCCCTTGACCCTCGACCCGGTCGAGCCCGGAGGGTCGCCGGCATGACCGCACCCCCGCTCGGCCGCGACCACCGACTGCTCTGGTCCGCCGCCGTGTCCTCGCGACTCGGCGGTGGCCGGGGTCTTCGTGCTGGTCACCCTCGCGGCGTGGCGGACGCTGCGACCGGCCGCGCCGGGACCGGCCGCCGGGCCCACCAGCCCCGCGACAGCAGCCCGGCCAGGGCGGCGCCCGTCGCGTTGAGCAGCACGTCGTCGGCCGAGGAGACCCGGCCGAGGTCGAGCGCGTACTGGAGGGACTCGACCAGCACGGAACCGGCCGCCCCGAGCAGGAACAGCCGGCCGACGCCGGCGAACGCGGCCAGGCGTACCGGGGCGAAGAAGCCCAGCGCGGCGAAGACCAGCAGGTTGCCGACGACCTGGACCACGGCGGTCGCCGGCGGCCCGGTCAGCAGGTCGGCCAGATCGCGCAGCGGCACCGGGTCGACCTGCGGGGGCGCGGGCCGGGGGGTGAGGATCATCCACACCCACGGCAGGGTGCCGGCCACCGCGCCCACCTCGGCGACGCTGCGCCGCCACGACTCCCCGACCGTCGCGGCGTCGCGCCGGTGGCGCGCCAGCACGGCGGTGAGGAGGGCCAGCAGGGGCAGCCCGGCGGCCACGGCGAGCAGCACGCCACCCCAGTCATGCCACACCTGACCCACCGGGGCAGCCTAGCCGCGCGCCCCGTCGCGCCTGGCCCACCGGGCAGTCCGGCCGCGCGATCCGCCGGGCAGGTCAGCCGCGCGTCCCGTCGCGGTGGTGCAGGCCGGAGAGGCGCATCGCGATCCGGTGCCGGGCCGGCGGCACGGCGCCGAGCAGGCGGAACAGCAGGTTCCGGGCCGGCCGGGCGGCCGGCGGCAGGGTGGCGAGCCGGGTCAGCCGGGCGGCGAGGGCCACCACCTCCCCGGCCATCGGGCGGCGCCGGGCCGCGTACGCGTCGAGCAGTGCGTCGGGCGCGCCGCCCAGCACGTCGGCGAGCGTGTCGCCGAGGTCGACCGCGTCCACGATGCCGAGGTTCATCCCCTGCCCGCCGGCGGGGCTGTGCACGTGCCCGGCGTCGCCGGCCAGCAGCACCGGCCCGCTGCGGAAGGTGTCGGCGATCCGGTGGTGGATCCGGAACCGGGAGCCCCAGAGCACCTCCGTCACCCGGTCGGGGCGGCGGGCCGGGCCGCGCTCGTCGAGCAGCGCCTGGAGGTGGGCCCGGTCGGGGGCGGCGGGGGCGTCCGCCACCGCGGCGACCAGCCGGACCACCCCGTCGGGCAGCGGCGCCCAGACCAGCGGGCCGGAGCGGGCCAGGAAGAGGGACACCCGGTCGCGGGGCAGCGCGCTCTCCAGCCGGACGTCGGCGAGGACGAACGACTCCTCGCCGCCGGCCGGGCCGGAGAAGCCGATCCCGGCCCGTTCCCGCACCGTGCTGTGCATCCCGTCGGCGCCGACCAGGTAGCGGGCCCGGACCGTCGCGCCGCCTGCGAACGTGGCGAGGACGCCGGCCGCGTCGGGGGCCAGCCCGGTCATCTCGTACGGGCGCAGCACCGGGACTCCGAGCGCGGCGAGCTGCCCGGCGAGCACCTCCTCGGTGACCGCCTGGGACACCATCAGCGCGTAGGCGTGCCGGGACGGCAACGCGTGGAACGGCACGGCGAGCAGCACCCGGTCGCGGTCGCGGACCGTGAACCCCGGCGACCGCAGCCCGCGCGCCACCAGCGGGGCGCCGGCGCCGATCCGGTCCAGCGTCTCGAGGGTGTACGCGTGCACGACCGCCGCCCGGGAGGTCTGCGGCGGCCGGTCCAGCCGGTCGACCACGGTCACGTCGACCCCGCGCCGGGCCAGGGTCAGCGCGGCGGTGAGCCCCGTCGGGCCGGCGCCCACCACCAGGACGTCCGTGTTCGTGGGCAGCATCGCCGACCTCCGTCCGCACGCGCCAACGGTTGTTGGCAAACGCTTGTTGGCAACGTTAGGCCGGCCGGCGATGGAGTGTCAACAGGCGTTGGCATACGGTCGTGGGCATGACCGACGCCGCGCCGACCCGCGCCCGCCGCTCCGACGCCACCCGGGCGGCGATCCTCCGGGCCGCCCGCGAACGCTTCGCCGCCGACGGCTACGACCGGGCGACCATCCGGGCCATCGCGGCGGACGCGCGGATCGACCCGTCGATGGTGATGCGCTACTACGGCAGCAAGGAGGGGCTCTTCGCGGCGGCGGCCGAGTTCGACCTGCGGCTGCCCGAGCTGGCCGACATGCCGCCCGACCGGCTCGGCGAGCTGCTGGTCCGGCACTTCGTCGACCGGTGGGAGACCGACGGGACGATGGCCGCGCTGCTGCGTACGGCCGCCACCAACCACGCCGCCGCCGAGCGGATGCGGGGCATCTTCGCCGACCAGCTCACCACGGCGGTGGCCCGGGTCGTGCCGGAACCGGCGCAGGCCCCCCGGCGGGCGGGGCTGGTCGCCAGCCAGATGCTCGGCCTGGCGCTGACCCGGTACGTGCTCCGGCTGCCCCCGGTGGCCGACGCCGACCCGGGCGAGCTGGTCGCCTGGGTCGCGCCGACCGTCCAGCGTTACCTGCGCGGTGCGCCCGACGCCTGACCGGGAGCCGCCCATCGGCGTGGGATCCGGGGCGTGACCGCCGGTACCGCGTCGGTCGCGCCATCGCCGTCCGGATTCCGGCGAACGGCCACCCAACCTTTTCCGGCCCCGGTGCGTCTGCCTTGGTGACGCGCGACGCGCGACGGCCGGCCGGAGGGGAGGGCGGATGGGACCGACGACGACCGACGACGGGCGGGACGGCTACGTCACCTTTGTCGAGTGCCACCAACACCGGCTGCTGCGCGCGGCCTACCTGGTCTGCGGCAACCGGCACCAGGCCGAGGACCTGCTCCAGGAGGCCCTGCTCAAGCTCGCCCTGCGCTGGCCCTCGGTGCGGCACGGCGACCCGGCTGCGTACGTGCGGACCATCCTCTACCGCGACGCCGTCTCCTGGTGGCGCCGACGCCGCCGCGAGTGGCTGAGCGAGTACCCGCCGGAGCGGGCCACGACCGAGGGCGACGGGGCGGCGCTGCGGCTCGCGCTGCGCGACGCGCTCGGCCACCTGCCGCCCCGGCAGCGGGCCGTGCTGGTGCTGCGCTACTTCGAGGATCTCACCGAGGCCGCCACCGCCGAGGCGCTCGGCGTCACCGTCGGCACCGTCAAGAGCCAGTGCCACATGGCGCTGCGCCGGCTCCGGGAGATCGCGCCGGAGCTGGGACGCGACGAGGGACGGCCCGGCGGCGGCCTGGTCACCGGCATGGAGGTGAACCCGTGAGGGAAGACGAACTGCACCGGCTGCTCACCGTCGCCGCCGAGGACGTCCGGCCGGCGCACCCCGCCGCGACCGGCTGGGAACGGGCCCGCCGGGTGCGTCGCGCCCGCCGCGCCGCCGGCGCCACCGCGCTCGCGGTCGCCCTGCTCACCGGCGGTACGGCACTGGCCCTGCGCCCCGCCGCGCCGCCGCCACCGGCCACCACGGCGACACCGCAGGAGAGCGCGACCCCGCACCCCGTACCCGTGCAGACGCCCCCGGCCGACCTGACGTATCCCGGGCACCCGCTGGGCCGCCTCGGCGACCCGGTCGGCGCGACGCTCTCCGACCGGCCCGTACGCCGGGCACTGGCGCTGCACCAGCCGATCGACCCCGGGACCGGCGTCGCCGGCCGGATCCGGGTGCTCGGCGACGACGGCGTCGTACGGGACCTCGACGTGGTCACCCCCGCCCCGACCCGAGACGCCGGGGGCAACGAGGCGGTGCCGCTGAAGAGCGGGAGCCTCTCCCCGGACGGGCGGACGGCCGCCTTCGCCCAGACCGACGAGGTGATCGTGGTCGACCTGACCACCGCCGCCGTACGCCGCCACCCGCTCAAGGGCTATCTGGAACACGTCCTCTGGTCCGGCGACCGGATGCTCGTCGGCGACGACGACACCACGTACGAGTTGGACCCGCACACCGGCGCCGCCCGGAAGGTCCCGGTGTCGCCCTGGAACGTGGCGGCGCCCGATCCGATCGGTCAGCCGGATCTCCTGTTGGAGTTGGGCGGCACGCCGGGAGGCCTGAGGCTGCACCGCGTCGCCACCGACGAGAGGGGGCGAGGACTGGACCAGGTGTCAGTCAACTTCCGCGCGCTGACCCCGGGCAACCAGGTCGACGAGTTCTACGGACGCGGCTGGCTCCACGGCCACCGGCTCGCGCGGGCTGCCTGGATCACCACCGGCAGCAGGGGCGGTCTGGAGGGGGTCGCGGTGCTGGACGCGCGCACCGGCGGGGTGACCCAGTTGCTCAACCTGGGCCGCGACCGATGGAAGGGCTGCTGCGAGGTGCTCGGCTGGGAGCCCGACGGAGCGGTGCTGCTGCGCCACAACCCGGGCGGGCTGCTGCGCTGGACACCGGAGACTGGCGAGGTGACGGGCGTGACGCGCAACCTGTTCGGGGCGGTGTCGCTCTCCGCCGGTTGAGCGGCCGGCGCGTCAGCCCGCCAGGCCGCCGGGCTGGTCGCCCTTCACGACGGGGGCCCGGACCAGGTTGCCCCACTCGGTCCACGAGCCGTCGTAGTTGCGCACCTGCGGGTACCCCAGCAGGTGCCGCAGCACGAACCAGGTGTGGCTCGACCGCTCGCCGATCCGGCAGTAGGCCACGATGTCGTCGTCCGGGCTCAGCCCGAGCTGGTCGGCGTAGATCGCGCGCAGCTCGTCCGCCGCCTTGAACGTGCCGTCGTCGTTGGCGGCGGACTTCCACGGCTTGCTGACCGCGCCCGGGATGTGCCCGCCGCGCAGCGCGCCCTCCTGCGGATAGTCCGGCATGTGCAGCATCTCGCCGGTGTACTCGCCCGGCGACCGGACGTCGACCAGCGGACGGCCCGCCGCCACGTGCGCCATCACCTGCTCGCGGTACGCCCGCACCGGCGCGTCGTTGCGCTGCGGCACCGGATAGTCGGCGCGGGGCCGGGCCGGCTTGTCCCGGGTCGTCTCGCGGCCCTCGGCGACCCACTTCTGCCGGCCGCCGTCGAGCAGCCGCACGTCCGGGTGGCCGAAGAGCGTGAACACCCACAGGGCGTACGCGGCCCACCAGTTGAAGTTGTCGCCGTAGAAGACGACCGTGTCGCCCCGACCGATGCCCTTGGCGGCGCACAGCTCGGCGAAGCGCTCGGCGTCCAGGTAGTCCCGGGTCACCTGGTCGTTCAGCTCGGTGTGCCAGTCCACCTTCACGGCGCCCGGGATGTGGCCGGTGTCGTAGAGCAGCACGTCCTCGTCGCACTCGACGACGACGAGCCCTTCGTCGCCCAGGTGCTCGGCCAACCATTCGGTGGTGACCAACCGCTGCGGGTCCGCGTACGACTGGAGTCGGGGATCGGGATCGCTCGGCACAGACATGATCCCCAAGGTACGCCGCATCGCGGGCCGACGACCGGCCATCGGGAACCGCGTCGCCGGACGGTCAGGCGCGACGGTGGGCGATCCGGCCGGCGACCACGGTCACCAGGCAGGCGCCGTCGGCGTCGAGGACGGCCAGGTCCGCGCGCCCGCCAAGCGCCAGCGTCGGCGGTGCGGCGGCGGGCAGCACCAGCAGGTCGCTGCGCTCCACGGCGGCCCGCAGCGCCGGATCGGTCAGGTGACCGGCCAGCACGGCGGTCACCCCGAGGCGCAGCAGCGCGTGCACCCGCTCGCGGGGGGTGTCGGCGGCCGGCAGCGGCCCGTCGTGCACCAGCCCCGGCCCGAGCGTGCCGGGCCAGCGGCGGATCCGGGCTCCGGCGTACGCCCCGGTCAGCTCGGCCAGCGGCCCGACCGCGACGATCCGGTCGGCCCGGACCGCGACGGCGGCCCCGGCGAAGGGTGCGGCGTCGGGCGCGGTCCGCAGCAGCGGCGCGGCGTGCAGGGTGAGCACGACTCAGTCGACGATCGGGCCGAGCGACGGACGCTTGGCGGTGACCGTGTCGCCGGAGGAGCGGCCGGTGAGCCGGCGCTTGATCCACGGCGCCAGGTGCCGCCCGGCCCAGCGCAGGTCGGCGGCGCGGGCGGCCAGCCAGGGCGTCGGCGCCGGGTGCGGCGGCACCATCAGCCACTCCTCGTCGCAGCCGACGCCCAGCGCGTTGAGCACCTGCGCGGCGACCCGCCGGTGCCCGGCCTCCGACAGGTGCAGCCGGTCGGTGCTCCAGAGCATCGGGTTGAGGTACGCGTCGTCGGCGTACAGGTCGACCAGGATGGCGCCGTGCCGCTCGGCGGTCTCGCCGACGGCCCGGTTGAGCAGTTGCACCCGGGGCGCGACGAGGCGCTGGCCGGGCAGCCGGGCCATCACGTCGGCGAACCGGAAGAGGACCACGTCGGCGCCGCCGGAGCGCAGCCTGCGCACCACGTCGTCGAAGCGGGTGACCAGGGCGTCCGGGTCGAAGGTGCGGCGGAGCACGTCATTGCCGCCGGCCGCGAAGCTGATCAGGTCGGGCTTCATGGCGAGCGCGGCGGGCACCTGCTCGGCCACCACGCCCGGGAAGAGCCGGCCCCGGATGGCCAGGTTCGCGTACCGGAAGTCGGGGCCGGCCTCGGCGGCCAGCCGGGTGGCCACCAGGTCCGCCCAGCCCCGGTAGCTGCCGTCCGGGTACGCGTCGTCCATGCCCTCGGTGAAGCTGTCCCCGACCGCCACGTAACTGCGCCAGCGCACCTGATCATCCCTCCGACGTGCGGCAGGGAAGGGCGCCTCGTCATCGCTTCCGGTGGGGCAAGGGTCCCTTCCCGACGCGGGACAGTCTTCACCAGGAGGGCCGGCGGCGGGGGGGGCCGAGGAACAAACGTGGCGGAGGTCATCGTGGACGGCGGAATCGTGGCAGGATGCGCCGGCCGTGCCCCGCCCAAGCCGAACAGTTCGATGGCGCTGTCGGCCATCCGTCGGAGCGTCCTATTTGCGGGGACTGCCGGCCGACCGGCACGGTCCGGTCAGGTGGATGGCGGCGCCAGCGGGTGCGGTGCGGCCTCCGGTGTGCGAGCCTCGTCCAAGCCTTTTTAACAAGGTCGTAACACTTGTCATCGCCGTGTCACTCTCTGCACCGCAGACGGCGACGCCGCCCGTACGTCCTGGGAGAAAGCACCGTGCCGAACCTCGACCTGGCACTGAAGACCGCGATGAGCATCGACGGCGCGATCGGCGCCGCACTCGTCGACTACAACAGCGGGATGACGCTGGGCGTGGCGGGCGGAACCGGGGAGATCGACCTGACCGTCGCCGCCGCCGGCAACACCGATGTCGTCCGCGCCAAGCTGCGCACCATCGAGATGCTCAACCTGAACGACGAGATCGAGGACATCCTCATCACGCTCGGCACGCAGTACCACCTGATCCGCCCGGTGACCAGCCGCACCGGCAAGGGGCTCTTCCTCTACCTGATGGTGAGCAAGAGCCGCGCCAACCTGGCGATGGCGCGTCACCAGCTGCGCAGCATCGAGGAGAGCCTGGAGCTGTGAGCGGGATCGACGACACCGAGACCCCACTTCCCCGCCGCACCGCACGCACGGGCACCCTTCCCCCACCCCGGTCGTTGCCCCCGTCGCTGGCCGGAAACACGTCACTGCCGTACCCGGCGATCGGGCACGAGCTGTCGGAGCTGCGCCTCCAGATCCCCGGGGTGCACGGCTGCGTCCTCGGCGGCGTGGACGGCCTGCTCATCACCCACAACCTGCAGACCGACGTCGACCCGAACGACCTGGCGGCGCTCGCCGCCACCACGTACGGGCTGGGCCGGCAGGTCGGGCTGCGGCTGGGGCAGGGCGACTTCCAGCAGTCGACGGTCCGCAACGCCGGCGGTTACCTGAGCGTCTACGCGGTGGCCCCGCAGGCGCTGCTCGCCGTGGTCGGCGAGGACAGCATCAACGTGGCCCGGCTGCACCTGCACGCCCCGACGGTGGCCGGACGACTCGCCGACCTGCTGGCACAGTTCACGAACGCGACCGGTCAGGGGTCCTGACGGACGCGCCGGAGCCGTCGCGCCCCGTGTCGCGACGGCTCCGGCTGCCTTCGGGGCCCGAGGTCAGGCGTCGAACGCCACCGGCGTCGCCAGGGACGCCGGCTCGGTACGGGTGACGACCCGGCCGTCGCCGGACACCTCGTGGATGCGGGCCGGCCCACCGCTCTCGTCGACCCGTACGACCATGGCGCCGGCCGCGCCCAGCCAGAACGAGAAGTGCCCACGGCTGACCTCGACCGGCAGCGGCACGCCCCGGCCGGTCGTCATGTCGACCAGCGTCCGGCCCCCGATGCCCCGCGACGGGTCGGTGGCCCGAGGGCCCACCGCGACGTACCGGCCGTCGTCGGAGACGCCGGTGACGGTGAAGCCGCCGGTCTCCGACTCCGCCCCGTGCCGCGCCTCGTGCACGACGCGACCCCGGGCGTCCCGGACCACGATCCGCTGGTCGTCGCCGTACGCCTGGAACGCCCCGCTCGCCGAGCGGACAGTGTCCCGCGCGAACTGCTCGGGCTGCTGCGCGGTGAATCGGCCGGTGCCCAGGTCGAGCAGGCCCTTCGCGCCGGAGCCGACGAGGATCACCTTCATCGAGGCGGAGTCGCCGGCCCAGGCGGGGTGGTTGCCGAGGCAGTAGACCCGCTGCGACAGCGTCTTCCGGCCGGAGCCGTCGAGGTTCGCCACGGTCAGCTGTCCCTCGCCCTGGTCGTTGCCGACCACCCACGCCACCCGCCGGCCGTCGGGCGACACCGAGACCGAGTCGCCCACGCAGTACCTCCCGTCCGGCACGTTGAGGTGCCGGGTCACCGTGCCGTTCCGCAGCGCGGTGACGTACTGCCTGCCGCCCTCCCGGGTCAGGTAGTAGAGGGTGCTGGCGCCGCCCAAGGCGCCGGCGGCCGACACGGAGCCGGTGGGCCGGTCCGCCGGAGCGGCGGCCGGGGGACCGGCCGGGGCGGCGCCCGGCTCCGGCTCCGGCTCTTGAGCGGAACAGGCCGCGCCGCCGAGGAGCACCAGGGCGGCCACCGAGAGGGCGACCGCCCGCCGGAGGGTCTGCTTGCCACGGGCGGCGGGGGCGGCGGCGAAGGCGTTCATCTCATGTCCTTTGGGGAGGGTGATGCGCGACGGTGACGCCATCCCAGACGCCACCTCGTCCGGACGGGGTTGCCGGTCCACGGAAGAAATCCTGGGAACCTTCCGACGGCCACTCGGCGGGCGGCGGGGCGGGCCCGTCCCGGGCCCGGCCGACTCGCCGACGGTGGCGGGCGGGCCATCTCCCGAGGGGTGACCCGCCCGCCGCCGGACGAGGCCGGCTCAGCCGGCGACGTGCAGGATCTGCTGACCCTTCAGGGCGGTCGGCTCCGGCGTTTCGCTGATCTTCGTGCCGTCGTCGTCGAGCAACACGAGCACGTTGCGGTCGCCCGCCCCAACCCTGGCGACCATCGTCCCGTCCGCCTGGAAGTACACCTGGAGCAGCCGCCGGCCACCGAGGTCCAGGTCGACCTTCCTGCCGGTACGCGTCTCGAGCACCGCGTTCACGCCGAGGTCCCGCGCGAGGGTGCCGGACCCGTCGCCGGAACCGCTCAGCCGCAGGGCTATCCGGGAGCCGTCCGGGGAGAGGCTGGCGACGTCGAAGCAACTGTTCTTCGCGCCACCGCCCAGGCCCGGGATCGACCGCTGCCGGCCGCCGGACTGGTCCGTGAGCGTCACCCGTCCCGTTGACCGGTCAGGGAACGCCAGGACCTTCCCGTTGGCCGACCAGAGCGCGTGGCATCCCCTGAAGTCGCCGATGCGGGTGAACTTGCCGCTCGACAGTTCGACGACCCCGACCTCGGTGACCAGGCTCGGCTCCGCCGACACGACGCGTGACACCAGCAGGCGCCTGGAGTCGGGCGCCCACACCGGCGTCCAACAGTCCGGGTCGACCAGGTCGGTGCGGTACGTCCGCGCGCCCGTGCCGTCCGTCCTGGCGACCCGCAGGTACGAGGAGTCGTCGACCCAGGCCACCCGCTCCCCGTCCGGTGCGACGACCGCGTTCCCTACCGCCGCGGGCCTCGGCACGGCGAGGATGCGGACCGGGTCGGAGCCGGGCCGGAACGACCAGAGCCGGGCCGGATCCGAGCCGTTCCCGTCGGGCGTCGGACCGTAGAAGATCCGGCCGACGGTCGCCTCGGGCGGCACCCGCTTCGAGGTCTCCGGGGCGTCCGGGGTGACGGCGTTCGGCGGCGGCGGCACCGCGCTCGGGCTCGCGGTGGGCGTGGAGGTGGGGCTGGCGGCCGGCAGTGGCCCCGGTCCCTCGTCGCGGGCCATCAGCGCGAAGGCCGTGCCGGTGGCCGCGCCGAGCATCGCCACGACGGCGGCGGAGGTGGCGATGCTCCGTCGGATGCCGAGCCGACGGGAGGTACGCAGGGCCCGGTCGCGCAGGTCGACCGGGCTGACCTCGTCGGCGAGGGCCGTGAGGTCGAGCCGGAGACGGTCGTCGTTCATCGGACGCTTCCTTCCATCACGTACAGCTCGGCGAGTTCCGGGGCGACGGTGCGCAGCTTCGCCAGCGCCTTGAAGGTCTGGCTCTTCACGGTGCCGACGGTGACGCCGAGCAGGTCGGCCGACTCCGCCTCGGTGCGGTCCTCGAAGAACCTCAGCACCAGCACGGCGCGTTGCTTGGCGGAGAGCTTCTGCAACGCGGCGCGCAGAGTCAGCCGGAGCGTGGTCTGCTGGGCATGGTCGGGGGCCGAGTCGCCTCCGCGTGGCTCGGGCACGTCGCCCGGCATCGACTCGGCGACCCGGCGGCGCCGCCACCAGGAGACCTGCAGGTGGTACATGGTCTTTCGGGTGTACGCCTCGGCGTTCCCGCTGTGGTGCAGCCGGTTCCACGAGCGGTGGGTCCGGGCCAGCGCGGACTGCACGAGGTCCTCGGCGAGGTGCTGGTCGCCGGTCAGCAGGTACGCCGACCGCAGCAGGGCGGGGGTACGCGTCCGAACGAACGAGTCGAACTCATTCAGGAGAGGGTCCACACGAGCCGATCCTTGGGGGTTGGTGGCGCATCATCGTGACGCACTCCCAGACGTCCCCCCGGTTCGGCAGGGTTGCCGCCGGCGGCAGGAAATCTCCCGCGCCGGGGAACAAATCGGATCGCCGACCGCTGATCCCCGCCGTACGCTGCGCCAATGCTGCTACGCATGTCGACCCTGCTGCTCCGGACCCTGCGCGAGGACCCAGCCGACGCGGAGGTGCCGAGCCACCGGCTCCTGCTGCGCGCTGGCTACATCCGTCGTGCCGCACCGGGCGGCTACACCTGGCTGCCGCTGGGCAAGCTGGTGCTGGACCGGGTCACCGATGTGGTCCGGCAGGAGATGACGGCGATCGGCGACCAGGAGGTGCACTTCCCGGCGCTGCTGCCGGCCGAGCCGTACCGGACCAGCGGCCGGTGGACGGAGTACGGCGACGACATCTTCACGCTCGCCGACCGGCGCGGCGCGGAGCACCTGCTGGCACCCACCCACGAGGAGCTGGCGGCGCTGCTGGTCAAGGACCTGTTCACCTCGTACCGGGACTTCCCGGTGACGCTCTTCCAGATCCAGACGAAGTTCCGGGACGAGGCCCGGCCGCGCGCCGGACTGCTGCGCGGGCGCGAGTTCCTGATGAAGGACGCCTACTCGTTCGACCTCGACGAGGCGGGCCTCGCGTCGGCGTACGAGCGGCACCGCGGCGCGTACCGGCGGATCTTCGACCGGCTCGGGCTGGAACACACGATCGTGCGCGCCACCTCCGGGGCGATGGGCGGGTCGGCGTCGGAGGAGTTCCTGGCGGCGACGCCCGTCGGCGAGGACACCTTCGTCGGCTGCACCGCCTGCGACTACGCGGCCAACACGGAGGCGGTGACCACGCCCGCCCCGCCGGCCGGCGACCCGGACGCCCAGCCGCCGGCCGAGGTGCACGACACCCCCGAGACCCCGACCATCGCCAGCCTGGTCGAGCTGGCCAACGCCCGACGCCTGGGCGGCCGGGACGACTGGACCGCCGCCGACACCCTGAAGAACGTGGTGCTCGCCCTGCGCCGCCCCGGCGTGAAGGAGGCCGAGCTGCTGGTGGTCGGGCTGCCCGGCGACCGCGAGGTCGACCTGAAGCGGCTCGGCGCGGCGGTCGCTCCGGCCATCGTGGACGTCTTCGACGGCTGGGACGCCCACCCCGAGCTGGTCCGGGGCTACCTCGGCCCGCAGGTCCTGGCGAAGCTGGGCATCCGCTATCTGGCCGATCCCCGGGTGGTGCCGGGCAGCGCGTGGCTGACCGGCGCGAACGAGCCGGGCCGGCACGCGACGGGTGTGGTCTGCGGCCGGGACTTCGTGCCGGACGGCACGGTCGAGGCCGCCGAGGTGCGCCCCGGCGACCCCTGCCCGGCCTGCGGCACCGGCGAGCTGACCATCCGGCGGGGCATCGAGATCGGGCACATCTTCCAGCTCGGTCGCCGCTACACCGACGCCTTCGCCGTCGACGTGCCCGGTCCCGCCGGCAAGCCCGTCCGGCCCACCATGGGCTGCTACGGCATCGGGGTGTCCCGCGCGGTCGCGGCGATCGCCGAACAGCACCACGACGAGCGGGGGCTCGTCTGGCCGACGGCGGTCGCGCCGTGCGACGTACACCTGGTGGCCGCCGGGAAGGGGCCGCAGCTCGACGCGGCGCTGGAGCTCGGCGGGCGGCTCGCCGCCGCCGGCCTGCGGGTGCTCGTCGACGACCGGACGCACGTCTCCGCCGGGGTGAAGTTCACCGACGCCGAGCTGATCGGCATCCCGCGCGCCGTCGTGGTCGGCCGCCGTCTCGCCGAGGGGTACGTGGAACTGCGCGACCGGGCGTCCGGCGAGCGGGTGGAACTGCCGGCCGACGGGGTGGCGGACCGGCTCGTCGAGCGGGTAAACCGGGAGCGCGGGGCCATGGTGTAGCGAACGTGTCACGGGGTACCGCAGTCCGATCGACTGAATGCGTTCTGGAGGCTCTCATGACCGGTTACCGGGTCAGCGACGTGATGACGAAGCAGGTCATCTACCTGCCGGCCGAGACCACCCTGGACGAGGCGGCCAGGGTGATGAAGGAGGCGGACATCGGCGACGTGGTGGTCACCGACGGCGCCACCCTCGCCGGCATGCTCACCGACCGCGACATCGTCGTCCGGGCGGTGGCCGAACGCAGCGACCCGGCCACCACCACGATCGGCTCGATCATCACCCGCGAGGTGGTGATGATCGAGCAGCACTCGACCGCGGCCGAGGCGGCCGCCCTGATGCGGGAGCGGGGCATCCGGCGGGTGCTGGTCTGCGACAGCGAGCGCAAGCTGGTCGGCATCGTCTCCCTCGGCGACCTCGCGATGCAGCTCGACCCCCACTCGGCGCTGAGCGACATCAGCGAGCAGGCACCGACCGTCTGAGGTGTAAGGAAGGGCCCCTTTCTAACGCCTGCGGTATAGGAAGGGCCCCTTCCTTCGGCGGTAGCCTCGGGGGCATGTCATCCATGCCGGCCAGGCTTTCCGAGATCGTCGACGAGTTCGCCGCCGCGCCCCGCGACGTGGTGCTGGAGATGCTGCTGGAGTACGCCGACGTCATCCCGCCGCTGCCCGCCGGCGCCGCCGACCGGGAGGGCATGGAGCAGGTGCCGGAGTGCCAGACGGCGTTCTTCCTGCGCGCCCGGGTGACCCCGGAGAAGACGGTGGAGACGCTGTTCGACTGCCCGCCGGAGGCGCCCACCACGCGCGCGTTCGCCGGCATCCTCGCCGAAGGGCTGGCCGGGGCGAGCGCGGACGAGGTGCTCGCCGTGCCCGACGACCTCTACCAGCGGATGGGACTGGCCCAGGCGATCAGCCCGCTGCGGGTGCGCGGCGGCACGGCCATCCTGGCCCGGCTCAAGCGGCAGGTCCGGGAACAGACCAGCTAGACGGAGGGTTGTCACCCGACATGGAGATCGAGATCTACGCCGACGTCGTGTGCCCCTGGTGCTACATCGGCAAGCGTCGGCTGGAGCAGGCCCTGGAGTCGCACGACGGCGAGGTGACCGTCCGCTACCGGCCGTTCCAGCTCGACCCGTCGCCGGTGCCGGAGCCGCGTCCACTGGTCGACGCGATGGCCGCGAAGTTCGGCGGGCCGGACCGCGTCCGGCAGATGTTCGGTCAGGTGACGGAGGTGGCGGCCCAGGTCGGCCTGAAGCTCGACTTCGACCGCGCGGTCGCGGCGAACACCTTCGACGCGCACCGCCTGGTCGCCTGGGCCACCGACCGGGGACGCGCCGCCGAGACGGTCGACGCGCTCTACCGCGCCCACTTCACCGACGGCGTCGACGTCGGCTCCCGTGCCGCGCTCGCCACGCTCGCCGCCGAGGTGGGCCTGGACGCGGCTGAGGCGCGTCGCTTCCTCGACTCCGGCGAGCGGGTGGCGGAACTCTCCGACGAGCTGGCCACCGCCCGACAGATCGGGGTGACCAGCGTGCCCACCTTCGTGCTGGCCGGCAGGTACGCGGTCACCGGCGCGCAGGAGCCGGAGACGCTGCTCGCCGCCCTGGCCGAGGTGGACCGCCGTGAGGCCGAAGCCGACTGAACCGTCCACAGCGACCGCGAGGCCGAAGTCGACGACGGACATCGACGTGTGTGATGTTTCACGTGCAACGGCATCGACGTACGTCACCGGTCAGGCCGGCCTGGCCAGCCCTTCCACCACGCGCGCGCCGGGCAGCGCGCCGAGCGCCGGCCCGGGCAGCGCGATCTTGCTGTGCCGTACGCCCGACCCGATGATCACGTGCGGGGCGGCGATCACCCGCGCGTCGACCAGGATCGGCCACTGCTCCGGCAGGCCGATCGGGGTGATGCCGCCGTACTCCATGCCGGTCAGCTCCACCGCCTCGGCCATCGGAGCGAAACTCGCCTTCCGCACGTCGAGCGCGCGGCGGGCCACCCCGTTGACGTCGACGCGGGTGGTGGCGAGCACGACGCAGGCCGCGTAGCGCACGGCCCCCTCGCGCTTGCCGGCCACCACCACGCAGTTGGCCGACTCGTCCAGCCCCACCTCGTACGCGGCGCAGAAGGCGGCGGTGTCGGCCAGCTCGGCGTCGATCGGCGCCACCAGCACGTCGTCGACGTGCACCGGCGCCTCGGCGGGCCACTGCCCGACGGCGGCGGCGACCGGCGGTGCGAGCAGGTCGAGCCGACTTCGGGCGGGTTCGGTCTTCAGCGTCCCCATCACGCCTGCGATCCTCGCACCCGTCCGGGCCCGGCGCCGCACCACACCACCAGCGACCGGAACCGTCCTCGGCAGGGGGTCACCCCTATCGATCCGGAGACGGGTCCCGACGGCGTGTGGGAGCGGGTGATGCCGGGTACCGGCGATCGGCATGAGTGAACTTCCGCTGCACATCCTGACCGACGCAGGCTTCACCACCGACGAGGCGAACTCCATCGTCGACCACCTCCTCAAGGGTATCGACACCCACGACGGGAGAGGCGAGACCGACCGGATCGACGTCGAGGCGCTCCCGGAGGAGAAGAAGGCGGCCGTCGACAAGTTCAACCTGGCCGTGGCCGCCGACTTCTAGTCATCCCGGAGCACCGGCCCCGTCCCGGACCGCCGGGACGGGCCGGCCGGGACGGGAAGACCGGGACGGGAAGACCGAGACGGCCGGGACGGGAAGAACCCGGGCCGGCCGGACGGAAGATCCGGGCCGGCCGGGACGTGGGCCGGTCAGTTGCCGGTGAGGAAGCCGTTCTCGCGGAGCAGCGCGCGGTCCCGGACGGAGGCCAGTTCCTCCGCCCGCTCGGCCTGGACCCGGCGCACCTCCATCTCCTCCAGGGCGTGGCGGATGGCGAGCCGGATCACGCCGTAGAGGAAGACGAAACCGGCGACGTACAGGATGACGGTGGCGACCATGGCGAACATGGCGTCACGGTAGGCCGGACGTGAACGCGCAGGCCGTTCATCTTGCGCCCGTTCCCCCGTACGTGTCGGCGAGGTGGTCGGCCCAGGTCCGGACGCCCTTCGGGGTCGCCCCGGTGACCAGGCCGCCCGAGCGCAGGGCGCGGCCGATCGCGCCGGGTATCCGGACCGGGAGCAGCGGACGGCGGGACCGCCGCGCGGCCGTCCACGCGCGGGCCGCGTCGTCGAAGCGGAGCACTTCCGGGCCGCCGTACTCCTCGATGCCGCGCAGCGGGCCGGCGGTGAGCCGCCGGACGAGGCGGTCCGCGACCTCGCCGGGATCCACCGGCTGGGCGAGTACGGCCGGGTCGCCGATCACGGGACCGAGGCGGCTCGCCCCGCGCAGCATCCCGTCGAGGAACTCCGGGAACTGGGTCGCCCGCAGCACCGTCCACGGCACCGTGCCGGCCGCCACGACCTGCTCGGCGGCGAGCTTGTGCCGGTAGTAGGGGATCGGCACCCGGTCCACCCCGACGATCGAGACGTAGACCAGGTGCCGTACGCCCGCCTGCCCGGCGGCGACGACCAGCCGGCGGGTGCCGAGCACGTCGACCCGGTGGGTCTGCCGCCCCCGGTTCGGTGCCGAGGCCAGGTGCAGTACGGCGTCCACGCCGGCCACCGCCTCGACCACCCCCTCGCCGGTGGCCAGGTCGGCGACCACCCACGAGCCGGTACGCGCCCGCCGGCCCGTCGCCCGCACGTCCCACCCCTCGGCGCGCAGCCGGGGCAGCACCACCCGCCCGAGCCGACCGCCCGCCCCGGTGACCAGCACCCGCATGGTTCCCTCCCTCTCCGGCCGTCGCGCGCCCGCCGCGCGACAGTGGTGATGACGACGCCCGGCCCACGCGTGTGACCGGCTGCGCAACGGCTCACCGCAGCAGGCCGGCAACCGTCAGGACCACGAAGAACCCGATGACGATCTCGCTGACCACCCAGGAGTGCCGCCCGGCCCAGTCCCGGATCCGGGGCAGCACCGCCTCGGCCCGGTGGCCGAGCAGCAGCAACGCCAGCAGCGGCAGGGCCAGCAGCGCCAGCGTGAGCAGGACGAACGGCAGCAGGTGCCACCAGGACAGGTCGTGCCGGGCGGCGCTCGCCCCGACGGTGAGCATGGTGAGGTCGTCCGTCGGCATGGCCAGGAAGAGCAGCACGCCGAGCCGCAGCGCGTACGCCGGGCTCGCCCGCTGGAGGCCGCTCATCCACTTCGGCGGGCCGGCGGTGTGCCGGCGTAGGAAGACGACCACCGCCAGGACGAGCAGCAACGCCAGTACGACCACGTCGATCCGGCTCTCCACCGCGCGCCGCCCGAGCCCGTCACCGACGTCGACCTTCACGGCCCGGGTGACCAGCCAGCTCGCCGTCACCCCGCCCGCCACCACGAGCCCCGCCCCGCCCAGGTAGCCCAGCGACGCGGCACGTGGCCGGTCCGCCGAGGCGAGGAAGACCGCCGCGACCAGCTGCGTCCCGGCGACCATCACCACGGCCATCGGCAGGATGGTCAGGAAGTTCATCGCCCGCCCATCCTCCCCGGCCGACGGCCGCCACCGGACCGGATCGGCACATCGCCGCCGCCCGTGCCGGAGTCGGGCACCCGGCGGGCGGTCAGCCGGCGCGGATCCCGGACGCGCCGGGCACCACCCGGCCGGCGAGCACGACGCCCAGCAGGGCCAGCCCGGAGGCCACCGCGAGCGTGCCGGCGTAGCTGGCCGGTCCCGGGGCGGCACCGGCCGCGAGCACCGCGCCGGTGAGCGCCAGCACGGTCGCCGCGAAGAGCGAGTCGCCCAGTTGCAGCGAGGAGCTGTTGCGGCCCTGCTCGCCGGGGGCGGACAGCTCCAGCGTGAGCACCGACAACGAGGGGTAGAGCAGCCCCATGCCGAGACCCGCGCCGGCCCAGCCCAGCACGCCGACCCAGACCGGCACCGCCGGCGCGACGGCGAGCGTGACCACGGCGGTACCGGCGGCGATGCAGGTCAGCCCCGCCCTCGGCAGGGTGGCCCGGGAGCGCGGCGGCGGCATCCGCCCCTGCAACCAGGAACCCGCCGACCAGGCGAGCGCGCCCGTGGTCAGGACCAGCCCGGCGGCGGTCGGCGACAGCCCGCGCTCCCGCGAGAGCATCAGCGGGATCACCACCTCCGCGCCCACGAACGCGGCCGAGGCGAGACCGCGCAGCCCGATCACCGTGGGCAGGCCCCGGCCGGCGCGCAGGAACCCGGCCGGCAGCAGCCGGGGCGCGCAGACCAGCAGCCCGATCAGCGCCAGGGCCACCAGCGCGACGGTGGCAGCGCCGCGCTGCTGCCCCCCGATGTGCAACAGTGCGGCGCTCACCCCCGCCCCGCAGGCCCAGCCGATCCGGGCCGCCGCGCCGGACGGCAACCCGGTCACCGGCGGCGCGCCGATCGCCCGCAGGCCGGGGTGGATCAGCAGCACCGCCGGCACCGCCACGACCGGCACCGCCAGGAAGACCCAGCGCCACCCGAGGTGTTCCACGATCAGGCCGGCCAGCGCCGGCCCGACCAGCGACGGTACGACCCACGCGGCGGCGAACGCCGCGAAGATCCGCCGGTGCAGCGCCTCCGGGTACGCCTGCCCGACGATCACGTAGAGCGCCACCGAGAGCAGGCCGGAGCCGAGGCCCTGCACGATCCGGCCGGCGACCAGGACGCCCATGGTGGTGGCGCCACCGGCGAGCACCAGCCCCAGCACGAACCAGCCGAGCCCGTGCCACATCGGCGCCCGGGGGCCCCGCGAGTCGCACCAGATGCCGGAGGCGACCATGGCGAGCACGCCGGCGGCGAACGGGCCCCCGAAGGCGATCCCGTAGAGGGCCAGCCCGTCGAGGCTGCGGGCGACGGTCGGCATGGCGGTGCCCACGGCCAGCGCCTCGAAGGCGAGCAGCGAGATCAACGCGACGCTGCCCACCGTCATCGCGCGCAGCCGGGGCGCGAGGAGCCCGGCCTCGTCGGCGACCGGGGCGGCGTGCGTCGCCGTTCCGGTCACCTCCGGTCCGCCGCGCCCGGCAGCCACAGCGGTCGGTGGCCGAGGCGGGCCCGTGGGCCCGACCGACCCGTCTCGCGGCGGAGCAGTTCGATCAGCATGCGACCAGCCTCGGACCTCAACCCGGCTTGAGGTCAAGGGTGACCCGACTCTCTCCGGCCCATCCGGGGAACTTCCGCTGCTCGGAGTGCATAACGGACGATCAGCCGGGAAGCCAGGCCGCCGGAGCTTCGGGCGTGGGAGGCGAGATGGCGTACGGCGGGAGCAGCGGCAGCGAGGGGCCTGACCGGCGCCTGTCCGGTCGTACGCCTCGATGATCTCACTGGCCCGCACCGCTGGCCGGCTCCTTCCGCCGGTGACGGTGCCGCCGGTCGTCGGCGAGGCGTCCCGGAACGTCGGTGCCGTCGCGGCCCGGCTGGCGCGGGCGGCCGGGCTGGGCCGGCGTCGGGTCTGGTCCCGCCCCGGGCGGCACCACATCGAGGTGCTCGGGGTCTGCCAGGACGGCGGCGACGTCCTCGCGCGTCAGGTCGAGGCGGCGCTGGAGCGGATGCCCGGCGTGGAGTGGGCGCGGGTCAACGCCCCGTCCGGCCGGGTGGTCGTCGCCGTCGGTACGCCGGAGCCCGCCCTGCGGGACCTCATCGCGACCGTCGCCCGCACCGAACACACCTGCCCGCACGAGCCGGACCCGGAGATCCCACCGCCGCACCCGCCCGAGGAGGGGCCGCGCACGCCGCGCACCCTGGGCGCGCTGGCCTCCGACGCCCTGGGCCTGACCCTCTCCGCCGCCACGCGGATCCTGCCGTTCACGCCGGTGCCCGGGGAGGTCGCCGGGCTGCTCGGCGCGGTCGACCTGCACCCGAGGCTGCACGCGCTGGCGGACCGGGGGCTGCGCGCCGACCCCCGGGCCGAACTGCTGTTCCCGCTCGCCGAGGCGGTGGTGCAGGGCCTCACGGGTAGCTGGACCGGGCTCGTGCTCGACGGCGCGCACCGGGTGGTGCAGTGGGGCGAGGCCCGCGCCCAGCTCCGCGCGTGGGCACAGGCCGAACCTCGGCTGACCGGGCATCCGGAGCGGGCCGCCGCCTCCGTGCCGAAGATCGAGCGCCCCCGGCCGAAGCCGGACGGCCCCGTCGAGAGGTACGTGTCCCGGACACTCGACGCGGGCGCCGTGGCGGCTGCCGCCGCGACGCCGGTCGTGGGTGGAAAGCGGGCCGCCGCGCTGGGCCTCGCCACGCTCCCCAAGGCTCCTGGCAGCGGACGCGAGGGTTATGCCGCGCAGCTCGGCCTGATCCTCGCCCGGCGCGGGGTGATCGCGATGGACCGCAGCGTGCTGCGCGAACTCGACCGGATCGACACCCTGGTGCTGGACGCCGCCGTGCTCGGCTCCGACCGCGGTGTGCTGGCCGACCTGGCGCCACTGGCCGGTGTGGACACGGGGCGGGTGGCGGCACGCGCGTTCGCCCTCTTCGACCCCGCCGCGCCCCGGGAGCTGCGGCACGCCGACGGCTGGCGGCTCGGACCGCTGGACGCGCTGGACGTCGAGGACCCGGGCGACACCGACGACAGCCGTCGGCTGCGCGACGCGGGCGCCCCCGTGCTCGGCCTGGCCGACGGCGACACCCTCGCCGCCGTACTGCGGGTCGAGCCGGAGCCGGCGCCGGGCGTCGACGCGCTGCCGGCCGCCGCCCGCCAGGCGGGCCTGCGGCTGGTCGTGGCCGGCGACGACGAGCGGCGGTACGACTTCGCCGACGCCCACCTGCCCGGCCGCGACCGGCTGGTCGAGTCGGTGCGGGAACTGCAACGCGACGGGGCGACGGTGATGGTGGTCTCCGGCGACCGGGCCGCGCTCGGCGCCGCCGACTGCGGGCTGGGGATCTCCGCCCCCGAGGACCTGCCGCCGTGGGGCGCGCACCTGCTGGTCGGCGCCGACCTGCGGGTGGCGGCGCTGGTGATCGAGGCGGCGGGGGTGGCCCGCCGGATGGCCCGGCAGAACATCGGCCTGGCCATGGCCGGCACCGGCCTCGGCGCGCTGGGGGCGCTCACCGCCTCGCGCGCACAGCTGCCCGGCCGCGCCGTCACCGCCGTGAACGGGGCGGCGGCGCTGGCCTTCGCGCACGGCGTCCTGCGGGCGCACCGGCTGCCCGGCCCGGCGGACTCCCCGACGCCGGCCGTCACCGCGTGGCACCTGATGCCCTCCTCGACCGTGCTCGACCAGCTCGACACCGGCCCGGACGGGCTCGCCACCGACGAGGCCGAGCGCCGCCGGGGCGACCGGGACGCCCGGCCCTCGGGGCCGACGGGGTTGCTGCGCGCCTTCGTCGACGAGCTGGCCAACCCGCTCACCCCGGTGCTGGCCGCCGGGGCGGTGCTCTCGGCCACCTTCGGCTCGCCCGTCGATGCCGCCCTGGTCGGCGGCGTGGTCGGCGGGTCGGCGCTGCTCGGGGCGGTGCACCAGCACAACACCGAGCGGTCGCTGGCCGAACTGCTGTCCCGTTCGGCGGTGACCGCCCGGGTACGCCGCGACGGCGCGGAGCGGATCCTGCCGGCCGAGGACCTGGTGCCGGGGGACGTCGTCCTCCTCGAATCGGGCGACGCCGTCCCGGCCGACTGCCGGGTGCTGGAGTCGGCCGGGCTGGAGATGGACGAGTCCTCGCTCACCGGCGAGTCGCTGCCGGTCGGCAAGACCGACCAGCCGGTGGTCGCCGCCGCCGTCGCCGACCGGCGGTCGATGCTCTACGAGGGCACCAGCGTCGCCGCCGGCCACGGGACGGCGGTGGTGGTCGCGACGGGCGCGGGCACCGAGGCGGGGCGGAGCCTGGCGATGGCCCGGCAGGCCCCGCCGTCGAGCGGCGTGGAGGCACGGCTGGGCCGGTTGACCCGGGCGGCGATCCCGCTGGCCGCCGGCTCGGCGGTGGCGGTGGCCGGCGCGGGCCTGCTTCGGGGCGTACCCCTGGCCCAGACCGCCGCGACCGCCGCGAACCTGGCCGTCGCGTCCGTGCCGGAAGGGCTGCCCTTCCTGGTGAGCGCCGCCCAGCTCGCCGCCGCGCGGCGGCTGGCGGAGCATGGCGCGCTGGTCCGCAACCCGCGCACCATCGAGACGCTCGGGCGGGTGGACGTGCTCTGCTTCGACAAGACCGGCACCCTCACGGAGGGGCAGCTGATGCTCGCCGGGGTCGGCGACGACGGCCGGTACGCACCGGTCGACCGCCTCGACGACGGCCTGCTGCGCACCCTCTCGGCCGCGCTGCGCGCCACCCCGGGCGCCGACGACCCCCACCACCTGGCCCAGCAGACCGACCGGGCGGTCCGGTCCGGCGCGCAGGCCGCCGGGGTGACCGAGCAGACCGGCGCCCAGGGATGGGAGCCGGTGGGTGGGCTGCCGTTCGAGCCGTCCCGTGGCTACCACGCCACCGTCGGCCGGACCGGGGACCGGCTGCTGCTCAGCGTGAAGGGGGCGCCGGAGTCGGTGCTGCCCCGGTGCTCGGACTGGCGTACGCCGGGGGGACGCCACGAGCCGCTCGACGACGAGGGGCGCGCCGGGCTGCACGCCATGCTCGCCGACCGGGCGGGGGCGGGGCACCGGATCCTCGCCGTGGCCGAATGCCGGGTCTCCTCGCCCGGCGTCACCGACGATCAGGTGCACGACCTGACCTTCGTCGGCTTCCTGGCCCTCGCCGACGGGGTACGCGAGAGCGCCGCGCCCGCCGTGCGCCGGATCCGTCAGGCCGGCGTGCACACCATCATGATCACCGGTGACCATCCGGCGACCGCCGAGGCGATCGCGGCCACCATCAGCGACCACGAGGACCAGCGGGTCGTCACCGCGACGGAACTCGACCAGCTCGACGACGAGGCCCTCGCCGCGCGGCTCGCCGCCACGGACGTGGTGGCCCGGTGCACCCCGGCGCACAAGGTCCGGATCATCCAGGCATTGCAGAAGTGCGGGCGTACGGTCGCGATGACCGGCGACGGCGCCAACGACGCGCCGGCGATCCGGCTGGCCGACGTGGGCATCGCCCTCGGCCAGCGGGGCACCCCGGCGGCCCGGGCGGCGGCCGACCTGGTGGTCACCGACGACCGGCTGGAGACCATCATCGCCACCCTGGTCGAGGGCCGGGCGATGTGGTCCTCGGTACGCCACGCGCTCAGCATCCTGGTCGGCGGGAACCTCGGCGAGATCGCGTTCAGCGTGCTGACCGCCGCCGCGACCGGCCGCTCGGCGCTCACCGGCCGGCAACTGCTCCTGGTCAACCTGCTCACCGACCTGGCGCCGGCGTTGGCGATCGCGATCCGGCCACCCGACGCGGACCACGCGGACGGCCTGCTCCGGGAGGGCCCCGACACCTCGCTGGGCGAGACGATGACCCGGGAGATCGGGCTGCGCGCCGCCGCCACGACGCTGGGCGCCACCGCCGGCTGGACGTTGGCCCGCTACACCGGGCGGCGCAGGCGGGCGGGCACCGTCGCACTGGTCTCGCTGGTCGGCACCCAGCTCGGCCAGACGGTGCTGGCCGGCGGCACCAGCCCGGCCGTACTGGCCTCCACCGCCGCGTCGCTCGGGGCGCTGGTGGTGGTCGTCCAGACGCCGGGGGTCAGCCACTTCTTCGGCTGCACGCCGCTCGGCCCGGTCGGCTGGACCATCGCGACGGGCTCCGCGCTCGGTGCCACCTTCGCCAACGGCGCGCTCACCCGCCTCGTGGAGCGCCTGCCCGGCTCCGGGTCCGGCGCGGCCGACGAACCGGCGTGACCGGGCCCGGTATCCGCAGTCGACCAGCACGCCGTGACGCCGGCCGGAATGAGCCCGCCGATCACGGGTAGGGCTACCGGTGGAGGTGCACATGTCGACGACCCAGCCCGAGGTCACGTTCATCGGCACCGCCACCACGGTGCTGCGGATCGGCGGGTTCACCCTGCTCACCGACCCGAACTTCCTGCATCGGGGCCAACGCGCGTACCTGGGCAAGGGGCTCTGGTCGCGGCGGCGCACCGACCCCGCGCTGCGGATCGCCCAACTGCCGTCGCTGGACGCGGTCATCCTCTCCCACCTGCACGGCGACCACTTCGACCGCGTGGCCCGCCGGGAACTCGACCGGGAGTTGCCCATCGTCACCACTCCCGCGGCCGAGCGGAAGCTGCGCCGCTGGGGCTTCCGGGCCGCCGAGGGGCTGCCCACCTGGAACTCCCGGGAGCTGCGCCGCGACGGCGAGACCCTGCGGCTGACCTCGATGCCGGGAAGGCACGGGCCGGGCGCGCTGGACCTGCTGATGCCCGACGTGATGGGCACGATGATCGACCTGGAACGCGACGGCAGCCGCCGGTTCCGCCTCTACGTCACCGGCGACACGCTCAACCGGCCGATGCTGGCCGCCATCCCCGAGCGGTATCCGGACATCGACGCGATGCTGATCCACCTCGGCGGCACCCGGATCGCCGGCATCCTGCTCACCATGGACGCGCGGCAGGGCGCCGACCTTGTCGAGCTGGTCCGGCCGAAGCTCACCGTGCCGATCCACTACGACGACTACCCGGTGTTCCGCTCGCCGCTGGGCCACTTCGTGGCGGAGGCCCGACGGCGCGGCCTCGCCGGAACCGTCCGCACCATCGCCCGCGGCGAGACCGTCCCACTGACCCCGCCGGACTGAGCCGCCGGCCTCCTGCCCATCCGACCCACCCGGTCCCGCCGGGGCCGCCTCCCGCCCGCCCGTCCGGCGGCCGGTGCCCCGCGTACGCCGATCGCCGCCTCCCGGCCGGGGCCGGAGGGCGGCGATCGGTCGTGACGTGCGGTCAGGCGCGCTCGGAGATGGCCTCGATGAGGTCGCCCACCGGGCGCTCGGGCAGGGAGCGGGCCACGTCGGCGACGGCCACGATGCCGACGAGCTCGTGCCCGTCGATCACCGGCAGCCGGCGTACCTTGTGCTGGCTCATGGTCCGCAGGATCTCCGCCGCGTCGTCGTCGGCGCCGATCGTCACCGCCTCGCCCTGGGCGAGTTCACCGGCGGTGACGCGGCCCGGGTCGCGGCCCTCGGCGAGGACCTTCACCACGATGTCGCGGTCGGTCAGCATTCCCTTGAGCCGGTTGTCGGCCCCGCAGATCGGCAGCGAGCCGACGCCCAGCTGGGCCATCTGCTTGGCGGCCGTCTTGAGGTCGTCCTGCTCACGGATGCAGGTCACGTCGTTCGTCATGATCTCGCGTGCGGTCGGCATTGGCTGACACCTCACTTCCAGGGGGTCGTTGCCGTTTCTCCTACCCCCGTCCTCCCGGCCCATGCGCCCAGGAGGAACCGCCGGCACCGACAGCCGACGTCGGGCGGCGTCCCGCGCCCGCCTCAGGCCGTCGGGTGCCAGGTGGCGGCGGCGCGGCGCAGCCGGTCGTTGACCGCGCGGCCGACGCCCACCTCCGGGACCGGCTCGACCAGGATCTCGCCGACCCCGGCGGCGTCCAGCTCGTGCAGCGCGTCGAACAGCCGCGCGGCGGCCTCGGTCAGGTCGCCGGCGGCGGAGAGCACCTCCACGGCCGCCCAGTCGCCCGCCGGCCGGTCCCGGAAGGCCAGGAAGCCGCGCCGGACCCCGTCGGCCGCCGCCGGCTCGCCGCCCGAGGCCAACCGCAGCGGCGTACGCGGGGCGTAGTGCGCCGCCAGCGTGCCGGGCGCGACGGGCTGCCCGGAACTGCCCGGGCGTACGGTCACCGGGCCGGCCGCCTCCTCCAGCGACTCCAGGGGCAGCGCGCCGAGGCGCAGCACCACCGGCCGCCCGCCCCGGGCGTCCACGATGGTCGACTCGATGCCGCACCGCGTCGGCCCACCGTCGAGCACCACGTCCACGGCGGCGCCCAGCCCTCGCACCACGTGCTCGGCCCGCGTCGGGCTGAGCTGGCCGAACCGGTTCGCGCTCGGCGCCGCCACCGGCACCCCGGCCTCGGCGATGAGCGCCCGCGCGTACGCGTTGTCCGGCACGCGGACCGCCATCGTCGGCAGCCCGGAGGTGACGATCGGCGGGATCGCCGCCGGCCGGTCCACGATCAGCGTGAGCGGCCCGGGCCAGAAGCGCCCGGCCAACGCCGTCACCGCCGCCGGCACCGCCCCGACCAGCTTCTCCAGCTCGGCCGCGTCCGCCAGGTGCGTGATCAGCGGGTCGAAGCTGGGCCGCGCCTTCGCCTCGAAGATCCGGGCCGCCGCCCGGGCGTCCAGCGCGTTCGCGCCGAGCCCGTAGACGGTCTCGGTGGGGAAGGCCACCAGCCCGCCGGTACGCAGGACGGAGGCCGCCTCGGCGATGCCGCTGTCGGCCGGGAGCACGCGTGGGGATCCGGTGGTCACGCCTCCGACGCTAACCTGCCGGGGCGGGCGGCTCGTGGGCGGCCGTGCGGAATCGCGCCGACCGCGCCCGCGCGTGCGCCGACAGGAGGGATCGTGGCGTGTCCAGCGACCGTCTGATGCGCATCCACAGCCCCGAGTTCCAGGCCATGGCCGAGCGGGTCCTGCGGGTCACCGAGCTCACCTCCCGTGCTGGTCGGACCGAAGGCCACCTTCATCACCGTCGGCCACCCGGTCGATCCGGAGGAGCGACGGGGCTGGCTCAGCGGAGGGCCCATCGACGTGGCGGAGAACGTGTGGATCGGCGCGGGTGCCACGATCCTTCCCGGCGTCAGCATCGGCCGTGACGCCGTTGTCGCCGCCGGCGCGGTCGTGGCCGAGGACGTACCGCCGGCCAGCCTGGTGCGCGAGGATGACGGGCATGCTTCGTACCCCTCGGGCTCTCCTGCTGGACTTCGGCGGCGTCCTGGCCGACGCGCCACCCCAACCGCCGGCCCCGCCGGGTCTGGTGCGGCGCCTCGCCGAACTCGTCGACGGCGCCGTACCGGACGAGCAGATCGCCCGTGACCTGGGCGAGGGCGCGCGGGCGTACGCGCTGTGGCGCGACGACGTGGGCAGGACGGGCGACCCCGTCGAGCTGCCGCACGCCCAGGTGTGGGCCGACTTCGTGACCCGGTCCTGGCCACGGGAGGCCCGCGCCGCCGTCGAACGGGAGGCGACGCCGCTGGCGTACGCCTGGACCTGGCGCCGGGAGTGGGCGGTGCGTCCCGGCATCGGCGAGGCCCTGCGGCACGCCGCCGACGCCGGCCTGCCCATGGCGGTCGTCAGCAACACGCTCTGCGGCGCCGCCCACCGGGACTTCCTGGCCGCCGCGGGGCTCTCCGGGCTGTTCGGAGCCGAGTTCTACAGCGACGAGGCCGGGCCCCGGAAGCCGAACCCGGAACTGGCGCTGCGCGCGGCCCGCGCCGTCGCGGTGCCGATCGGCGACTGCTGGTTCGTCGGCGACACCGTGCACCGCGACGTCGTGTGCGCCCGTCGCGCCGGCACGGGCGCCGCGATCCTCATGCGCTCGCCCCGCACCGACCGGGAACCGGCGCTCCCGGGAGTCGAACCGGACGCGCGGATCGAGGACGGCCACGGGCTCCTCGCGCTGCTGCGTGAGCACGCCCGCCCGTGACCGGCGGTACCGACTGGCAGGCGTGGCACGAGTCGTACGCCGACGTGGACTCCCCGCTGTCACGTCGGCTGCGGCTGGTGCAGCGGCACATCGCCTCGTGGCTCGACGAGCGCCCCGAGGAACGGCTCACGGTGGTCAGCGCCTGTGCGGGGCAGGGCCACGACCTCATCGGCGTCCTCGCCGCACGGCCCGACTCCCCGCGCGTGCACGTGACCCTGCTCGAGTACGACGCCGGCAACGTGGCCGCCGCGCGGGCCGCCGCCGACCGGGCCGGGCTCTCCCACCTCGTGATCAGGCAGGCGGACGCGGGCCAGCTCTCCTCCTACGCCGGGACGGTTCCGGCCGACCTGGTGCTCATGGTCGGAGTCTTCGGCAACATCCCGGACGCCGACGTGCGGCGGACCGTCGCCGCCCTGCCCCAGTTCTGCGCGGCGGGCGCCACCGTGATCTGGACCCGGGCGCGGCGGACCCCGGACCTCACGCCGGCCGTACGGGGGTGGTTTCGCGACGCCGGCTTCGTGGAGGAGGCGTTCCACGCTCCGGCCGGCGTGCGGTTCTCCGTCGGCGTCCACCGGTTCCAGGGCACACCGCGACCTCTGGACGCCACGGGGACGCTCTTCACGTTCCTGCACTGACCGCTGATGCTGCTGCGAGCATCAGGTGGTGCTGCGGGGCCCGGGAGACCGACCGGACCGTGCCCCGCAGCCCCGAGGTTCCGTCACGTCGGCTCGACGGGTAGCCACAGCTCGCAGGTCGCGGTGCTGAAGTCGTCCGCACGCTCGAGGATCGCCACCATCGAGGGACCCGGCCGCAGACGCCACGGATTGGCGGGGAACCACTCGGTCGCGGTTGCGGCCCAGGTGTCCTGCAGTGCCTGCGGGTGGGGCCCGGCGGTGCGGAAGACCGCCCACCTGCCGGCCGGCACCTCGATGGCGTCCAGGTCCTCGGGGATCGGCGTGTCCCGGGACACCGCGACCCCGTGCAGGTAGGTCAGCTCGCTGCCCTCGGTGCCGTCGGGATCGAGGTCGTCGCAGACCTGTAGCAGCCCTCCCGGGTCGGTGTCGCTGAGGGCCTTCAGCCGGGGATGCTCCTGCGGCGGGAGCGCGGTGATGTGCTGCTGGATGTGCGGGTTGACGCCCTGGTGGATGAGTGGGACCCGGGCCGCGTGTCCGACGAGCCGGAACGCGGGGCGGTCCACGATGCGGGTGTCCATGGGGAGGCTCCCTTCGACGGTCAGGCGGAACCTGACCTGCGGTTGCGTGCGAAGGGGACCTCCGTCGCGACGGACGTCACCGGGGTTGGCGCCGTGGACCGCCCGGAACGCACGTCCGAACGCCTCCGTCGAGCCGTATCCGTGCCGGACGGCGATGCTCAGCAGATCGTCCTCACCCCGCACGACGTCGGCGGCGGCGACGGTCATGCGGCGCCGGCGCACGTACTCCGACAACGGCATGCCGGCCAACGACGAGAACATCCGGCGCAGGTGGTACTCGGTGGTGCCGAGCGCCCTGGCCGGTCCGCTGACGTCGAACTCCTCGGTGAGGTGCTCCTCCACGAGGTCGACGAGCCGGTTGAGTGCCGCGATCACGAGGCCTCCCTTCGACGACGATCCTGGTCGAAGGATCCCGGCCGTGCCCGATCGTGGAGGTCCGATCCGATCAGGTGCCTGGAACGTCGCGGCGCCAGCGCAGGGGCATGCCGCGATCCGCGTCGCGAATCAGCGTGACCGCTCGGCTGTACGACTGGCTGTACTCGGGGTCGACATCAACCAAGAAAGGTGCTGGTGGAGCCCAGGGGACTCGAACCCCTAACCCCTGCCTTGCAAAGGCAGTGCTCTGCCAGTTGAGCTAGGGCCCCGGGAGGCGGACGAAGCCGCCGGTGCCGGCAGTGCCAGCGAGATCAGCGCAGGTCGGGCGCGGTGGTCGCCTCGTGCCACAGGGCGCGCTCGTCGTTGGAAGCCTTGACCTTCCTGGCCACCACGGCTGCCACACCAACGACGCCGGCCAGGATCAGGAGCTTCTTGAACATGGGGCCTACCCTCGCGCTCGACTGCCGTCGGACGAATGTGCGGTGGGGCTAGCTGGAATCGAACCAGCGACCTCAGAGTTATCAGCTCTGCGCTCTAACCGACTGAGCTATAGCCCCGCGTGGCGACGAGCAAGGTTAACCCATCCGTCCGTGCGGCCCCAAATCGGGGGCCGCCGCGACGTCCGGGCGTTGCCGTCGCTTCTGAACCTACCGGAGGCGTCCCGCCCGGCCCAGCCGATTACGCCGCCCGCACGTCCCGCCCGGACGCCCGGTGACGTGCTCCGGACGCACGGAAGCCGGGACTCCGCGCTCGGCGGTGCCCCGGCTTCCGAGGTGGTTCAGTCGCGCTCGGCGAGGGTCAGCTCGATGCCGCCGACCAGGTCCGCGCAGACGTTGTAGACGAACGCCCCGAGCGTGGCGAGCGCCGTGAACAGCACGACGTTGACCAGGCCGATCAGCGCCGAGCTGAGGATCACGCCCTTGGCGGTGATCTGGAAGCCGCTGGTGCTCTGGCCGCCGCCCGCGCTGACCAGGTCGGTCAGGCTGTCGTTGACGCTGGTGAACACGCCCATCGCGTCGAGGGCCAGG
The DNA here is from genome assembly GCF_031845925.1 of Micromonospora reichwaldensis. Lineage (NCBI taxonomy): Bacteria > Bacillati > Actinomycetota > Actinomycetes > Micromonosporales > Micromonosporaceae > Micromonospora > Micromonospora reichwaldensis. The sequence goes on along the minus strand of NZ_JAVRFL010000001.1, from coordinate 235,131 downwards.
TAGAGCACCGAGGTGGCCACCACCACGACGATGAAGAGCACCACCGAGACCGCGAACGCGAACTTCATGACGGACCAGGGGTCGATCCGCTTGAGGTTCAGCCGGGCCCGGCGCGGCCCGCGCGACGCGGCCGAGCTGACCGACGTACGCGCGGCGCGTACCGCGTCACCCACACGGGCCGCCCCGACGGCGGCGGCGCCGCTGATACCCGGCGGCAGGCCGCCCCCGTTGGCGGGGCGGCCGGCGGCGGTCGGGCGGGCGCCGTCCGGCTGCGGCTTCGCGGTGCCCGTGACGCGGGGTTGCGTGCCGGTGGTGCCCGTGATCCGCGGCTGTGTCCCGGTGGTGCCGGTCGACTGGGCGGCACCGACCTTCAGCGGCTGCGTCGTCGTCGGTGTGGCGGCGGCCGGCTTGGCGGCGGGGGCCGGCTTGTCGCCCCCCACCGCTTCGGTCCGGTCCGCCGCGTCGCCGTCCTCGGAGGGCTTGTCCGGAGGCGGTGTCATCCCGGGGGCCCGGGTGAATTTCGGGGCAGGCGCGTCGGCGGGGACGGTCGCCCGACCCACGGCCGCGCGGCCGGTCGCTGGTGTGCCGCTCTTTGCGGCCTCCTCGTCGACCGGGGTGGCCGAGGTCCCCGTGTTCCCCGACTTCGCCTGTGTCTCCGTCATTCAACTAGTCCTGTTCGTCAGGCTCGTCGGCATTGCGAGCAATCGCCACGATAGTCACGCCATCCGGAAGGTCCATCAGCTTGACCCCCATTGTGTTCCGGTCACGCGTACGGCGTACAGGCTTCACCGGAGTCCGGATGACACCACCGTTGCTGGTGATCGCGAACAGCTCGTCGTCCGGGTCGATCACCACCGCGCCGACCAGACCACCGCGCCGCTCGGTGATCTTCGCAGTCAGCACGCCCTTACCTCCCCGGCCCTGCACGGGGTATTCCTCGATCGGGGTGCGTTTCGCGTATCCCCCGTTCGTGGCCACCAGGACGTCCAGCCCTTCGCGGACCACCTCCATGGCCAGCAGGACGTCTTCCTCGCTGAAGCGCATGCCGATCACGCCCGAGGTGGCCCGCCCCATCGGGCGCAACGCCTCGTCGCTCGCGTTGAACCGGATCGCCTGCGCGTTCTTCGAGACCAGCAGCAGATCCTCCTCCGGCGCGACGAGCGCCGCCCCGACCAGCTCGTCCTCGTCGCGCAGGTTGATCGCGATGATGCCGCCGGACCGGGGGGAGTCGAACTCCTCGAGCCGAGTCTTCTTCACCAGGCCGTTCTTCGTGGCAAGTACCAGGTAGGGGGCCACCTGGTAATTCGGAATCTCGATGATCTGCGCGATCTGCTCGTCGGGCTGGAACGCGAGCAGATTGGCCACGTGCTGGCCCTTGGCCACCCTACTGGCCTCCGGCAGTTCGTATGCCTTCGCCCGGTAGACGCGCCCCTTGTTGGTGAAGAAGAGCATCCAGTCGTGGGTCGAGCATACGAAGAAGTGGCTGACGATGTCGTCCTGTCGGAGCGTCGCCCCGCTGACACCCTTGCCGCCACGACGCTGTGACCTGTAGAGGTCGACCTTGGTCCGCTTCGCGTAGCCCGTACGGGTGATCGTGACCACCACGTCCTCGCGGGCGATGAGGTCCTCCATGGAGACCTCGCCCTCGAACGGCACGATCTTGGTGCGCCGCTCGTCGCCCCACTTGGCGACGATCTCGCCCAGCTCCTCCGAGACGATCCTGCGCTGCCGCTCGGGCTTGGCGAGGATGTCCTTGAGGTCGGCGATCTCCAGCTCCAGCTTGGCCAGGTCGTCCAGGATCCGCTGCCGCTCCAGCGCGGCGAGCCGGCGCAGCTGCATGTCGAGGATCGCGGTCGCCTGGATCTCGTCGATCTCCAGCAGCCGGATCAGGCCCTGCCGGGCGTCCTCGACCGTGGGCGAGCGCCGGATCAGGGCGATCACCTCGTCGAGGGCGTCCAGCGCCTTGGACAGACCGCGCAGGATGTGCGCCCGCTCCTCCGCCTTGCGCAGCCGGAACGCCGTCCGCCGGCGGATCACGTCGATCTGGTGCTCGACGTAGTAGCGGATGAACTGGGCCAGGTTGAGCGTGCGCGGCACCCCGTCGACCAGCGCCAGCATGTTGGCGCCGAAGGTCTCCTGGAGCTGGGTGTGCTTGTAGAGGTTGTTCAGCACCACCTTGGCGACCGCGTCGCGCTTGAGCACGAGCACGATCCGCATGCCGGTACGCCCGGAGGACTCGTCGCGGATGTCGGCGATGCCGGCGAGCTTGCCCTCCTTGATCAGCTCGGCGATCCGCTCGGCCAGGTTGTCCGGGTTCACCTGGTAGGGCAGTTCGCTGACGACCAGGCAGGGGCGGCCCCGCTTGTCCTCCTCGACCTCCACCACGGCCCGCATCCGGATCGACCCGCGCCCGGTGCGGTACGCGTCCTGGATCGCCTGCGTGCCCACGATCAGGCCGTGGGTGGGGAAGTCCGGCCCCTTGACGATCTCCAGCAGCGCGTCGAGGGTGGTGGCCTCGTCCTCCTCCGGGTGCTCCAGGCACCACTGCACGGCCGCGCCGATCTCGCGCAGGTTGTGCGGCGGGATCTTGGTGGCCATGCCGACCGCGATGCCCTCGGAGCCGTTGACGAGCAGGTTCGGGATCCGCGACGGCAGGATGGTGGGCTCCTTGGCCCGGCCGTCGTAGTTGTCCTGGAGGTCGACGGTGTCCTCGTCGATGTCCCGCAGCATCTCCATGGCCAGCGGGTCGAGCTTGCATTCGGTGTAGCGCATCGCGGCAGCAGGATCGTTGCCCGGCGAGCCGAAGTTGCCGTTGCCGTCGACCAGCGGGTAGCGCAGCGACCAGGGCTGCGCCATCCGGACCAGAGCGTCGTAGATCGCCGAGTCGCCGTGCGGGTGGAACTGGCCCATCACGTCGCCGACCACGCGGGAGCACTTCACGTAGCCCCGGTCCGGCCGGTAGCCGGAGTCGAACATGGCGTAGAGGATCTTGCGGTGGACCGGCTTGAGCCCGTCCCGGACGTCCGGCAGCGCCCGTCCGACGATCACGCTCATCGCGTAGTCGAGGTAGGAGCGCTGCATCTCCACCTCGAGCCCGACCGGTTCGATGCGGTCGTGCGCGACGACGGCGGCGACGGTCTCCGGGAGCTCGGGCTCGTTGGGTGTGGACTCGGGGATATCGGTCACTGTTAACCCTTATCAGACTCAGAGTCGTTTTCGTGCTGTGGATAACGGCTGTGGATACCGGCCGCGCTGTGGATAACTCTGTGGACAGGCGGATCGGCCGGTGGATGACCGGCCGACCCGCCGGGACCCGTCAGATGTCCAGGAACCGGACGTCCTTGGCGTTGCGCTGGATGAACGAGCGGCGCGCCTCGACGTCCTCACCCATCAGCACGCTGAACAACTCGTCGGCGGTGGCCGCGTCGTCGAGCGTGACCTGACGCAGCGTACGCGTTGCCGGGTTCATCGTGGTCTCCCACAATTCGGGGTAGTTCATCTCGCCGAGGCCCTTGAACCGCTGGATGTCGTCCGGCTTCGCGTTCGGCTTCTTCTGCTGGCGCAGCGCGATCAGCCCGTCCCGCTCGCGGTCCGAGTACGCGTACTGCGCGTCGTCGCCGCGCTTGTTCCACTTGATCTTGTAGAGCGGCGGGGCGGCCAGGTAGACGTGCCCCATCTCGACCAGCGGGCGCATGAAGCGGAAGAGCAGGGTGAGCAGCAGCGTCTGGATGTGCTGGCCGTCGACGTCGGCGTCGGCCATCAGCACCACCTTGTGGTACCGCAGCTTCTCCATGTCGAAGTCGTCGTGGATGCCGGTGCCCAGCGCGGTGATCAGCGCCTGGACCTCGTTGTTCTTCAGCACCCGGTCGATCCGGGCCTTCTCCACGTTGAGGATCTTGCCGCGGATCGGCAGGATCGCCTGGGTCCGCGGGTCGCGGCCCTGCTTGGCCGAGCCGCCGGCCGAGTCGCCCTCGACGATGAAGACCTCGGACTCGCGCGGGTCGGTGGACTGGCAGTCGGCCAGCTTGCCCGGCATCGAGCCGGACTCCAGCAGGGACTTGCGCCGGGCCAGCTTGCGCGCCTGCTGTGCGGCGATCCGGGCCCGGGCGGCCTGGGACGCCTTCTGGATGATGATCTTCGCCTCGGCCGGGTTGCGGTCGAACCAGTCGACCAGCCACTCGTTGCAGACGCGCTGCACGAAGCTCTTCACCGGGGTGTTGCCCAGCTTGGTCTTGGTCTGGCCCTCGAACTGCGGGTTGGCCAGCTTGACCGAGATGATCGCGGCCAGGCCCTCGCGGATGTCCTCGCCGGAGAGCTTCTCGTCGCCCTTGAGCAGCTTCTTGTCGGCGCCGTAGCGGTTGACGACGCTGGTCAGCGCGGCCCGGAAGCCCTCCTCGTGGGTGCCGCCCTCGTGGGTGTTGATCGTGTTGGCGAAGGTGTAGACCGACTCGCCGTAGGACTCGTTCCACTGCATGGCGATCTCGACCGACATGCCCTCCTCCTCGGCGCCGAACTCGACCACGGTCTTGTGGATCGGGTTCTTCGAGGCGTTGAGGTGCCGGACGAAGTCGGCGATGCCGCCCTTGTAGCAGAAGGTGACCTCGCGCGGTTTGCCCTCCTCGCCCTCCGGGACCCGCTCGTCGAGCAGGTGGATGGTGAGGCCCCGGTTGAGGAAGGCCATCTCCTGGAGCCGCCGGTAGATGGTCTGGAAGTCGAAGTCGACCGTCTCGAACACGTCGGCGTCGGGCCAGAAGGCCACCGCGGAGCCGGTGCGGTCGGTCGACTCGCCCTTCTCCAGCGGGGTCGGCTTGGAGTTGTGGTACTGCTGCCGCCAGACGAAGCCGGACTTGTGGATCTCCACCGCCATCTTGGTGGAGAGGGCGTTCACCACGGAGACGCCGACGCCGTGCAGACCGCCGGAGACCGCGTACGCCTTGCCGTCGAACTTGCCGCCCGCGTGCAGCACGGTCAGCGCCACCTCGACACCCGGCTTCTTCAGCTTCGGGTGCAGGTCGACCGGGAAACCCCGGCCGTTGTCGGTGACCCGGACCCCGCCGTCGGCGAGCAGCACCACGTCGATGGTGTCGCAGTGGCCGGCCAGCGCCTCGTCCACCGCGTTGTCGACGACCTCCCACACCAGGTGGTGCAGACCGCGCTCACCGGTCGACCCGATGTACATACCGGGGCGCTTCCGGACCGCCTCCAGCCCTTCGAGAACGGTGATCGACCCGGCGCCGTACTCCTGCTTGTCCTGCGCTGCCACCTTCGGCCACTTTCTCGCGCCGTCCGCGCCTGGTGGCGCGTCGGGCGCGGGTTCGGCGGACAGGACGCGACGTCGACGCGCAGACCGGCACCGGGGACAATTCCGGGGTACGGGTCGAACGCGCCGGTCGCCGCGGTTGCCCGCGGATCGCGATCGGCTCGACCCGACGTGGACAATGATCGCGGGCCCCGCTCCGGGCCCGTGTCTCGTCGCTCCGCACCGGGTCTTCGTCTCAGGCTCAATCTTACTGTGCGCGGACGACAGAACCACCACTCGGCACCCCTGCGAGGCGGCTGAGACCGACGTAGCCGGCCGAACCGCGCCGCCCTCGACTCCCCCTACACGCCAGGGGGCGATCGAGGGCGGCGCCGCCTGACGATCGGTGCCGGTCGGACGGCGGGAACGCCACCGCCGCCACGCCGTCGGCCCGGCCTTGATCTTTTCGGGCCGGAACCGGACGATCGAGCCGATAGGAACTATCCGTGCTCTCGAAGAGGTGACGCCCGATGGGGCTGGACAACGTCGCGGTGCAGTGGCCGCGGACCGGCCGCTTCTACGATCCGGTCGCGCCGGCCGAGTTCGTCGACTTCGGCGACATCGTCGACATGCCCCGCATCTCCGCGCCCACCGCGGCGCTCGCCGAGCTGATCGCCAAGACCGGCACCGTGCGGGCGACCGCGTACACCGAACTGGTCGACCTCCTGCTCGGCCTGGAGGGTGTGCTCTACGCCACTGACGCGGCGGCCGAGGACGAGGATCCGGTGATCGATCCCGACGGCTGCGCCTGGGTCGCCGGCGGCATCGAGCGGTTCGTGACGGGCCACCGCCCCCACGGCGAGGTCGTCACCTTCGACTCGGTGAGCCAGGTGCTGCGGTCGCTGCTCGCCGACGGGCGGTTGGCCGAGCAGCAGTTGCGCTGGCTCGACAGCCGCCTGGACGCGCTGCGCGACGAGAGCGGCGAGCCGCCGCAGTGGAACTTCACCTGCGCCGAGCTGGCCGTGCTGGCGGCCTTCTACCGGCGCTGCGCCGACCGCGGCTTCGCCGTCTACGCCGACGCCTGACCCCTCTCGGCGGCGGACCCGCGGTTGGCGGCGTCGATGACCCGGGTCAGCACGGCGTGCAGGTGGCGCAGGTCCTCGACCGGCATGCCGAGCCGTTCGACGATCGCGGGCGGGATCTGCTCGGCCCGCGCCCGCAGCGCCTGGCCGGCGGCGGTCAGCGTCACCGCGAGGCTCCGCTCGTCGGCGGGGTCGCGCTCGCGCCGGACGTAGCCGGTCGCCTCCAGCCGCTTGAGCAGGGGCGACAGCGTGCCGGGGTCGAGCTGGAGCAGGCGGCTGAGGTCGCGTACGGACAGCGGCGCGTGCTGCCAGAGGGCGAGCATCACCAGGTACTGCGGATGGGTGAGCCCCATCGGCTCCAGCAGGGGCCGGTAGACGGCGACGACGCCGCGCGCGGCGACGGAGAGCGCGAAGCACACCTGCTGTTCCAGCGCCAGGGGATCCCCGTCGGGCTGGTCGGTCACGGGCGGCCTCCTCGTCGTCGTCGTTGCGAGCGTACCAATGATTGGTGTACCAATGGTTTGCACGCCAATCATCCCCGTCGCACCGGAGGTCAGGCGATGACCGAGGAGAAGCCCACCCCGAAGGCCCCGGGCGAGGGCGGCCGCCTGATGGCCTGGGCGTTCCGGCGCCTCGCCGGCCCGCCGGAGGTCCAGGGCGCGGTGCAGGGCGGCTCGCACCACGCCCGGGAGGCGTGGAAGCGGGACCTGGAGCAGCGCAAGCAGTGGAGCCGCGAGCAGCGGGAGCGCAAGCGCGCCGAGCGGGAGGCCCGGCGCGAGGGTCGCTGACCGTCAGCCGTAGGTGTCCCGCGGGCCGCGGCCACGGACCCGGCGCGGGCCCTTCGACCAGGAGGGCGCCGCGGGGCCGTGGATGTGCAGCTTGCGCACCACGTTGTGGCCGACCTCGCTGGCGATCTGCTTGAGCAGCGAGCCGGCCAGCAGCCGCAGCTGGGTGGCCCACGCGGTCGAGCGGGCCTCCACGGTCAGCTCGCCGTCCTCCAGCTTCACCGGCCGGCTGTGCTGGGCCACCTCCGGGCCCACCACCCGCTCCCAGGCGCCGAACACCGTCGCCTCGGCCGCCGGCTGCTGCCAGCCACGCGCCTTGACGAGCCGGTTGAGCACCGCGCCGAGCGGCTGCGGATCGCGCGGGTCCGGCCCGGGGCCGGAGTATCCGCGCAGCCGCCGCTCCTGGCCGCCGTCGCCTCCGCCGCCACCCGAGGTACGCCGCCGCGTGCGCGCCGCCTCCCGGCGGGCCTTCGCCGCGTCCAGCACCGCCCGGGCCAGCTCCGGCCCGCTCGCGCCGTCCGCCGGGCCACCGGAGTCCGCCGCGCCGCCGTTGCCCGCCGCGCTGCCGGAGTCGCCGCCGGTCCTTCCGCCGCCACGGCCCGGGCCGAGCCGGGCCGGCGGAAGCTGCTCATCCGGCACGTCGCACCGTCCCCTCGCCCACGGCGTACCGGGCGCCGCGCAGGGACACCGGCACGTCCTCGTCGACCGCGCAGGTCACCAGCAGCTGACTCGCCCCGCCGACCAGTTCCGCCAGCCGCTCCCGCCGCCCGGCGTCCAGCTCGGCGAAGACGTCGTCGAGCACCAGCACCGGCTCGATGCCGTCGGAGCGGAGCAGGTCGTAGGCGGCGAGCCGCAGCGCCAGGGCGTACGACCAGGACTCGCCGTGGCTCGCATACCCCTTGGCGGGCAGTGGGCCCAGCGTCAGCGCCAGCTCGTCGCGGTGCGGCCCGACCAGCGTGGTGCCCCGCTCGACCTCGGCGGAGCGGGACTCGACGAGCGCGGCGGTCAGCGCCGCCGCCAGGGCCTCCCGGTCGGTGGTGGGCTCGGCCAGTTCCACCGACGGCCGGTACGCGATCCCGGCGGCCCCCCGTCCCGCCGCGACGGCGTCGTACGCCTTCGTCACGTGCGGGCCCAGCGCGGCGACCAGTTCCAGCCGGCCGGCGAGCAGCTCGGCGCCGTGTCGGGCCAGGTGGGTGTCCCAGACCGCGAGGGTCGACAGGTCCCCGCCCCGCGATCCGCCCGTCTTGCGGGCCAGGTACGCGGTGCGCAGCAACGCGTTGCGCTGCTTGACCACCCGCTCGTAGTCGGCCCGCACCCCGGCGTACCGGGGCTGGCGGCTGACCAGCAGGTCGTCGAGGTAGCGGCGGCGCTCGGCCGGGTCGCCCCGGACGAGTTCCAGGTCCTCCGGAGCGAACAGCACGAGCCGGAGCGCGCCGAGGACGTCCCGCGCCCGGCGGGCCGGCGACCGCCCGAGCCGGGCCCGGTTGGCCTTGCCCGGAACGATCTCCAGCTCGACCAGCAGCTCGCGCCCCTCGTGCACGACCGCACAGCGGATCACCGCCGAGGTGGCGCCCATCCGGACGAGGGGGGCGTCCGTGGCGACCCGGTGCGAATCCAGGGTCGCCACGTAGCCCAGCGCCTCGACCAGGTTCGTCTTGCCGACGCCGTTGGCGCCGATCAGGACGTTCGCCCCCGGCTCCAGGTCCACGCCGACCTGCTCGTACGAGCGGAAGTCGACCAGTTCGAGCCGGCGGACGTACACAGGCGCGGGGATTCCGGTCAGCGCTTGCGGACGGCGTGCCCGCCGAACTGCTGGCGCAGCGCGGCGACGGCCTTCATGGCGGGCGAGTCGTCCTGGCGGGAGGCGAAGCGGGCGAAGAGCGACGCGGTGATCACGTTCAACGGCACGGCCAGCCGGACCGCCTCGTCGACCGTCCAGCGGCCCTCGCCCGTGTCCTCCGTGTAGCCGCTCAGCTCGGCCAGCTCCGGGTCCTCGTCGAGGGCCCGGTCCAGCAGGTCGAGCAGCCAGGAGCGGACCACGGTGCCCTCGCGCCAGGACTTGAACACCCCCGGCACGTTGGTGACCAGCTCGGACTTGGCCAGCAGCTCGTAGCCCTCGGCGTAGGCGTGCATCAGGCCGTACTCGATGCCGTTGTGCACCATCTTGGCGTAGTGCCCGGCGCCGACCGGCCCGGCGTGCACGAAGCCGAACTCGCCCTCCGGCTTCAGCGACTCGAAGATCGGCATGAGCCGGTCGACGTGCTCCTGGGCGCCGCCGACCATCAGCGCGTAGCCGTTCTGCCGGCCCCAGACGCCGCCGGAGACGCCGGCGTCGAGGTAGCCGATGCCGCGCTCGTTCAGCCGCTCGGCGCGGGGGGCGTCGTCGCTGAAGCGGGAGTTGCCACCGTCGATGATGATGTCGCCCTCGCCGAGGACGTCGGCGAGTTCGTCGATGGTCGCGTCGGTGACGCCGGCGGGGACCATGACCCAGATCGCGCGGGGCGACTCCAGCTTCTCCGCCAGCTCCGCCAGGGTCGCGACATCGCTCAGCTCCGCGTTGTGGTCGAAGCCGACCACCTCGTGCCCGGCGGCGCGCAACCGCTCGCGCATGTTGCCGCCCATCCGGCCGAGCCCTACCAGGCCGAGCTGCATGTGTTCCTACCTCCGTGCGTCGGGGTCTTCTCGGGGTGCGATCAGCGGGAGACGCGGATCGGCATGATGAGGTACCGGTACCCGGGGATGACCTCGCCATCCTCGCCGGCGGGCGAAATCACCGCGGGCTTGAAGGCGTCGACGAACGAGAGCACGGCGAACTGGGCCCCCAGGTTGGTCAGGCCGTCGATCAGGTACTGGGGGTTGAAGCCGATGGTCAGCGGGTCGCCGGTGAAGGTGGCCTCCATGGCCTCGCTGGCCCGCGCCTCCTCGGTGCCGCCGGCCTCGACCACCAGGCCGTCGGTGCTGAAGCTGAGCAGCACCGGGGTGGTCCGCTCGGCCACCAGGGCGACGCGCTTGACGACCTCGATCAGGGTGCTGACGGGCACCCGCGCCTCGGCGTTGTGGCTGGCCGGGAAGAGCGAGCGCACCGGCGGGTAGTTCGCGCCGTCGAGCAGCCGGCTGGTGGTGCGCCGGGTGCCGCCGGCGAAGCCGATCATTCCCTCGCCGGCGGCACCCTGGGAGAGCGCCATGACGACCTGGCCACCGATCGGGCCGAGGGCCTTGGCGGTGTCGTGCAGGGTCCGGGCCGGCACGAGGGCGTTGACGCTCACCTCGGGGTCGTCCGGGTTCCACTCCATCTCGCGCAGGGCCAGCCGGTAGCGGTCGGTGGCGAGCATGGCCAGCGTGCCGCCGGAGAGCTCGATGCGTACGCCGGTCATCATCGGCAGCGTCTCGTCGCGCCCGGCGGCGATGGCCACCTGTGCGACCGCGGCGGCGAAGGCGGCGGCGTCGACGGTGCCGGTGCTCTCCGGCATCTCCGGCAGGGACGGGTAGTCCTCGACCGGCATGGTGGGCAGGGTGAACCGGGCGCTGCCGCAGACCAGCTCGAGGTGCGCGCCGACGGCGGCGATGTCCACCGGCTTGGCGGGCAGTGCCTTGGTGATCTCGGCCAGCAGCCGGCCGGAGACCAGGGCGGCGCCGTCGGCGTCCCCCTGCACCTCGACGGTCACCTGGCTGGAGACCTCGTAGTCGAAGCCCGAAACCTGCAGGTTGCCGTCGGTGACGCGCAGCATCACGCCGGCGAGCACCGGTACGGACGGCCGGTTGGGCAGGCTCTTCGCGGTCCAGGCCACGGCCTCGGCGAGCGCGTCGCGCTCCACTCGGAACTTCATCAATGCCTCCGCGTCGACGTCAGCGACAACTCTCTCATGCCGACCGCTGCCTACCGACCCGCCTGTCCGTGCGGGTACCCATCGCACCTTAGGGCGCGTGGGCATCGGCTGTGCGCCCGACCCCGTGGACTCCTGGTGCCGGGAGGCCGTCCACGACGGCGTTCCGGCCAATCCACAGGAAGTCCAACGGTGATGATTGGTTTTTGTTCTCTTAGAAGAGATAACTCGTCATCTTCATCGCACCTGTGCAAACTGTGGAGAACCCGCGTCTGCGCAGCTCAGACACGTTATCCACCGGTGGTTTACCTGTGGAGAACCCGGGGTATAACTCGCCTCCCGGTCCACAGGCGGCCGGCGCCCCCAGGTTGTCCACCGTCGTCCACCGGTTATCCACCGGTTATCCACCGACTTTCTCCCCAGACCTGTGGACAGGCGGAAGCCGCGCCGACGGCGTCATCCCCAGAACCTTCAACAGGTTTCCCACAGGCCGACCGTCGTCGGTGGACAACCACCAGGTTGTCCCCAGGCGTCCACAGGCTGTCCCCAGGGTTTGTCCACAACCTGTGGGTAACCGGAGCATGGACGGACCGTAGTTTCCCACAGCCTGTGGACAACGAGATGTGGACAACGATCGGGGCGGTGGACGGTCACGGCTCAGATGCTGTGGCCTAGACCATGTCGAGGGTCAAGCCGGGACCGGTTGTGGAGACGAAAAAGCGCCCGACCGATGGTCCGGTCGGGCGCGTCCGTGGGCCGTCGCTCAGGTGTTCTGCTTGATCCGGTTGGTCAGCTCGGCGATCTGGTTGTAGAGCGACCGGCGCTCGGCCATCTGCTGACGGATCTTGCGGTCGGCGTGCATGACCGTGGTGTGGTCCCGGCCGCCGAAGGCCTGCCCGATGCGGGGCAGCGACAGGTCCGTCAGCTCACGGCACAGGTACATGGCCACCTGGCGGGCGTTCACCAGCACCCGGGAGCGGGAGTGGCCGCGCAGGTCCTCCAGGCTCACCCCGAAGTAGTCGGCGGTGGAGACCATGATCTGGTCGGCGGTGATCTCCGGCCCGGCGCCGTCCGGGATGAAGTCCCGCAGCACCTCCTCGGCCAGCGCCAGCTCGACCGTCGAGCGGGTCAGGCTGGCGAACGCCGTCACCCGGATCAGCGCGCCCTCCAGCTCCCGGATCGAGTTCGACACCCGAGAGGCGATGAACTCCAGCACGTCCGGCGGGGCGTAGAGGCGCTCCTGCGCCGCCTTCTTCTGCAGGATCGCGATCCGGGTCTCCAGGTCCGGCGGCTGGATGTCGGCGAGCAGTCCCCACTCGAAGCGGGTACGCAGCCGGTCCTCCAGGGTCGCGAGCTGCTTCGGCGACCGGTCCGAGGTGATCACGATCTGCTTGTTGGCGTTGTGCAGGGTGTTGAACGTGTGGAAGAACTCCTCCTGCGTACGCTCGCGGTTCTCCAGGAACTGGATGTCGTCGATCAACAGGATGTCGACGTCGCGGTAGCGCCGCTGGAACGCACTGGTCTTGTCGTCCCGGAGCGAGTTGATGAAGTCGTTGGTGAACTCCTCGGTCGAGACGTACCGGACCGAGCGCGCGTTGCCCAGCGTCGTGGCGTAGTGCCCGATGGCGTGCAGCAGGTGCGTCTTGCCCAGCCCCGAGCTGCCGTAGATGAACAGCGGGTTGTACGCCTTCGCCGGCGACTCGGCGACCGCGACGCTCGCCGCGTGGGCGAAGCGGTTGGACGAGCCGATGACGAACGTCTCGAACATGTACTTCGGGTTGAGCCGGTTGCCCCCGCCGTCAGTACCGGGCATGCGGCGGTCGTCCCGGCCACCGGGCCGGTGATCCGCGCCACCCCGTCCGGGCCCGTTGTCCGTGCCGGTGTCGCGGGGCAGGGCCCGGATCACGTGCTGGTCCCGGGGGGAGACGGCGTCCTCGCGGTAGCGCTGCTCGTACCCCCGGGTGTCGGCGGCCGGCCGGTCCAGCCGGGCGGCCTGCTCGTCGTAGCCCCGGCGCTCGGACGGGTGCCGGGACGGCCCCGACCGGTCGGGGCGCGGCGGCTCGGCGAAGGCGGTGCTGAACAGGGCCTCCTGCCCGTCCCGGTCGTCCGGCCGGTGCCCGTCGTCGCCCGGCGACGACGCGTCGGGCCGGCGCCGGGGGTGCGCCTGCTCGGGGATGAGCGGCGACTGCCCGGCGTCGTGGTCCCCGCCGTCGCGCTGCCCGGGCAACCCGTCGTAGCCGGCGTCGGCGTAGCCGGGCGGCCCGCCGTCGTGGTCGGCCGGCCCCAGCTCGGGAACACTGCGGTAGACGGTCCCCGCCGGGCGGCCGGAACCGTCCTCGGTCACGCGTACGGTCACCGCGACCTGGATCGGCCGGCCCAGTCGGCGGGTGAGCGCCTCCGTGATCGCCGGGCGCAGGCGGGACTCGATCACGTCCCGGGTGAAGGCGTCCGGGACGGAGAGCAGCGCCGTGTCCTCGACGATCGCCCGTAGCCGGGTCAGCCGCAGGTACGCCCGCTGCTGCGCGGAGATGATCTCGTCGGCGAGCTCGTCGGTCGTTGCTGTCCACACCGCGGCAAGGTCGGTCGTACCGGTCACCGTCGTGCCACCCCCTCGCCTCTGCTCCGCCGACGCCGCCGTCTTCTCCGGTCGGCCGTCCCGGGCCCGTCGCGTACGCGCGGGTGGAACGACACCCACCGGACGGCCGACCGGTCCTCGTCCACAAGTTATCCACAGCCTGTGTACGCACCGATTGTGGCCGCCCGCCGGACGCGGGTCGGACCTGCCCCCTGCCTGAACGGGCGCTGAAGCGGGTTCACCGTGCCGAACGATTCACTACCTTGTCCGGTCTTGCCCGCCGGCGACGACCGGACCTTTCGACGCTGACCGCAATCGGGCACGGTAACAGCGTTGTCGGCGCGCCATCAACCGCCGACGCGCGGCGACCCTCGCCGACATCAGCGAAAACCGCCGCTCCGGCCGCCGGAAGGGCCCGGTGTCCGCCCTGCTGAGGGTGTTTGACGGTGGTTGCCGCCCTGCGTAGGCTGGAACGGCTGCTCTCTCGCCCTCTGCTAGGGTGTTAGGTGCTTGCTGTCCGCGGTCGCTTCCCCGCATCGCCGAGGTCCCGCGCCACCGGGCAGCACCGATCGGGGGCCACCGCCGAGGTGGCCTGGACCACCACACGATCCCGGCGACCCCTCGCCCGGGGCGTACGAAAACGGAGAGCCTGACGTGAGCAAGCGCACCTACCAGCCGAACAACCGCCGGCGCGCGAAGACCCACGGCTTCCGGCTGCGCATGCGCACCCGTGCCGGCCGCGCCATCCTGTCGACCCGTCGCTCCAAGGGCCGCACCCGCCTGTCGGCCTGAGGCCGACCGGGTCAGGTCCGGGGGACGTGGGCAGTCGTGCTGGCGGCCGCACAGCGACTGCGGCGCAGCACTGACTTCGCCGCAGCGGTCCGGGGTGGTCGACGCGCCGGCCGTGGCGCGGTCGTCGTCCACCTGAGTCTGCCGACAACCCCCGACGCCGCGACAGCAACCTCGCCGGAGCCGGCGCGGAGCAGCGGTGCGGAGCAACCCTCCGCACCGGCCCGCGCCGGCTTCGTCGTGTCCAAGGCCGTCGGGAACGCCGTGGTCCGCAACCGGGTCCGGCGTCGCCTGCGGCACCTGGTCCGCGAGCGGCTGGCGGCTCTGCCCGCGGGAAGCACCCTGGTCGTACGCGCGCAGCCCGCCGCGGCTGACGCCTCGTACCCGCGACTCGGCGCCGACCTGGACGCGGCGATCGTCGCCGCCCAGGCGCCCCGCGGGCGGCGGTCCAGGTGACCAGCGGACCGGCTGAGCCCCGGCCGACGACGATCGGTGCCCGGGTGCTGAGCGGGCCAGTCATCGCGTACCGTCGGTGGATAAGTCCGGCTCTGCCGGCCCGCTGTCGGTTCTACCCGTCGTGCAGTGCCTACGCCCTGGAGGCGGTGGCGGTGCACGGCGCGATCCGGGGAGCTGGCCTGACGGCCCGGCGGCTGTTGCGCTGCCACCCCTTTCACCCAGGTGGACACGACCCGGTGCCGAAGCCGGGCGGCCGCCGCCGCGCCGATGTGACTGGAGCCTGAGAATTGAGTCTCGACTGGATCTACTACGCGATTTCGTGGATCCTGCTGGTCTGGCACGGGGCCTGGGACTTCGTCGGGGTGCCGGATCCGGCGGTGATCGGCACCAACTGGGCCTGGATCCTCGCCATCATCTTCCTGGTGGTCACCGTCCGGGTGATCCTCTTCCCCGTCTTCGTCAAGCAGATCAAGTCGCAGCGGGCGATGCAGGCGCTCCAGCCACAGGTGAAGGCCCTGCAGGAGAAGCACAAGGGTGACCGGGAGACGCTCCAGAAAGAGATGATGGAGCTCTACCGGAAGGAAAAGGCCAACCCGCTCATGGGCTGCCTTCCGATGTTCCTCCAGATTCCCGTCTTCCTGGGCCTCTTCCACGTGCTCCGCCGGCTCAACCCGGACAAGAGCGAGGCCGGCAAGACCCTCTACGGGTGGACGATCAGCCAGTTCGAGAGCGCCTCGTCCGCGAAGCTCTTCACCGCCCCGATTGCCGGCAAGTTCGGCTCCACCGCCGAGGAGCTGGCGCGGCTCGGCGCCAACGGCACCACCGTGAAGATCATCGCCGGGATCCTCGTCCTGGTGATGATGGGCACCACCTACCTCACCAGCCGTCAGATGATCCTCAAGACCGGCTGGGCCGAGGACCCGCAGCAGCGGATGATCCAGAAGCTGATGCTCTACGGCATCCCGCTGTCGCTGCTCATCTCCGGGGCCATCTTCCCCATCGGTGTGATCATCTACTGGGTCACCAACAACCTCTTCACCCTCGCGCAGCAGCAGTGGGTGCTGCGGAAGTTCCCGCCGCCGCCCACCGCCACCGGCAAGCCGGGCGCCTCGTCCCGCAACCCGGTGCAGCCGGCGAAGACGGGCGGCCTGCTGGGCCGCACCAAGTCGGCGCCCCCGGCCCCGGCCAAGCCGGTCGCGCCGAAGGTCGCCGGCCCCAAGCCGGGCGCCAAGCCGGTCAACCCGAAGAAGGGCCCCGCCAAGCGGCAGGGCTGAGAACGTCCGGGCCGCTGTCGGGAGACCGGCGGCGGCCCGTTCCGCACCGCGCAGCCGCCGTACGGCCGGCGCCGGGCGGAACGGCCGCGCACGGCGCGGCCACGGGCGAGACTGCCCGTACGACAGACGTGCCCGTGGGCACCGGCGACCTCCCGCCGGCCCCGGGAAACCAGCGGACCCGACGGTCCGGCCGAGCGACTACGGAGATGAGACCGTGACCGACACCAGCACCCCCCGCGCCGACGAGTCCCTGGACGAGGAGGGGACCGAGCCGACCGCGGTGAACGGCGAGACCGAGGAGACCGACGAGGAGTCGGGCACCCGGGAGAAGAAGGCCGTCGGCGAGAGCGAGCTGTTCCGGCAGAGCGAGATCGCGGCCGACTACGTCGAGGGCCTGCTCGACATCCTCGACTACGACGGCGACATCGACGAGCTGGTCTCCGCCGGTCGCCCCGTCGTCGAGGTGGTCGGCGGCCGGCTGCAGAACCTCGTCGGCCAGCGCGGCGCCACCCTGGAGGCGCTCCAGGAGCTCGCCCGGCTGGCCGTCTTCCGGCAGACCGGCACCCCGAGCCGGCTGCTGCTCGACGTCGGAGGCTACCGGGCGACCCGCCGCAAGGAGCTCGCCGCCGTCGCCAAGAACGCCGTGGAGAAGGTCAAGGAGCACGGCGAGCCCGTGCGCCTGGAGCCGATGTCCGCGTTCGAGCGCAAGTGCGTGCACGACGTGGTCAACGCGATGAGCGGCGTGGAGAGCGAGTCCGAGGGCGTCGAGCCGAACCGGCGCATCATCGTCCGGCCGGCGGACTGACCGGGTGACCCACGACGACACCACGGCCGGTGCCGTGGACGGCCCGGGTGGCACGCCGCCCGGGCCGTCGCCTGTCCGGCCCGAGCCGACCGTAACCCCCGACGCCGCGCCGTCGACCGACGCCTCCGGAGGCACCCCGTCCTCGGCTGTCGCCCCTGAGAACGCCTCGTCACCGACCGGCACCTCCGAGGACGCCCCGTCCTCGGCCGTGACGGCGGAGGACGCTTCTCCGGCCGTGGCGGTGCTGCCGCCGGAGTTGGCCGGTGCGGCGCGCACCCTCTTCGGCGACCGCCTCGACCTGGCCGCCGCGTACGCCGAACTGCTCGCCACCGACGGCGTGGTCCGCGGCCTGATCGGCCCGCGCGAGGCGCCCCGGATCTGGGATCGCCACCTGCTCAACTGCGCTGCGGTCGCCGAGCGCATCCCGGAGGGCGCGACCGTGCTCGACGTCGGCTCCGGGGCCGGGCTGCCCGGCCTGGTGCTGGCCATCGCGCGACCCGACCTGACGGTGACCCTGATCGAACCGCTCTCCCGGCGCACGTCCTTCCTCATCGAGGCGGTGCAGCACCTCGGGCTGGCGAAGATGGTCCGGGTGTTCCGGGGGCGCGCCGACGAGGCGGCGTCCGGTTCGACGGGCATCGGTCCGCTGAGCGGGGACGTGGTCACCGCGCGCGCCGTGGCACCGCTCGACCGGCTCTCGACGTGGTGCCTACCGCTGGCCGTGCGTGGCGGTCGGCTGATCGCCCTCAAGGGGGCGTCCGCCGCGGAGGAGATCGCCGAGCACGCGCAGCCCGTGGCCCGACTCGGTGGCGGTGAGCCCGAGGTGCACCGCTGCGGCGAGGGAGTGATCGACCCGCCGACGACGGTGGTGGAGATCGTGCGGGAGCGGATGGTCGGACCGGCCCGCCCGAAGGCCGCGAAGAGCGCGCGCGGCGGCCGCTCCCGGCGGCGTTGAGTCCCTCTCGGACACCCGCGCGGGATGTCCGTCTACCGGCTTCCCGGCCGGCGGTTGCGTCGTTGAACCGGTACGGGTGGATGGAAGGATGAGAACCCGACGTGGACCGGCCGCGCCCGTGAGCCGTAGGCTGGCTGCGCGTCGATAGTGTGGAGCGGGCGGCAACGGACGTTCACCGGTCCCGCCGCTCCCGCCGGGCCGTACGCTCCGCGGTGCGATCGCGTACGGCCAGTTGACGGGGTGCGGACCGACCATCCGAAGCGGGCAGGGATGACAGGTGCATGACGACGGAAGGTACGACGATCCACGCGTGACGGGGCCAGCGGGCGACCCCGTTTCACGTGAAACCGACTACCCGAGCTGGTCGCCCGACGGACCGACGGTCCGGCCCCCGGACCGGGACCCGGCCCTCCGGCCGGGCGGCGCCGAGCCGGTCGTGCCGGAGCCTCCGGCGACCCGCGCCGCGCCCGACGTGCCGCGGGCCGGCAACTCGGCCGGCGGCCGGGTGATGTCCGTTCGGCGCAACCCCTCGGCCTCGGCGCGGTTCGAGTCCGCCGTGCCACAGCAGCCCACCCCGGACTCCGTGCCGGACGCGACTCCCGAACCCGTTCCCGTCACCGACCCGTTCGCGCCCCCGGCCGGCTCCCCCGGAGCCGCAGTCGCCGAGGCCGCGTACGTTTCACGTGAAACCCCGACGCGCGAAGAGGATGACCCACCGTTGGCTATGGAGGCGATGCGCGCCGTGCAGATCCTTAATCCGAGTGGCGAGGTGACGATGCCTCGCCCGGAACGGACCCGGGTCATGTGCGTCGCGAACCAGAAGGGCGGCGTGGGAAAGACCACGACCACGGTCAACCTTGCGGTGGCGCTAGCCCTGCACGGCAACCGGGTGCTGGTGGTCGACCTGGACCCGCAAGGGAACGCCTCCACCGGGCTGAACGTCCCGCACCACACCGGTGTGCCGGACGTCTACGACTGCCTCATCAACAGCGTGCCGCTGGAGGAGGTCGCCCAGGGCGTCGAGGGGATCCCCAACCTCTGGTGCGTACCGGCGACGATCGACCTCGCCGGCGCGGAGATCGAGCTGGTGTCGGTGGTGGCCCGCGAGTCCCGGCTGGCCCGGGCGATCGCCGCCTACCCCGGCCACTTCGACTACGTCTTCATCGACTGCCCGCCCTCGCTCGGCCTGCTCACGGTCAACGCGCTCGTGGCCGCGCAGGAGGTGCTCATCCCGATCCAGTGCGAGTACTACGCGCTGGAGGGGCTGAACCAGCTGATCAACAACATCAACCTGGTGCGCCAGCACCTGAACCCGAAGCTCGACGTCTCCACCATCCTGCTCACCATGTACGACCGGCGTACCCGGCTGGCCGACGCCGTCGAGCAGGACGTGCGGAACCACTTCGGCGACAAGGTGCTCCAGGCGGTCATTCCCCGCAACGTCCGCGTCTCGGAGGCACCCAGCTACGGCCAGTCGGTGATGACCTACGATCCGGGATCGCGGGGGGCGACGAGCTACTTCGAAGCCGCCCAGGAGATCGCCGAGCGTGGCGTCAAGGAGCCGGTGGGCCGGAATGCGTAGTGCGGAACAGTCGCTGGGAGGCGTGGCATGAAGAACCGTCCTCGGGGCGGTCTGGGACGAGGCCTGGGGGCGCTCATCCCGACCGGGCCGGCGCCGACCGCCGTAGTTGAGCCGACCACCGCAGAGGAGCCGCCAGCTCCGGTGGAGGCGGCCGCTGACACTGCCGCGGCTGCGCCGGCGGGACAGGTGCCGACCGGCCCGGTGCCGGCCGTGGCGATCCCAGCGGTGGTGGCGCAGCCCGAGCCGCAGCCCGAGCTGAGCCCGGTGCCAGGTGCCCGGTTCGCCGAGATCCCGGTCGACGCCATCGTGCCGAACCCGAAGCAGCCGCGCCAGGTCTTCGACGAGGACGCCCTGGAGGAGCTGAAGACCTCCATCCAGGAGGTCGGCTTCCTCCAGCCGATCGTCGTACGACAGCTCGACGACGAGAAGTACGAGCTGGTCATGGGTGAGCGGCGCTGGCGAGCCGCGCAGGCCGTCGGGCGGGAGAACATCCCGGCGATCGTCCGGGACACCCACGACGACGCCATGCTCCGGGACGCGTTGCTGGAGAACATCCACCGGGCGAACCTGAACCCGCTGGAGGAGGCGGCCGCGTACCAGCAACTGCTGGACGAGTTCGGCGCCACCCACGAGGAACTCGCCCGGCGCATCGGGCGGAGCCGGCCGCAGATCTCGAACACCATCCGACTGCTCAATCTGCCCGCGCAGGTCCAGACGCGGGTCGCCGCAGGCATCCTCTCCGCCGGACACGCCCGCGCGCTGTTGAGCCTCGATGAGGCCGAGGCGCAGGAGCAGCTCGCACGCCGGATCGTCGCCGAGGGGATCTCGGTCCGCGCGACCGAGGAGATCGTCGCGCTGGCCCTGAGCGACGGTACGAGCAAGAAGGAGACGGCCAAGCGTCGTCCGAAGCCGCACGCTCCCGCCCTGACGGATCTGGCCGACCGCCTCTCCGACCGGTTCGACACCCGCGTGAAGGTGGACATCGGCCGGAGCAAGGGCAAGATCACCATCGAGTTCGCGACGGTCGACGATCTGGAGCGGATCGTAGGCCTCATCGGCGTCGGCCAGGAGGAGGAGCCGGAGGCCTGACCCCGATCGGCGGTCCTGCGGGACGACGCTGCGTGCCCGCCGGGCCCGAGCTTCACGACCGAGCCCAGGGTCGTTGCGAATGACACCACTGCCGGCCGCGTGATCCCGGATCACGCGGCCGTTGCATGTGCTGCGGCTGACGAGATGCCGTTGCCGCCTCGATCACCGCGTTCAGGAGATCCGGGCGGGCGGCGGCGTTTCACGTGAAACCCGGGCTCCGGGGCGGAGCGGTTCTTGAGCCGCCTCGGCGGTGTGGTGCCGATCTCCCGTCGGACCTCGCCGACCGTTTCACGTGAAACCGGCGGGCCGGCGATCCGCGAAGCGGTGGGCAGGCGGTAGGACCCTCGTCCGCCGATCAGGGCATGAAGTTGCGGGCGCCGAAGCCCCAAACCCGATTGGCAACGGAAGGAGGCGAAGCAGTGAGCCCGGAGGACCTGATCGGATCCAGAACGGGGGCGCGCTCCTCAGCGATCGTCAGCCGGTAGCGGAAACGCCGCCAAGGAACCGCAGCCGCGGCATCGTCCGCCCGCAGTGCACGTTGCCGACGCCTCAGCGCGTGCTGAGGGCATCGGCGCTGTCGATCGGTACCCAGCAACAGGGCTCGGCCAGTCGACGGGCCGCTCAGCGCCACGAGAGGCTTGGGGCCCGCCCGCCGTCGCTACCAAAGACCGGCGCACGGCTACCCCGCTGACACGGGGGGCCGCCCGATGCCCCGCTTGCTTGCCGGATGGCCTGCTTCTGTGTGGCCCGGCTGTCCTGGCCGTTTCGGTTGTCCCCGCCATTCGCGGTGGTCTCGATGCCAGTTGGGCCCCTCCAACCACCTCTCACCGGTCGTGCATCGGGCCGGCCAGCACCCCCGGCGCGCCGCCGAAGCGGCGCACCGCCTTGTCATGGCCGTTCCATGCCTGGCTGTTTCGAGGATTGCTTGGCTGATCTCAAGCCGGCCGGCACCGCCCCCGTTGTCTCAACGGTTCCAGGATTCTCGGTCTCCCGGCCTACTCCACTTTCCCCGCCTGACTCTTCCTGCCTGGCAGCCAGACGTGTCCTGCGTCGAGTGTCAGCCTGCACCACCTACGTGGGGGCTCGGCCGTGGCGGGCACGCGTCGTGGGCCGACGCCGCCACTGTCCACCGCGTTCGGACGCATGCTCGGTGGGTTGCTGCCTGACGGATCAGTGCCGGCCCCGTTCCTCCCTCCGTCCGCTCACCTCTCCACTCCCAGACCTCCTCCTGACAGGCTGCACACGACTGCACGCCCCTGCCGCACCGACCCCGGCGGGTGACCAACCGGTCCTGGGGCCTGGCCGAACCGGGCCATTGCCGCTCGGTGCCTTCCGCCACAACCCGCCGATCAGTGCCCCCGATTGCCTGCCGTCCAGCGCGGGCGTGGTCCATGACGGCGTGGCACTACCCGGGGTTCGGTGACAGTCGGGCTGTGGAAGCTGTGGACGGCTCCCAGCGGTTCGCGTAGCCGACCAGAGATAGCGGAGACACGATCGCAAATGCAACGGCCATGCCGATCCCGACGATGCCCCGACCAAGACGATGCTGGCCCTCGGCGATGCCGGCTCACGGCGTTCAGCGGCGGCGGACGAGCGATGACGGGACCCGCCCAGCATGCCTCCGTTTCACGTGGAACCGACGACCCCACCCCCGGTGAAGGATCCGTGGTCGCGCCCGAAAGTTATCCACAGCGGTTATCCACAGGTAGCCCCGTTTCACGTGAAACCCCGCGTGAAACGGGGTGGCAGCCTGTGGATGACGGCGTGTGTCTGGCGTCTCATCAGCCTGTGGGCGCCTGTGGATAGCTGTGGACAGAGCCGCTCTCGGTTATCCCGGCATGGCCGGACTGGGGCCGTCCGGCCGATCGTTCGGGTAGGGACAGCGGTGCCGAGACCGGTTAGTGTCAGCGTCGTGCACGACACCCCTCCCTCCGTTCCGGACTTCACCCAGTGGCCGTCCTTTCCCTTCGAGGGCGACCTTCGCGTCAAGCAACTCGATGACCCGGTCCCGGTCGAGCCGCCGCGCAAGGGCGAGGGAAACCGGGAATGCACTGCCTGCAACGCCCCCGACGACGCCTACATCTGGGTGGGTGAGCGATGGCGGGTACGCGCCATGGACCGCCCCACCGGGCTACCGATGGTGCTGATCCTGGAATCCCGCTCGCATCTCGACCTCGGCGACCTGCCGAATCTGCTCGCCGCCGAACTGGGGGTGATGACCGTGCGGCTGGAGCGGGCCATCCGGTCCCTCGACGGGGTCGCCCGGGTGCACGTCAACCGCTGGGGCGACGGCTCGGCGCACCTGCACATGTGGTTCCTGGCCCGGCCCTACGGTCAGCTCCAGTTGCGGGGGACCTTCCTCTCCCTGTGGGACAGCATCCTGCCGCCCATCTCCGAGGCGCGGTGGCGGGAGAATCTCGCCATGGTTGCCGCCTGGCTGGCGGAGTTCGGCGGCCGACCGCTGGCGGAGCCACCGCGCATCCAGTGGCAGGCCCCGTCCAGCTTCACCGGGCAGCCCCCGGCGGAAGACGCTCCGACGGAGGGCGAGGCGGTGTCCGTGATCGAGTCCGCCGAGGAGACCCCGCCGGCGCAGGAGCCGGAGGGCGAGGCGTCCGCCACGGACGCCGGACGGTCGGGCAGGTAGACATAGAACCGGTGCGGCCGCCCGAGGACGTACCTCCGGATGGCCGCGCAGCGGGCAGGAGGCGGCGGACCGGACGGGGCGACGGCCGGCGCCGACACCACAGCGCCGAACCTCCGCCCGGAAGGTGGGGCAGCGGGCCGGTCGGTCAGGGGTGCCGGGCTGCGGCGCGGGCCACCAGGGTGCCGACCATCCTGCCGAAGTCCAGTCCGGCGGCCTGGACCGCGAGCGGCAGCAGGGAGGTCTCCGTCATCCCCGGCGAGACGTTGACCTCCAGCACGTGCGGCTGGCCGGCTGAGTCCACGATCAGGTCGACGCGGCTCAGGTCGCGCAGCCCCAGCGCGGTGTGCGCGGCCAGCGCGACGTCGGCCACCGCACCGGCCACCTCCGGCTCCAGTCGGGCGGGGGTGTGCCAGGTCGTCCGGCCGGCGGTGTATCGGGCGGCGTAGTCGTACACCCCGTTGCGGGGCACGATCTCCACTGCGGGCAGGGCGCGCGGCCCGTCGCCCAGGTCGACCACCGAGACCGCCACGTCCATGCCGGGCACGTACCGCTCGACCAGCGCCGTGGGGTCGTACGCGAAGCAGCCGACCATCGCGGCCGGCAGGGACGCGGCGTCCCGGACCACGGCGGCGCCCAGCCCCGAACCGCCCTGGGCGGGCTTCACCATGAGCGGCAGCCCCAGCCGCTCGACGATCCGGTCCAGCACCGCCACGGCGCCCAGCTCGGAGAACCGGTCGTGCGGGAGGGCGACCCAGTCCGGGGTCGGGATGCCCGCCTCGCGGAGCACCGCCTTGGCCGAGGGCTTGTCCCAGGCGAGCCGGGAGGCGCGGGCGTCGCACCCGACGTACGGAATGCCGCAGAGGTCGAGCACGCCACGCAGCGACCCGTCCTCGCCGGTGGCGCCGTGCAGGGCGATAACGACCGCGTCCGGCGGGTCGGCGCTCAGGGCCGGCAGCAGCGCCACGTCGGCGTCCCGCAGCTCGGCGTCCATCCCGACCGCGCGCAGCGCGTCGAGCACCCGGCGTCCGGACCGCAGCGAGACGTCACGTTCGTAGGAGAGCCCGCCGGCGAGCACCAGCACCCGCAGGTCGGCGGTGACGGCGGAGTCGGTCACGACGGAACGGTCGGCAGCGGTGGGAACCATGCCGGAATCATGCCAAGTCGGGTCCCGGCGTGTCCGCGCCGGCCTGCCCGCGCCGCGTGCCGGGGCGGCCGACCGCGCCGAACACCCGACGCGTGGCGATGTCCTGCTCCATCACGCCGGCCAGCCGGCGCACGCCCTCGCGGATGCGCTCCGGGGACGGGAACGAGAAGTTGAGCCGCATGTTGCCGCTGCCGGTGCCGTCGGCGTAGAAGCCGGTGCCCGGCACGTACGCCACCCGGGCGGCGATGGCCCGGGGCATCATCGCCTTGGAGTCGAGGCCGTCAGGCAGGGTCGCCCAGACGAAGAGGCCGCCGCCCGGCGTCGTCCAGGTCGTGCCGGCGGGCATCAGGTCGTCCAGCGCGGCGAGCATCGCGTCGCGCCGTTCCCGGTAGACCTCGCGGTAGACCTTGAGCTGCTCCCGCCAGGGCATGGTGCCGAGGTAGGTGGAGACGGCGGCCTGCGCGTAGCCGCTCGGGCAGAGGATCTGCGCCTCGCTGGCGATGACGAGCTTGTCGCGGACGGCGTGCGGCGCGAGGATCCAGCCGACCCGCAGGCCCGGGGCGAAGGTCTTGGAGAAGGTGCTGAGGTAGAAGACCCCGTCGCGGCGCCGCGCGCGCAGCGGCGCCGGCGCGTCCCCCTCGAAACCCAGCTGACCGTACGGGTCGTCCTCGACCACCAGCAGACCGGCGCGCTCGCAGATGTCGAGCACCCGCTCCCGCCGCTGCTCGGTCAGCGTCACGCCGGTCGGGTTCTGGTAGGTCGGGATGGTGTAGAGGAACTTGACCCGCCGGCCGGCGCGCGCCTGCTCGGCGATGGCCGCCTCCAGCGCCTCCGGGATCAGCCCGTCGTCGTCCATCGGCACGTGCACGACCTGCGCCTGGGCGGCCTGGAACACCCCGAGCGCGCCGACGTAGGTCGGGCCCTCGGCGAGCACCACGTCCCCGGGGTCGAGGAAGAGCCGGGCCACCAGGTCGAGGGCCTGCTGCCCGCCCACGGTGACCACCACGTCGTCCGGGGAGGCGCCGCAGGCGGCGTCGATGCCGGAGAGCGCCATCACCTCGCAGATCCGCTCGCGCAGCTCCAGGGTGCCCTGGCCGATGCCGTACTGGAGGGTGGTGGCGCCGTGTTCGGCGCCGAGCCGGCCGAGCATCTCGCCGACCGCGTCGAGCGGCAGCGCCGCGATGTAGGGGGCGCCACCGGCGAGCGAGACCACCTCCGGCCGACTGGCCACCGCGAAGAGCGCGCGGATCTCCGAGGCGGTCATGCCCCGTACGCGGCGGGCGTACCGGTCGGTGTAGTCGTCGAGCGTCGTGCCGGTCATGACATCACCTCGATGGCTGCTCGGGTGGCTCCCGCCCCGGCGTACCCGGGACACCTGCGACCACGGCGACGCGGGACGCCGAGTGTCGATCCTAGTCGCCGCCTGCCAGGGGCGTAACCGCGACGTGACCGGCGTCCACATCGCGGACCCCGGCCGGTGCCCCGGAAGGAGAGGCATTCGCGCGTCCCCTCCCGCAGCGTCCGTTTGCGGCGTACGATCGCTCGTCGGGGGCAGGTAGGCGGTGTCGTCGTTCCGTGCCGGTCTCACCTCCGAGCCTAATGTGGGGATACACCAATGTCGCGACGTCTGGTCAGCTTGACCCTCGACACCCTGGAGGACCTGCCCCGCCCGTGCCGGCAGTGCGTCTACTGGGAGCTTGATCCGGTCTCGGCGGACCGGGCCTGTGCCGCGGGCGACCCGGGGCTGGAGAAGGAGGCCTGGGTCTCGCAGACGCTGCTGGAGTGGGGCTCCTGCGGCAAGCTCGTCTACGTCGACGGCATGCCGGCCGGCTACGTCCTGTACGCCCCGCCGGCCTACGTGCCCCGCTCGATGGCCTTCCCCACCTCCCCGGTCTCCGCCGACGCCGCGCTGCTGATGACGGCCAACGTGGTGCCCGCCTTCGCCGGCGGCGGGCTGGGCCGGATGCTGGTCCAGGGCGTCGCCCGGGACCTCACCAAGCGCGGCATCAAGGCGATCGAGGCCTTCGGCGACGCCAAGTTCGGCGACGCGGCCGACCCCGCCGGCGCCTGCGTCGCCCCGGCCGACTTCTTCCTCTCCGTGGGCTTCAAGACGGTCCGCCCACATCCGCGCTTCCCCCGCCTGCGGCTGGAGTTGCGTACCGCGTTGAGCTGGAAGTCCGACGTCGAGTACGCGCTGGAGAAGCTGCTCGGCTCGATGAGCCCCGAGACGCTGCTCCGCCCGGTCCGTCCGGCCCCGGCCACCCGCTCGACCGCCGGCTGATCCCACGCCGGCGCGCCCGGCCCCGTCGGCGGATCCCGGTCGGGAGCCGGCAGGCGGCTCAGTCGACGACCGTGCCGGCGGCCACCACCGCCCGCAGTGCGCTCACGTCGATCGAGCCGGTGGGGACGTCGCGCTCGACGGGGAAGTACATGCGCTGCACGGCGGCGACCACGGCCTCCACCACCCTGTCCCGGAACCGGGGGTCGACCAGTCGGGACCGGTCGGTGGGCGAGGTGAGGTAGCCGACCTCGACGCGTACGGCCGGCATCCGGGTCAGCCGGAGCAGGTCCCACGCCTTCGCGTGCGTACGGCAGTCGCGCAGCCCGGTGCGCGCGACGATCTCCCGCTGCACCAGCCCGGCCAGCCGCTCCCCGGTCGCCGAGGTCACCCCGTTGTCGGTGCCGTAGTGGTAGGTCGCCACCCCCTCGGCCGCCGGGTTGGCGTGCTCGTCGACGTGCAGCGAGATGAACACGTCGGCGCCGAGCGAGTTGGCCAGCTCCGCCCGGTCGACGTCCGGCAGGCAGTCCTCCTGGGCCGGCCCACGGGTGAGCTGCACCCGGACACCGGCGGCGGCGAGCCTGCCCTCCAACCGGCTGGCCAGGTCGTACACGAGATCCGCCTCGGTCCACCGCAGCGACCCGTCCGGCACCACCACGCCCGGGTCGGTGCCCCCGTGCCCGGGATCGATGACGACGGTCCGGCCCACCAGCGTCGGGCCGGACTGCCGGATGGCGTCGGACTCGCGCAGCCACTGCGGTCGCCCGCCGACGACCTTGCGACCGAGCCGGCGCAGCGCGTTCATGGTGTGCGGACCGCACGAGCCGTCGGGCGTCAGCCCGACCTCGCGCTGGAACTGGGCGACCGCCCGGGAGGTCCGTACGCCGTAGATGGCGTCCGCGCGCCCGACGTCGTACCCCATCTCCAGCAGCCGCTCCTGGAGCGAGCGGACGTCCTCGCCGGTGAGCGGCTCCGGAACCGCGTGGTAGAGCGTGCGGGCGCCCAGCCGCCAGCGGGCGGCGTCCAGGGCCCGCCAGGTCTCCGCACCGACCCGGCCGTCCACGCTGAGCCCACGCGACTGCTGGAAGGCCCGCACGGCCCGTTCGGTGTGCGTGTCGAACTCGTCGACGCCCGGTGCCGTCGGGACGAGCAGGTCGAGGCCGGTCAGCACCGTACGGATCTCGGTGACCGCGGGTCCACGGTCACCGGGTCGGATCGGACGCACGCACGACCCCCTCTGCACGGACGGTTGCTGGCCGGGCGGCCCCCGCTTGAGGTTATGCGTTCCGGGGCCTCCGGGTGCCCCGCGTCGGGAAAAACGCGTCGACCCCGTGCCCGGCGGACCGGGTACGGGGTCGACGCGCGTCGGTGCTGCTCAGAGCGCCGATTCGATGAGCCTGACGAGCTCGCCCTTCGGCTTGGCGCCGGCGATCGACTGCACCGGCTCGCCGTTCTTGAAGACGGTGAGGGTGGGGACCGACATCACCCGGTAGGCGCGGGCGGTCTCCGGGTTCTCGTCGATGTTGAGCTTGACGATGGTGACCTGGTCGCCCATCTCGCCGGCGATCTCCTCCAGCAGCGGCGACACCTTGCGGCACGGGCCGCACCACTCGGCCCAGAAGTCCACCAGAACCGGCTTGTCGGACTTCAGCACGTCGGCGGCGAAACTCGCGTCGGTGACCGACTTCGTTGCTCCCACTATGACCCTCCTCCGGGATGTGTTTCGGTTGTTCAGCCCTGCAGCGTGGCGATGAAGCGCTCGGCGTCCAGCGCGGCGGCGCAGCCGGTGCCCGCGGCGGTGATCGCCTGCCGGTAGGTGTGGTCCACCAGGTCGCCGGCGGCGAAGACGCCGGGCACGCTGGTCCGGGTGCTGGGCGCCTGGACCTTCACGTAGCCCTCGTCGTCGAGCTCCACCTGCCCGCGGAAGAGCTCGCTGCGGGGGTCGTGACCGATGGCCACGAAGACGCCGGTGACGTCGAGGACCTTGGACTCGCCGGTGTGCGTGTTGCGTACCCGCACCCCGGAGACCTTGCCGTCGTCGCCGAGGATCTCCTCGACCGTGGTGTTCCACTCGACCTTGATCTTGTCGTTGCTCAGTGCCCGCTCGGCCATGATCTTGCTGGCCCGGAAGGAGTCCCGGCGGTGGATGATGGTGACCGAGTCGGCGAACCGGGTGAGGAAGCTGGCCTCCTCCATCGCCGAGTCACCGCCGCCCACGACCACGATGTGCTGGTTGCGGAAGAAGAAGCCGTCACAGGTCGCGCAGGACGAGACGCCGTGGCCCAGGTACTCCTGCTCGCCGGGCACGCCGAGCGGACGCCACGCGGAGCCGGTGGAGAGGATGACGGCCCTGGCCCGGTACGCGGTCTGGCCCACCCAGACGGTGCTGACGGCGTCGGAACCCACGCTGCCGGTGTCCTTCAGCTCGACCCGCGTCACGTCGTCGGTGAGGAACTCCGCGCCGAACCGCTCGGCCTGCTTGCGCATGTTGTCCATCAGCTCGGGGCCGAGGATGCCGTCGGCGAAACCGGGGAAGTTCTCCACCTCGGTGGTGGTCATCAGCGCCCCGCCGGACTGCACGCCCTCGATGATGAGCGGCTTGAGGTTGGCGCGCGCCGCGTAGACCGCCGCCGTGTAACCGGCTGGCCCGGAGCCGATGATGATCAGGTTGCGGACCTCGTCCACTGCCGTCTCCCGATTGTGTTGTTCGCCATCGGCGCGCACCGATGCCGATCCGATGCCGACGCCGCTCGGTGCCGGCACTTCGATGTGCAGAACGTCATCGTACGAACCGGGGATTCCCGAGCCGGTCATCCGGTGGGTCAGGTCACGTGGACGGCCAAACGGCCGGTGACCGCGAATTCACCCTACCCGCGTGCGGTAGCGGCTGTCCGAGCCGGACCCGGGCACACCGCATTCCGGCCCGCTCGCCCAGGCCCAGTGCGCTCCCGTGGCGTCGGTGAAGCGCACGATCAGCGCCGGGCGACCCTGGAACCGGGCGTAGTCGACCACGTCGACCACCAGCGGACCGTTGCCGTGCTCGGCCTTGATCTCGCCGATGCAGGCGCCCAGCGCGGCGGGGTCGGTGAGCCGGTCGAGCCCGGTGACGGAGCTGGGCAGCCGCCCGCCCTCCGCCTGGACGCCGGGCTGCTCCCCGGGCGGGCCGCCGGTGAACTGCTGTGCCTTCGGCGACGACGGAAGGGCGGCCAGGGACTCCGGCGTGTAGTCCGTTCCGCTGCGCACCGACGGCTCGCCGGCGATCCGGAAGGGCGTGGCGGCGGGAGCGGCGTCCTCACGGTTCGTCGTCGCGGGCAACGCCGTGTCCGCGGCGCCGCCCGTCTGCTGGTCCCTGGTGAGCTGGTCGACGCCGAGCCCGACCGCCGCGATCGACACGGCGGCCAGCGCGACCGGCCCGGCCAGCCGGGACCAGCGGCGCCGTCGTCGCCCGGGCCCGGTGGCCCCGCCGCGGCCCGGCTCCGACCGGGGTACGCCGGCAGGACGTCTCCCGGACCCGCCGATCGGCTGTGCCGGCACCGCCCCGATGCCCGTTCTGACCGTTGGTTGGCCTTCCGCCGGCCGTTCCTCGGCGGACGTCACGTCGTCCCCCGCCCCCCAGCCGCCCGGCTCGCCCCGACCCGGACCGGCGGAGTCCGCGGTGGCGGGGTCGGACGCGGTGCCGAGGTCGGACGCGGTGCCGAGGTCGGACGCGATGCCTAGGTCGGACGCGATGCCTAGGTCGGACGCCGTGGCGTGGGCCAGGGCGGCAACGATCCGGTCGGTGACGTCGGCCGGCATCTCGGGGACGGACGCGCCCCAGGTGGCCAGGTCCGCGTGGACGTCCGCCACGGCCGGGGCCAGCAGCGCGTACGCCTGCGCCCAGTCGGGGTCCTCGTCGACCAGTCGGGCGACGAGTTCCTCGTCCGGGGTGCCGTCCAGCGCCCCGCCGAGGTAGTCGGCGAGCAGGTCGTGGTCGACCTCCCTGTACCCCCCGGCAGTCACGCGTCCTCCTGGTGGAGATCCCGCCGGGACCGTCCCGACCCCGATCGGACGCCCTCGGGCGACCGCGGGTTCCCTCGGGTGACGGCCGGCACGTTCGGGCCCGTCGCCGGGGCCGGCTCCGCCCGCTGCGGGGTGGCCTGCGGATCCGTTTTCTTCCTGGCGGGGCGCAGATGCCCGAGCTGTGTCGCCAGGCGGGCCCGGCCCCGGGCGCACCGGCTCTTGACCGTCCCCTCGGCCACGTCGAGGATCCGGGCCACCTCGGCCACGGGGTAGCCCTGCACGTCGACCAGGATCAGCGCCGCCCGCTGCTCGGCCGGCAGCTCGGCGAGCGCCTGCCGGACCACGAGCGCCGTGTCGTGGTCCTGCACGGGTGCCGCCGGCTCGACGCCCCCGGTGCCGGATTCGGTGTCCCGTACCCCGTCCGGCAGCGGCACCGTCGGGTGCGCCTGGCGGCGGCGGATCCGGTCCAGGCAGGCGTTCACCACGATCCGGTGCAGCCATGTGGTGACCGCCGAGTCGCCCCGGAACCGCCCGGCGGCGCGGTGGGCGGACAGCATGGCGTCCTGGAGGGCGTCTGCGGCCTCCTCGCGGTCGCCGAGCGTGCGCAGGGCCACCGCCCAGAGCCGGTCCCGGTGCCGGTGAAAGAGCTCGGCGAAGGCGTGCGGGTCGCCGGCCACGTGGGCGTGCAGGAGATCGAGGTCCGCCGGCCCGGACGGCGGCACCGACGACGAGACCGGCGGACCCGCCGGCCCACCGGTCACCCGTTCCCCGCGTACGCCCATCACCACGTCCGGCGGATGCGGTGCCCGGAGCGCGGTGGCCGCCTCACGACCCCTGGACCGTGATCTCCTGGACGCCGAGCTTGTAGCCGCCGTCGCTCGACGGCAGCTCGGTGATCCAGAACAGCAGGTAGCGGTACTTCTGGTCGGCGTTGAAGCCGTTGAAGGTCATCTTGGTGCCCCCGTGCTCCTCGAACGGCTGCCCGATCGCGGTCTTCTTGTAGTCCGCGAAGAGCTGGGCGTCACCGGAGGACGACGACGGCCGGTTGGTGGTGCCGGCGTAGAGCTGGGCGGAGGCGCCCTGGGCGGACAGGAGCACCTGCACGGACTTGACCGTGTGCTCGCCGCCGAGGTCGATCCAGACGCCCATGCCCTTCTTGAGGTTGCCGAAGTTGGCGCGGCCCCGG
Source organism: Micromonospora reichwaldensis (assembly GCF_031845925.1). Taxonomy (NCBI): domain Bacteria; kingdom Bacillati; phylum Actinomycetota; class Actinomycetes; order Micromonosporales; family Micromonosporaceae; genus Micromonospora; species Micromonospora reichwaldensis. The sequence goes on along the minus strand of NZ_JAVRFL010000001.1, from coordinate 203,425 downwards.
TAGGTCTGGGTCTCCCAGCCCTCGTCCTCGTCCCCGTCGTGCACCTTGTCGGCGTTGCGGACCTCGGTCCGGTCGCCCTCCGGGTCGATGATCCGGGCAGTGCTGATCTTCAGCGGCCCGACCGTGATGGCGGCCGGGGTGGCGTCGCCGGCGGGCGCGTTCGACGAGGGCGCGGCGACCGGGTTGGTCTGCGGGTCGTCGTCACCGCCGCCGAGGGCGGTGATGCCGATCAGCAGGCCGACGAGGGCGACCGCCAGCAGGCTGGCGATGCCGATCGCGACCTTGCGCCCACCGGCGGCGGCGAGCGGCGACGGCTCCTCGCCGGTGTCGGCCGCGAAGCGCAGCGGGCCGGCGTTGTCGAGGAACTGCTCGTCGGCCGGCACGTCCAGCCGGGCCAGCTCGGCCGCGAGCACGTCCGACGAGGGCGGCTCGATCTCGGCGTCCAGCAGGTCCATGGTGAGGTCGTCGAGGTATGCCGGCACGCCCGCCCGCACCTGCCGGGGGGCGGCGATCGCGCCGGCCGCGTCGCGTACGGCGTCGGGGATGGCGGCCCGGCCGTGGCCGGCGGTGGCGCCACGCAGCGGGGCCTCGGCGTGCGGCCAGTGCCCGGTCAGGGCGAAGTAGAGGACCCCGCCGATCGCGCGGACGTCGCTCTGCTGGCTGTCGGCGCCGTCGGTGCGCGCGTCGGCCAGCACCACCCGGCCGTCGTCACTGATCATCACCGTGCCGGGGTGGACGTTGCCGTGCACCATGCCGGTGGCGTGCACGGCGGCGAGGGCGCTGGCGACCGCGTTGCCGATGGTGGTGGCGCGCGCCGGGTCCAGCGGCCCGTCGGTGACCAGCTCGCGCAGCGACTGCCCGTCGACCCACTCCCGCACCACGTACGCCCGCTCGGCCTCGTCGATCGCGTCGTAGACGCCGACCAGGTTGGGGTGGATGACGCGGCTGGCCGCGACGGCGCCCTGGAGCATCTCGGTGGCCGAGTCGCCACCCGGGTAGCGCAGCACGACCGCGACGGGACGGCGCAGGATGACGTCGACCCCGCGCCAGACCAGCCGGCCCGCGCTGTCGTTGTTGATGTGCTCGACCAGCTCGTAACGCTCGGCGAGGATCTCACCGGCCGTGGGAGCACCGAAGGTCATGACCTGAGGAGCGCTCTCCTCCGCCTCCTGACCTTCGCCGACCTGGGTCACCCGTCCTCCCTCGGTGATCGTGTCGATCGATGGACCCGCGCTGCTGGGCATGTGGCTTCCCGCTCTGCCTTCGAAGGAACCGGCCGACCGGTGTCGACGCGGAGCGCCGGCGCCTGCCGTACCCGTCGAGAGCGACCTTACCCGGGTTGGCCGTCTCCCCGACATGTCATCTTCGCGCCGCTCCCGGGCCGAGCTGCCGGCAGGCGGCCGACTTGTCCGGTTGCTCCCGTTGTCAGCCACGTTGCTGGCACATGTACTGGCCAATCTAGAGGTTGGCCGCAAGCACCCGCAGGGAGGGGGCCGGCCGATTCGGCGATCGCGCCGACGCAGCCGGGTTCCCCCCGACCGGACCACCATGCTCAGCCGTACGGCTGGTTATCCACAGGCCCTTTCGGTGCCTGAGCGGCGAATCACGGAGTTATCCACAGGCGCATCCCCAGGCTGGTGATCCTCGTTCACAGAGAGTGCAGTCCGCCCGCAGCGTGTCGCCCGCCCCGAGAGACGGGTTTCGGTCAGCGGCCCAGCCGGCGGCGGACCATGCCCACGACCTCGGTGATCTCGCCGATCCGCAGGACCATGGCCAGCCCGAGGTACGTCCCGCCGATCACCGCGCCACCGACCACGAGCTGGACGACGGCCTCCAGGCGGCTCGGCGTGTCGTCGCCGGGCAGCAGCTTGACCACGATCAGGCCGACCACCGCCGCGCCGAGCGCCGCGACCGCGACCCGCGCGCCGGTGCGCATGATCTCGCCGAGGCCGATCCGACCCACCCGGGGACGTAGCAGCCAGGCGGAGGCGATCGCGGCGGCCAGGTAGGAGACGGCGTTGCCGATCATCATGCCGGCGCCGGCGAAGCTTGCCGAGAAGACCGCGAAGAGCACGATCTGCACCCCGATGCGCAGCGCCACCACCGGGATGTTGATCAGCGCCGGGGTGCGGGTGTCCGGCAGGGCGTAGAAGGCGAACGTGAAGAGCTGGCTGACCGCGAACGGCACCAGGGCGAGCGCGGCGGCCAGCAGCACCACGGAAGTGGCGGTGGCGTTGCCCTCGTCGAAGGCGCCCCAGCGGAACAGGGTGAACGAGATCGGGGAGGCGAGCACGGCGTAGCAGACCGCGATCGGGGCGAGCACCGCGGTGACCGTCCGGGTGCCCCGGGACAGGTCGGCGGCCACGTCCGCGTACCGGCCGTCGGCGGCTGCGGCGCTCATCCGGGGCATCAGCGCGGTGATGATCGAGACGGCGATGATGCCGTGCGCCGTCATCAGCAGCAGGAAGACGTTGTTGTAGATCAGCGGGCCGGCGGCGTTCTCCCTGCCCGCCCGGTTCAGCAGGTTGAACAGCACGATCAGGCCGATCTGGCTGACCGCGACGTAGCAGAACATCCACGCCCCGAGCCGGCCCAGCTCGCGCAGGCCCAGCTCGCGGAAGTCGAAGCGCAGCTTCCAGCGGAAGCCCACCTTGCGCAGCGCCGGCAGCAGGCCGGCGGCCTGGATGGCGACGCCGAGCAGGGTGCCGCCGCCGATCAGCAGGATCCGCCCCGTCGTCATCTCGTCCGGCTTGATGATGTCCGCGCCGAAGATCGCGATGTAGAGGCCGGCGGTGGCGATCACCACCAGGTTGTTCAGGATCGGCGCCCACATGGGGGCGGCGAAGTGACCCCGGGTGTTGAGTACCGCGCTGATCAGCGCGCTGAGGCCGGAGAAGAAGATCATCGGTAGCATCAGGCGGGCCAGCGCCGTGACCAGGCCCGAATAGCCGTCGGTCGACTCGCCGCTGCCGTAGAGCCAGGTCAGCGTCGAGGCGAACAGGACCGCGAGCAGGGCGGCCACGCCGAGGGCGAGGACCGCCAGGGTGAGCAGCCGCTGGGCGTACGCCTGGCCGCCGTCCGCGTCCGACTTGCGCCGCCGTACCAGCACCGGGATCAGCACGCTGGTGAGCACGCCGCCGAGCAGGAACTCGTAGACCATCCCGGGCAGGATCTGCGCGGTGGTGTACGCGTCACCGACCAGCGCGCCGCCGAGCGCCGCCGCGATCACCAGGTTGCGCAGGAAGCCCGTACCGCGGCTGACCAGGCTGCCCATGGCCATCACCGCGCTGTTGGCCGCGGCGCTGGCCTCGGCAACCTGCTCCTGCGGCGGCGCCGTCGACTCCATGGCCGGCTGGTTGAGCGGCTCGGCGGAGATGAACGTGGCGCCGTCCGACGGCCGGCCGGGCGCGGCGCCGCCCTGGGCGGCGTTCGCGCTGCGGTAGAGACCGCCGCTCATCTTGTCGCCTCCAAGGCAGAGAGGTACGTCGGAGCCGGGGCACGGCCCGCACGTCACAGACGATAGTCAACGGCCACCCGTTACCCGCGCCCGGCGGACCGCATCCGCGTCGGGACCGATAGTCTGGCGCTCCCATGTCCGAAGCCTCCGCTCCCCACGCCGCCGACCGCCGCGAACTCACCGCCGCGCAGCGCAACGCCGTCGCCGAACTGCTCCGGGTCTCCCCGGTCGCCGACGAGTTGGGCCGCCGGTTCGCGCGGGCCGGCCACGAGCTGCACCTGGTGGGCGGTTCGGTACGCGATGCCCTGCTCGGCCGCCTCGGCGACGACCTCGACTTCTGCACCGACGCGCACCCCGACGAGACCCTGCGCATCGTGCGCGGCTGGGCCGAGTCGATCTGGGAGACCGGCCGGGAGTTCGGCACCATCGGGTGCCAGCGCGACGGGCTGCGGCTGGAGATCACCACCTTCCGCGCCGAGTCCTACGACCAGGTCAGCCGCAACCCGGTCGTCGAGTACGGCACCGACCTCGCCGAGGACCTGCGGCGGCGCGACTTCACCATCAACGCGATGGCGGTCAGCCTGCCCGAGCACCGGTTCACCGACCCGCACGGCGGGCTGGACGACCTGGCCGCCAAGGTGATCCGCACGCCGGGCACCCCGGCGGAGTCGTTCGGCGACGACCCGTTGCGGATGCTGCGCGCGGCCCGCTTCGCCGCGCAGCTGCGCTTCGCGGTGCACCCCGACGCGTACGCGGCGATGACCCGGATGGCCGGCGACCTGGACCGGATCACGGCCGAACGGATCCGCGACGAGTTCACCAAGCTGCTCTGCGGCGCGGACCCGATCACCGGGCTGCGGCTGCTGGTCGACACCGGGCTCGCCGAGCGCTTCCTGCCGGAGCTGACCGGGCTCAAGCTGGAGATCGACGAGCACGCCCAGCACAAGGACGTCTACGAGCACACCCTGACCGTGGTGAGCAACGCCGTCTCGTACGAGACCGAGGGGCCGGACTTCGTCCTGCGGATGGCCGCGCTGATGCACGACGTCGGTAAGCCGGCGACGAAGGCGGTGGGCTCGGACGGCCGGGTCAGCTTCCACCACCACGAGGTGGTCGGCGCCCGGCTCACCAAGGCCCGGCTGAAGGCGCTGCGCTACCCGAAGGAGATCACGGCCAAGGTGACCGCGCTGGTGGCGCTGCACCTGCGCTTCTACGGCTACGGGCGGGGCGAGTGGACCGACTCGGCGGTGCGCCGCTACGTCGCCGACGCCGGTGACCTGCTGCCGCGGCTGCACAAGCTGACCCGGTCGGACTGCACCACCCGCAACCGCCGCAAGGCGGCCCAGCTCGCCGCCGACTACGACGCGTTGGAGGAGCGGATCGCCCGGATCGCCGCCGAGGAGGACCTGGCGCGCGTCCGGCCCGACCTGGACGGCAACGCCATCATGGAGCTGCTGGGCGTACCGCCGGGACCCGTCGTCGGACAGGCCTGGAAGCACCTCAAGGAGCTGCGCCTGGAGCGCGGCCCGCTGGACCGCGACGAGGCCGAGGCGGAGCTGCTGCGCTGGGCCCGCGACGAGGGCATCGTCGAGTAGCCCGGTCAGGGCGCCACGGACCTGTCGGCCTTGAGGGAGCCGGTCCGACGCGGGCCGCGCCCGCACGACACGAGAAGGGCGCCGCCCCCGGCCGGGGACGGCGCCCTGTCGCACTCAGCGGATCCGACCGCTGCCGGGTCGCGTCAGCGGGTCTCGACCGCCGTGCCGTCGACGGGCGGCTTGCCGTTGCCGGTGGTCGCCGCCGCCGAGCCGAGCTTCCCCAGCAGGCCGGCCAGGTCGATGCCGGTCAGGTCGCTGCCGAGCTGGAGCCCCTGGGCCACGTTGCCCGCCACCGACTTGGTCAGCGACGAGGCGCCGTCGGTGGAGATGACGGTCATCTTGTCGATCGCGCCGATCGGGGCGCTGGCCGCCTCGACCACCTGCGGCAGCACCTTGACCAGCAGGTCCAGCACGGCGGCTTCGCCGTACGCCGCGAAGGCCTCGGCCTTGCGGGCCATCGCGTCGGCCTCGGCCTGCCCCTTGGCCAGGATGGCCGCGGCCTCGGCCGCACCCTCCCGCTCGACCGCCTCGGCGATGGCGGAGCGGCGGCGCTGCTCGGCTTCACCCTCCTTGGCGCCTTCGATGGCGTTGGCCTCGGCCAGCGCGGCCCGTCGGGCCCGCTCGCCCTCACCGGTGAGCCGGGCCTGCTCGGCGGCGGCCTGGGCGGCGGCGATGACGGCCTGGCGCTGCGCGTCGGCGTTCAGCACGGCCGCGTTGCGGGACGCCTCGGCCTCCTGCTCCACCTTGTACCGGGCGGCGTCGGCCGGCTTGCGCACCTCGGTGTCGAGCTGACGCTGCTTGAGTTCGGCGTTGCGCTCGGCGACCTTCTGCTGCTCGGAGAGGATCGCCTGGTCCCGCTCGGCCTGGGCCAGCGGCCCGGCGGCGGCGGACTTCGCCTTGGCCGCGTCGATCTCCGCCTGGATGGCGGCCTGCTTGAGCGACAGGTTCCGGTTGGCCTCGGCGATGGCCTCCTCGGCGAGCAGCCGCTCCTGCTCGGCCTGCTGCCGGGCCCGCGCCTCGGCGATGGCCGCGTCCTTGAGCACCCGGGCGGCCTCCGGCCGGCCCAGGTCCTGGAGGTAGGAGCCTTCGGCCAGGATGTCCTGGAGCTGGAAGGTGTCCAGCACCAGGCCCTGGTTGGTCATCGAGTGCTCGGCCTCCTCGGCGACCGCGCTGGCGAACGCCGCCCGGTCCCGGATGACCTCCTCGACGGTGAGCCGGCCGACGATCGAGCGCAGCGCGCCGGCCAGCACCTCCCGGGTGAAGTCCTCGATCTCGTCCTGCTGGTGCAGGAAGCGCTGCGCGGCGGCGCGGATGGCGTCCTCGGTGCCGCCGACCTTGACGATCGCGACGCCGTGCAGGTCGGCGCGGATGCCCTGCTTGCTGACCGCGCCCTTGATGCCGACGTCGATCCGCCGGCTGGACAGGTCGAGCGACTGGAGCTTCTGCACCACGGGCAGGACGAAGACGGACGCGCCGAGCACGACCTTCTGCCCGGAGTTGTCGGTCGACCGGCCACCGTCGGCGGTCTGCGTGGTGCGGCCCTTGCGGCCGGTGACGATGAAGGCCTCGTTCGGCCCGGCCACCTTGATGCGGGAGAGCACGAAGAGCACGAGGACGAGGACGAGGAGGACCGCGCCGCCGATGGCGATGAGAAGGGGCATGTGACCGTCCTGTTTTCTATGAGGGGGGTTCAGTAGGTCTCGACGTGCACGCTGGTCTCGCTGAGCGCCTCGACCACGAAGATCTGGGCGCCGACCGGGATCGGTCGGTCGGCGCGGGCGTTGAGCTTGACCGGCTGGCCGGCCACCCGGACCCGGACCTCGCCGTAGCCGTCGGCGGGCACGGGGGTGACCACCAGGCCGAGCGCGCCGACCAGGTGGTGGCGGGTGGGGGTGGGGTCGGTGCGCATGTCGCGGGCCGCCCGGCTCAGCCGGGCCGCGGCCCAGGCCGTGGGCACGGCCGCGACGACGCCGCCGGCCAGGGCCACGGCGATCATGCCGGGCGTACGCCCACCGACCAGCTCGTTGACGATCGCGGCGCCGAAGCCGAGCGCTCCGGTGAACCCGGCGACCGCTTCCACCGACACCGGACCGTCGAAGTCCGGGTTGCCGAAGTGGAGCAGCTCGCCGCCGAGCAGGGCGAGCGCCAGCACCGCGACGCCCGCGCCGCCGATGATGAGGAAGATCAGCGTCCCCGTGGCCACGGCCTGCACGGTATCGGTGCCCCGCAACGTCGGTCGGGACGCCGGTGGCTCAGCGAGGCCCTGTCGGGTACCGGGGGGACAATGGGGGGATGCGCTGGACCGTGCTCGACTCCCCGATCGGCGAGTTCTCCGTCGCCACCGACGGCGCCCACGTGTGCCGGGCCCACTTTGGCCGGGCCGACGGAGCGACCGAGGAGCCGGGCGACGAGGCGGCCCGACAGGCGCTGGCGGAGCTGCGGGCGTACTTCGCGGGCGAGCTGACCGGCTTCGCGGTGCCGCTGGCCGCGCCGGGCGGGTCCGACTTCGAACGGGGCGTCTGGCGGGAGATGACCCGCATCCCGTACGGGGAGACGCTCACCTACGGCGAGGTGGCCCGCCGGCTCGGCGACCCGGGTGCCGCCCGCGCGGTCGGGGTGGCCTGCAACCGCAACCCGATCCCGGTGCTCGTGCCGTGCCACCGGATCGTCGGCGCCGGCGGCAAGCTGGTCGGTTTCGGCGGCGGCCTGGACCGGAAGGTGAAGCTGCTGGAGTTGGAGGCCGGGGTCGCCCTGCGCCGCGCCTGGTCCTGACGCGGCGCGACGCGGTCCCGTCCGCGCCCGCCCGGTTCAGCTCGGGGCGGGCAGACAGCCGCCGTCGGCGATGCGGGCGCCGATCTCCACCGTGACGTCGCCCGCCCGGACGCTGCCGAAGACGCACGCCCGGCCGGTCCAGCCCGCGAAGACCAGCCCGTCGACGGGGCCGAGGTCGAGCCGCCCCGGCGCCCGCACGGTGACCCCGGTCAGTCCCGTCGCCACGATCGCCCGCCGGACGGCCTCCTGCCCGGGCTGGTCCCGGCCGCCGGCGGTCAGCAGGTTGAGACTCCTGCTGAGTTTCGCCGCGCAGGCCCGGGCGCCGCTGGCCGCCTCCTCGCCGAGCGTCCCGCGCTGCCGGAAGGCGTCGTTGGCCGCCTGCTGGCGGCGGAACTCCTCCGCGCGACGCTGCTCGTCGGTCAGCGGCTGTCGGGTGCCGGGTGGACGCGACGTGGCGGCCGGGACACCGCCACCGGACGGGGCGACCTGCCCGGGGCGCGCGACCGGCGTGCCCGCCCTGACGCAGTCGGCCTCGGGCGGCGCTGCGGAGGCGGTCGGGCGGGCCGAGCCGACGCCGCCGTCCGGTGCCGTGCCGGCTGCGGTCGTGGTGCCGCCGGCCGGTGCCACGCCGCCGGCCGGCGCGGTGGTCGGGTCGGATCCCGGTGCCGCGCAGCCGACGAGGACCGGTAGGAGCACCGCGACGGCGAAGGCCCCGACGATCCGTCGCGCGCCGCCATGAGGGAGGGACGTCACGTCGGTCAGCGTAACGGTGCGTCGCCGTCCGTTCGACCCCGTGTGAGGCCGGTGGCCCGTTGCGCGTACGGCTGCGGAAGGGCCGGACGCGGCGAGGGCCGGATCCGAACGGACCCGGCCCTCGATGGTGCTGCTGTCGGCGCGTCAGCGCTCGGCGTCACCGGCGATGAACGCCTCGACGGCGGCGTGCGCGTCATGGTCGGCGTACTGCACCGGCGGGGACTTCATGAAGTACGACGAGGCCGACAGGATCGGGCCGCCGATCTTCCGGTCCAGCGCGATCTTCGCGGCGCGGACGGCGTCGATGATGACACCGGCCGAGTTCGGCGAGTCCCACACCTCGAGCTTGAGCTCGGCGTTGAGCGGGGTGTCGCCGAACGAGCGGCCCTCCAGGCGGATGTACGCCCACTTGCGGTCGTCCAGCCACGGCACGTGGTCCGACGGGCCGATGTGCACGTCGCTCTTGCTCATCTCGTGCGGGATCTGCGAGGTGACCGACTGGGTCTTCGAGATCTTCTTCGAGACCAGGCGGTTGCGCTCCAGCATGTTCATGAAGTCCATGTTGCCGCCGAAGTTGAGCTGGTACGTGCGCAGCAGCTCGACGCCCCGGTCCTCGAACAGCTTCGCCAGCGCGCGGTGCACGATGGTGGCGCCGACCTGGCTCTTGATGTCGTCGCCGACGATCGGCAGGCCCGCGTCCTCGAACTTCTTGGCCCACTCCGGGTCGGAGGCGATGAAGACCGGAAGCGCGTTGACGAACGCGCAGCCGGCGTCGATCGCGGCCTGGGCGTAGAACTTGTCGGCCTGCTCGGAGCCGACCGGCAGGTACGAGACCACGACGTCGACCTGCGCGTCGCGCAGCGCCTGGGCGACGTCGACCGGCTTGGCGTCGGACTCCTCGACGATCTCGCGGTAGTACTGGCCCAGACCGTCGAAGGTCGGACCGCGCTGCACGGTGACGCCGGTCGGCGGCACGTCGCAGAGCTTGATGGTGTTGTTCTCGCTGGCGACGATCGCCTCGGCGAGGTCCATGCCCACCTTCTTGGCGTCCACGTCGAACGCCGCGACGAACTGCACGTCCGAAACGTGGTAGTCGCCGAAGGTGACGTGCATGAGACCCGGGACGCGGTCGTTCGGGTCGGCGTTGCGGTAGTACTCCACGCCCTGTACGAGGGACGAGGCGCAGTTACCCACACCGACGATGGCGACGCGGACGGAGCCCATAGCGTCTGCCTCCTTCTTCTTCATCACGGCCGCTCTTTCCTGGACTCTCCAGGCGGAGGCGGGCTGTTGTCTTCTCGTCGGCCGCCGGCCGTCCCGGTTGACGGGACCGTCGGGGCACGGCCGGAGCGCTCGTTGGCGATGAGCTCCTCCAGCCAGCGGACCTCGCGCTCACAGGCGTCCAGGCCGTGGCGCTGCAGTTCCAGCGTGTAGGCGTCGAGCCGCTCGGCCGCCCGACCGAGCACGTCGCGAAGCCCCTCGCGGCGTTCCTCGATCTTTCGCCGGCGACCCTCCAGGATGCGGAGTCGGGTCGCCTGGTCGGTCCGGGCGAAGAACGCGAAGTGCACGCCGAAGCCCGTGTCGTCGTACGTCTCCGGCCCGGTCTGCGCGATCAGTTGGGCGAAGCGTTCCTTGCCCTCCGCGGTGATCTCGTAGACCACCCGACCTCGTCGGCTGGTCAGCGCGGGAACCTCCTCGACCGTGGCGGGTGCCTCCGCGGCCTCGGTGATCCATCCCGCCGCCTGCAACCTGCGCAGCGTGGGATAGAGCGAGCCGTAGCTGATCGCCGCCCTGATCGCACCGAGCTTGGCGGTCAGCTCCTTGCGCAGCTCATAGCCGTGCATCGGAGACTCCTGCAGGAGGCCGAGGATGGCGAGCTCGAGCACGGGCCATCCTCTCTGTACCCTCTACGCGGAGCGGTAACCGCCGCGATGTATCGGACCGATACATCGCACGCTAGCGGATCGCCGTGATCAGGGCAAACCCCCGCTCCGAGGTTCTTCGGTCACGCATCGTCACCGTGGTCGCCCCGTCTGACGAGACCGCGTACCCTTCTCCGCATGCGTACGCAGCGCCAGGTAGTCGACTACTCGCTCCGGAAGCGAGCGGTGCTGCGTGAGCTCCTCGCGGGCCGGGTCGGCACGTACGACGTCTGCGACGCCTCGCCCTACCTGAAGAACGCCGCCCGCTTCCACGGTGAGCCGACCGACGAGCGGTGTCCGATCTGCCGGAGCGAGAACCTGACCCACGTCCACTACATTTACGGCGACGAACTCAAGCAGTCCGCCGGTCAGGCCCGGACACTGGCCGAGTTGCCGGTGCTGGCGATGACGGTGCGTGAGTTCCAGGTCTTCGTGGTGGAGGTGTGCCTCGGCTGTGACTGGAACCATCTCGTCGAGCAGTACCTGCTCGGCCGGGACGGCCTGGCCGGGAGTCCGGAGGGTGGGCAGGAGCAGGACGCGGTGGGCGGCGCGGCCGCCTCGGGCAACGGTGCGGGCAGTCGACGGAGGCGAGAGGCGCAACGGTGATCTTCGCTCGATCGGCCGACCCCGGCCAGCGCACGCACGCCTGGGGAGACCGACGGATCGTTGGTCTGATTGGCCCGATTGATTCGCAAGTGGCACCGGTCGACCGGCACGCACGTGCCGCCCTCGACAGGTGTCCCATCTCACGGCAAACCGGTGGCGGCGCAGTCGCGTCCCACCGCGACGGCAGGGTGTGAGGAATGAACTCGTACGGCGATTCCAGTTCCCCGCGCGGGCGGGCCCAGATCCCGGGCCAGCACGGCGACCCCGGCGGTGACGCCTCCGGGGGCGGCTGGTCGGCTGCACAGGACGGTACGGCACCCGCGGGCCGCGCCTCGGTCGCGCCCCGCGCCGCTGCCGGCGGACGGGCCTCGGTCGGCGGCTCGGCCGCCGTTCCGCCGCGCGCCGGTTCCGTCTCCGGTTCGGCGTCCGCAGCCGTCCCGCCGCGCGCCGGAACAGCCTCGGTGGGCTCCGCCTCGGTGGGTTCGGCCTCGGTCGGTCGGGCGGCGCCGGGCCGGGCCGTGCCGGTCTCGCCTGCGCCCGGCGTCGGCCGGGCGGCGGGCTCGGGTCGCGCTTCGGTGCCGGTCTCCCCGGCCGGCGGGCCGGCGGGTCGCGCCTCGGTGGGCTCCGCCGCCGTCGGCACCGCCCCGGCAGGACGGGCCAGCGTCGGGTCGGCGGCGGTCGGCGGCGTCAGCGGCCGTGCCTCGGCCCGGGCGAGCGTCTCCCCGGCCGCAGGCGGCCCGGGTGGGCCCGGCGGGCCGACCGGCCCCGGCCGGCGCGGGCGCGGCGCGGGTGACCCCGCCGGTGGGTCGCGGGCGAAGAAGCGCAAGCGGGTCAACATGCTGATCGCCGCCTTCGCCGTGTTCATCATGCTCGCCGGGCTCGGCGTCGTCGGCTTCACCTACTACTCGACAAACGTGGTCCTTCCGGAGGACACCACGCCGCCGCAGGCGACCACCCTCTACGCGTCCGACAACAAGACGATCATCGCGAAGGTCGGCACGCAGAACCGGACCCTGGTCACCATCGACCAGATCCCGAAGCACGTGCAGGACGCGGTCGCCGCGGCCGAGGACCGCAACTTCTACGAGCACTCGGGTGTGGACTACAAGGGCATCGTCCGGGCCGCGTGGAACAACGTCTCCGGCGGCAGCAAGCAGGGCGCCTCGACGATCACCCAGCAGTACGCGCGCAACGCGTTCGACAACCTGAAGGACGACACCTACGCCCGGAAGGTCAAGGAGGCGATCCTCGCCTCCAAGCTGAACGACGAGTACACCAAGCCGCAGATCATGCAGCACTACCTGAACATCATCTACTTCGGGCGGGGCGCGCACGGCATCGAGGCGGCGGCGCAGACGTACTACGGCAAGCCGGCGAACAAGCTGAGCGTGGCTGAGGGCGCGGTTCTCGCCGCGCTGATCAAGCAGCCGGAGGCCGGCGCGGGCCACAAGGGCTACGACCCGGCGGTGAACCTTGCCGACGCCAAGTCCCGCTGGGAGTACGTGATCGGTGGCATGGTCGCCGAGGGCTGGCTGAACGCCCCGGGCAAGCCGGCGGCGCCCACCCTGGCCGACTACCCGATGCCCAAGAAGCCGAACCAGGGCGGCGCCGGCATCGACTTCGGCGTCAACACCCCGTACGGCAACGTGATCAACTACGTCAAGCAGGAGATGCGGGACCAGGGCCTCTGCGTTGACGATGAATCGAAGGTCACCGACCAGAAGAAGCTCTGCTCGCAGGCCCTGATGTCCGGCGGCTACAGGATCCGTACCACGATCGACAGGAAGATCCAGGCGGCGGCGGTCGAGACGGCCCAGCGCAAGACCAAGGGCTCCGAACTGAACGGCCAGCCGAAGAACCTGATGGCGGCGGTAGTGGCGATCCACCCTGACACCGGTCGGGTGCTCGCCTACTACGGCGGTGACAACGGCACCGGAACCGACTACGCCGGTAAGAACACCGATTCCAACGGCAACGTCACTGGTGGGCACTCGCCCGGCTCCAGCTTCAAGATCTACACGCTGGCAGCGGCACTCAAGGAGGGTAAGGCCCTCGAGTCACGCTGGAAGGGCAAGGCGTTCACCCCGAAGGGCACCAAGTTCAAGGTCAGCAATGCCGGCGTCGACAACCCGGAGTGTGGCGATTCCTGCACACTGAAGGTCTCCACGCTCAAGTCGCTGAATGTGCCCTTCTATCACGTGACCCAGGAGATCGGTCCGGACAAGGTCATCAAGATGGCCGCCGACGCTGGCGTCACCACTATGTGGCGGACGGACACCAACCCGGCGAAGGCCTACGACCTGACCAAGGAAGACCCGAAGGACATCGCCCCGAACCCGTTCTTCCACGTGGTCGGTTACGGCCAGTACCCCGTAACGGTTCTGGATCACGCCAACGGCGTCGCTACCTTCGCCAACGAGGGCGTCTACAATAAGGCCCACTTCCTCTACTCGGTCGAGGCTCGGGACGAGACCACCGGAAAGTGGAAGAAGGTCGGCGGTGAGAAGCTCACCCCGAAGCAGCGCGTGGACAAGGGTGTCGTCGCCGACGTGACGTCGGTGCTCGAGCAGTACCCAGCGCAGGTCAACCACCGGCTGGAGGACGCTCGGAAGGCTGCCTCCAAGACCGGCACTTGGGAGCAGAAGCCGGACAGCCCGGAAAACGGCGACGCCTGGATGATCGGCTACACCCCACAGATCGCCACCGCCGTCTGGGTTGGCAATTTGCAGAACCGGCTCCCGCTCAAACTGAAGGACGGCCGCCGCGTCAGCGGTGCCAACCTTCCGGGCGACATCTGGGAGCGGTTCATGGAAGAGGCACACAAGACTGGAGACACCTACCGGGAGAAGAAGGACTTCCCGCCTGCGGCGAACGTCGGCGACCCGAACACCGGCAACGGTGAGGCGCCCCCGCCCCCGCCGCCTCCGACGGGCCCGCCGAACTGCGATCCGCTCGGCCTGTTCTGCCCCGGCGGCAACAACGGCGGTGGCAACCCTCCCGGCGGCCCCGGTGGCCCTGGTGGCCCCGGTGGCCCCGGCGGGCCCACCGCGCCCACCACCCCGACCGATCCGCGTCCCGGCCGGGACGGTGGCGGCGGCGGGCTGCTACCGAGCCTGACACCCAGACCGGACAACGACTGATCGACGAACGCCGCCGGCGGCCGGAGCGACTCTCCGGCCGCCGGCGGCGTTCCGCGTATCGACGTGTCGTGAGAGGGAGGGGACGCGGAGGCCCGATGTACGGCAGGATGCACCCTCATGAGCACGCAGTCGACGCGAGGCATCGACGACGCCGGTGCCCCTGACCATCCGTCCCGCTCCGACGGCTTCGTCCGGGGCGTCTCCGGCGCGATCGGCGGCCCGCTGGGCGACCACGCCGTCGCCCTGGACCGGCCCGCCGGGCGGGAGAGCCGGTTCTGGACCGCGACCCGCATTGTCCTGGCCCTGGTCTGCCTGACCCTGGCGTTGCACTGGGTGCAGAAGTCGCCCTGCCAGGACGGCGCCTGGCAGAACAACGTGCAGTACACCCGGTTCTGCTACACCGACGTGCTGGCCCTCTACTACGCCGAGCGGCTCAACGAGGGTGCGGTGCCCTACCAGGACCACCCCGTCGAGTATCCGGTGCTCACCGGGTACTTCATGGGCGCCCTCGGCCTGCCCGTGCACGCCCTCGGCCAGAACGACCCGGGGCTCAACCAGGGCATGTGGTTCTACAACCTGAACGCGCTGGTGCTCGGCGCGCTGGCGGTCGCCACCGTGGCGGTGCTCCTCGCCCTGCGCCGCCGTCGACCATGGGACGCCGCGCTCTTCGCGCTCGCCCCCGCGCTGATGCTCACCGCCACGGTCAACTGGGACCTGCTCGCCATCGGCCTGGCCGCGTTCGGCCTCTTCGCCTGGGCCCGCAGCCGACCACTGGCGGCCGGCGTCCTGCTCGGTCTCGCCGGGGCGGCCAAGATGTGGCCGCTGTTCATCCTCGGCCCGATCCTGGTGCTGGGGCTGCGCGCCGGGCGGCTCCGCGCCGCCCTCACCGCCTTCGGCGCGGCCCTCGTCTCCCTGGTCCTCGTGAACCTTCCGGTCGCCATTCCCTACCGGGAGAACTGGGACCGCTTCTTCGAGCTGAACTCGACCCGGCCCATCGACTGGGGCACCCTCTGGTACATCGGCCGCTACGTGGACGGAAAGTTCGGCAACGCCAACCCCGCCGACCTCGGGCCGTTCGAGTGGCTGAACGCCAACATCCCGACGTTGAACACCCTGTCGTACGCCCTCTTCGCGCTGGCCTGCCTCGGGGTGGCCGCGCTGGGGCTGCTGGCCCCGCGTCGGCCCCGGCTCGCCCAGCTCGCGTTCCTGGTGGTCGCCGCCTTCCTGATCTTCAGCAAGGTGTGGTCGCAGCAGTTCGTGCTCTGGCTGCTGCCGCTGGTGGTGCTCGCCCGCCCGAAGTGGGGCGCCTTCCTCGCCTGGCAGGTGGCCGAGGTCTGCTATTTCGTGGCCTTCTACGGCGAGCTGCTCGGCGCGGCGACCAGCAAGCCGGTCTTCCCGGAGGGCGTCTTCGTGCTGGCCTCGACGCTGCGCCTGGCCACCGTCGTGGTGCTCTGCGTGCTGGTCGTCCGGGAGATCCTGCGGCCGGAACTCGACCCGGTGCGCCGGACCTACGCCGACGACCCGGACGGTGGGCTGCTCGACGGCGCCCCGGACGCGCCCTGGCTCGACCGCTGGCGACGCCGCCCCGAGGTGCCGGCCGAGCCGACGCCTGCCGCCGCCTGACCGCTCCCGGCCGTCGGAGGCGACCCCGACGGCCGGGAGAACGCCGGTCAGAGGCGGTAGACGACCACGTCGCCGATTTCCTCGCGGGTGATGCCGAGCCCGTCGACCGGTGCGTCCACCGTGATCTCCCACGGCGTGCCGGCGATGTGGTCCCGCATCAGCAGCACGTTGCGTACGCCGAGAACGCGCAGGTAGTCGACGCTGGTCTGGTCGGGGAAGGCCAGCGTCACCCGGCGTACGTCGTCGAGTTGGCGCGGGGTGAAACCGCTGCCCCCGTTGACCACGTCCTGGAACTTGCTGGTGGACCAGAGCATCACCGGCTGGTCGAGGCTCTGGCTGCTCGGCAGCACCAGCAGCGGCCCGTCCACGGTGCGCATCGCGGCCGGCTGGGGCGGCACGACCGGGTGCGGCGTGGCGTTCAACCCCTCGCCGAGCACCAGCACCAGCGGCAGCAGCGTGGCCAGCCGCAGCCACGGGCTCGGCCAGGAGGGGATCCGCTCGGCGTAGACCTCCCGTACCCGGGTGGCGAACGCGCTGACCGCGCCCGCCGCGAGCAGCCCGAGCAGCAACGTGGTCCAGAGCATCAGCCGGCCCGGGGTGCGGATGCCGTTCCAGCCGGGCAGGTGATCGAACAGCGGCACGTAGGTGAAGGTGCCGTCGAAGAACCGGGTGCCCATCGCGAGCACCATCGTCACCACCACCCCGGCGAGCAGCAGCAGCCGGTGGCGCAGCTTCCACACCGAGAAGAAGAGCCCGCCGGCGGCGAGCGCGTAGAGCGCGAAGCCGGGCAGCAGGGTCATCTCCGGGTGCCAGGGCAGCGCCGCCCGCGCGCCCTCGTGCAGGGCGCCCCAGACCCGCGACTCGGCGGGCGCCGTGAAGAAGCCGGCCGCCGGCGGCGAGTAGACGCCGATGTCGCCGATGGAACGCTCCGCCTGCGGGTGCGCCCCCGCCACCTTGAAGTACGGGATGGCCAGCAGACCGCCGACACCGGCGAAGAACAGGCCACCGACCAGGTCCGCGATCAGCAACCGGCGGCCGAACGGGCGCTTGACCGGCCGGACGACCCACCGCCGCAGGAACCAGGTGACGGCCGCGACCAGCACGGTCCCGGCGAGGAAGTACGCGAACGGCAGCCCGATGCCGAAGCCGAGACTGAGTTGCCACGCCGCCACGAACCAGCCGGCGTAGACCCAACCGTCGTGCCGGCGCTCGGGGCGGTACCCGTGCCGCAACGACCAGCCGTGCCCCCGGGCGAGCATCGCCAACGCCAGCGGGATGCCGCCGTTGGAGATCACGTGCAGGTGCCCGGCCTGGGCCAGCAGCCACGGCGCGTACGCGAAGCCCGCCCCGGCCACCGCGGAACCGATCCGGCCGGCGCCGAGCTGACGGGCCAGCGCGTACGCCCCGAGCATGGCGAGCGCGTGGGCCAGCACGAACATGATGTTGTAGCGGAGCACGGCGGCCTCGGGGCCGGTGCCGATCATGCCCGCCGGGGCATAGCCGAGCAGGGTGTCGGAGAAGGCGAAGCTCCAGGACTCCGGGAAGAAGGTGTTCGACTGCCACAGCTGCCCCGGGTTGGTCAGCAGGATGTGCCCCGACCAGGCCATCTGCCACGCCTGGAGGCTGGGATCCCAGTAGTCCTGCGGCAGGGTGTGTCGCGGGTAGCGCAGCGTGGGCCAGGTCAGCAGCACGGCCAACGCCAGCGAGGCGAGCGTCGCGAGCGTCCACTCGTGGATCAGCCGGCGACCGACCGCCCGCGCGGCGCGTCCGATCCGGGAGGGCACCGGTTCGGGGGCGGACGCGAAGGCCTCCCACCGGTCCGGCTTTCCCTCCTTGTCACCCCCGTCCTGGCTCTTGCCGGCCGCCTTGTCGCCTTCCTTGCCCCCGGCGTCGGCCCCGGCCGTACCGGCTGAGCCCGCCTTGGCGTCCGGCTTGTCGGCTGCCTTGGCGCCGCCCTTGCCCGCCTTGGTGTCCGTCTTGCTGGCTGAGCCGGCCTTGGCGCCGTCGTTGTCGGTTCCACCGGCCTTGGGCTCGGCTGCTTCAGCCTTGGATTGGGTCCCGCCGGTCCTGGGTTCGGCCCCGGCGGTCCTGGCGGCGGCCGGGCCGGTCGTGGCGCCGGTCGTGTCGGCCTTTCCGGCGGCTTCCGGCTTCCCGGCAGCGTCGGCCGCCTCGGCGGCGGCGTCGGGACGGGGGCTGCCGGAGGCGGACTGCTCGGTCGTCATGCCGCCGGGCTCCCCGCGCCCAGCCGGTCGCGCAGGAAGGCGATGTCGGCGCCCTGACCGTCGACCCCGCCCGGGGTCTCGACGATGACCGGTGCGCCGGCCGCGCGGATGACCGCCACCACCAGCTCCGGGTCGATCGTGCCGCCGTCGAGGTTGTCGTGCCGGTCCTGGCCGGAGTTGAATGCGCCCTTGGAGTTGTTGGCGTGCACCAGGTCGATCCGGCCGGTGATCGCCTTGACCCGGTCGACGAGCCCGAGCAGCTCCTCGCCGCCGGCGTGGGCGTGGCAGGTGTCCAGGCAGAAGCCCACTTCGTGATCGCCGACGGCGTCCCAGAGGCGGGCGAGCGCGTCGAGCCGCCGGGCGCAGGCGTTGTCACCGCCGGCGGTGTTCTCGATCAGGACGGGCACGCCGAAGCCGCCGGAGTCCGCCGCGTACGCGAAGGTCTTGCGCCAGTTGTCGAAGCCGACGGCCAGGTCGTCGCCGGCGTTGACGTGCCCGCCGTGCACGATCAGCCCTTTGGCGCCGATGGCGGCGGCCGCCTGGGCGTGCCCGAGCAGCAGCTTGCGGCTGGGGATCCGGATCCGGTTGTTCAGGGTCGCGACGTTGATGACGTACGGCGCGTGCACGTAGAGGTCGACGCCCGCGGCCCGCAGCCGGTCCGCGTCCTCCCGCGGCTGCGGCGCCTTCCACCCCTGGGGGTCGGAGAGGAAGAACTGCACGGCCTCGGCCCCTCGGGCGGTCGCCTCCGCCACCGGGTCGGTCGAATCGACGTGGGCTCCGATACGCATGCAGGGGAGCCTACGTCGCGTCGCCGACAGCCGGGATGACGGCGGTGGTGAACTCCCCGTCCCTCGCGTCACCTCCCGGCGTCGGCGGTCGTTGATGCGAGTGGGATCCACGGTTGCCGCAGCCGGCCCGGAACGGCCGCTGGTCGGCCTGCCCCGGAGGCGCGTCGAACCGCCCGAGAGCGGGGGCACCCCCGTCGCGCGGCCCGGCGCGGCGGGGGCCCGCCCTGACAGAACCGGGCTCATCGGGAAATTTGTCGGAGAATTCCGCCATTTCCCCCGACAAGGGGCAAGAGCCGTTGTAACGTCAGGTAACAACACGATAAAGCTCCGCGGGGCGTCCCCGGTCCAACCTCATCGGTGTGGTCGTTCCTCCCCAGGTCCCACCCAAGGAATGCGGACGGGACGCCCCGCGGCCTCGTGTACGGGGGCTCGCATCGACAGCGACGTCGATGCGGGCCCCCGTCGCCTCGCCCGGTGGAACGGCCCCGCCGACCACCCCGGGCATGATCGTCGGGACCGGGTATCCTGGTCCGGTTGTCCGCGTACGGCCGGGTTCCCCCGGAACCGGCGCGGGCCACGACGCACGACCTCCTGCCACGGAAGGACCGTGGCCGCTTAGCCCACAGGAGGTGAGCACGTCTTGCGTCATTACGAAGTCATGGTGATCCTCGACCCCAGCCTCGAGGAGCGCACCGTCGCCCCGTCTCTCGACACGTACCTGAACGTGATCCGGACCGCGGGTGGCTCGGTCGAGAAGACGGACGTGTGGGGCCGCCGGCGCCTCGCGTACGAGATCAACAAGAAGGCCGAAGGCATCTACGCCGTCATCGACCTGCAGGCGACGCCCGCAGCGGTGGCCGAGCTGGACCGTCAGCTGCGGCTCAACGAGTCCGTGCTGCGCACCAAGGTCATCCGGCCGGAGATGCGCTAAAGCATTCAACCCGGTTCACCCGGATCAGCCTCATCGGCACTGTCGGAGGGCTCTGAGAGCCTGTACGGCAGAACTGATGAGTGCGCGAGGAGATGGTCATGGCAGGAGACACCACCATCACGGTCATCGGCAACCTGACCGATGACCCCGAGTTGCGGTTCACCCCCTCCGGTGCGGCGGTCGCCAAGTTCCGGGTCGCTTCGACGCCCCGGTTCATGGACAAGGCCTCCGGCGAGTGGAAGGACGGCGAGCCGCTCTTCCTGGCGTGCACCGTGTGGCGCCAGGCGGCGGAGCACGTCGCCGAGTCGCTCCAGCGGGGCGCCCGCGTGATCGTCTCGGGCCGGCTGCGTCAGCGGTCCTACGAGACGCGCGAGGGCGAGAAGCGCACCGTCATCGAGCTCGAGGTCGACGAGATCGGCCCGTCGCTGCGCTACGCCACGGCGAAGGTGCAGAAGATGTCCCGCTCCGGCGGCGGTGGCGGCGGCTTCGGCGGCGGTGGTGGTGGAGGTGGCCAGGGCGGCGGCGGAGGCAACTTCGACGACCCCTGGGCCTCGGCTGCACCGGCACCCTCGCGCGGTGGTTCGGGTGGCGGCAACTTCGACGAGGAGCCCCCGTTCTAATGGCGCCGAGCGCCCGCGATCGCAAACCAGGAGCACGAGCAATGGCCAAGGCCGCTGCACTTCGCAAGCCGAAGAAGAAGGTGAACCCGCTCGACAAGGACGGGATCACCTACATCGATTACAAGGACACCGCGCTGCTGCGCAAGTTCATCTCCGACCGCGGCAAGATCCGCGCTCGGCGGGTGACCGGCGTGACCTCGCAGCAGCAGCGGCAGATCGCCCGTGCGGTCAAGAACGCCCGTGAGATGGCGCTCCTGCCGTACACGGCCACGGCCCGCTGAGAGGAGGCACCGATATGAAGATCATCCTGACTCAGGAGGTGTCCGGCCTCGGTGCCCCGGGCGACATCGTCGAGGTCAAGAACGGCTACGGCCGTAACTACCTGCTGCCGCAGGGCTTCGCGATCGCCTGGACCAAGGGTGCGGAGAAGCAGGTCACGGTCATCAAGCGGGCCCGCTCGGCCCGCGAGATCCGCGACCTCGGCCACGCCAACGAGGTCAAGGGCCAGCTCGAGGGCCTCAAGGTCAACCTGAAGGCCCGCGCCGGCGACGGTGGTCGGCTCTTCGGCTCGGTCACCCCGACCGAGATCGTCGACGCCGTCAAGGCCGCCGGTGGTCCGGTCCTCGACCGTCGTCGGCTGGAGCTGTCCGGTCCCATCAAGTCGACCGGCTCCTACCCGGTGCAGATCAAGCTGCACCCCGAGGTGACCGCCAAGTTCGACCTCAACGTCGTCCAGGGCTGACACCTCACCCGAGCACCACGACAGGGCCCGCACCGACCGGTGCGGGCCCTGTTCGTGTACGGCCTGCGGCGTACTCTCCCGCTCGTGCGTCGGCCAGCTCGTCGCGGGTGCGGGCCGACCAGGGCGGCGGCGCGTCAGCCACCGGGCGGCCACGCTGATCATCAGCCGACAAGCTGGCCGGCGCCTTCGGCGAGCAGCGGCACCATGGTCGTGCGGTCGCGCTGATCCGCGTGGGCCCAGCACTCGATGATCGCGGCTCGTCAGCCGATCGGCTGGCCCGTCACCGCGCTGATCATCACCGTCGAGAGACCGCCGCCGACCACGGCCGCCGCCAGCGCGACGCTGGCCGAACGCCACGTCGTCCCGACCCGGCGCAGCAGCAGCGCCACGACCAGGCTGCTGGCCAGCGCCAACCCGAAGCGCGGCAGGCCCGCTGCCAGCGAGCCCAGCGCCCGCGCCCGGGGCGAGTCGCAACCCCCTCCGCTGATGTCGGTGACACACCCCGCCGGCACCTGCCCGTCCAGGGTCAGCAACCAGACGAAGATCAGCACCGCCGGCACCAGATAGCACGCAACCGTGTAGAGCAGCGACCGCCACGGCCCGCCCGGATCGGGATCGAGCAGGTCGTCCTCGATACGACGGCCCCACGCCCCCGCCCCGGCGGTCCCGGCCCGACGGCGTACGGCCGACGCCGTCGCGGCACCGACCGGCTCGGCCACGCGCCGACGCGGTGCCGCACGCGGCCGCGGCGCGGAGTAGGGCACCACGGGTGACCGGGGCGCGGACGCCGGCGGGTCCATCCAGCGGGGATCGTCGCCCGCCAGCCGGGTGCCCGACCAGAAACCCTCGCTCCGGTCGTCCCGCCCCGGCCAGGGCCATTCCTGCACGGCGCCCCCGCCGGAACCCGGCGCGGTCCTGTCCCACCCACCGTCGTCGGAACACCGCTCCCACGCACCGGTGTCGTCGGACCGGCGCCACTCACCGGTACCGTCGGCCCGGTCCCACCGACCCGTGCCGTCGCTCCGGTCCCAGCTGCCGGTGTCGTCGGCCCGGTCCCACCGGCCAGTGTCGGTGTGGTCCCAGCGGTCGACCTCACCGGCCGGGCGCCACGCGTGCACACCCGACGCGTCCCACGCGTCCACCGCCGGAAGGGAAGGCGTGCTCTCGGACGCGGCGAGGTGCGACTCCCGGTCCCAGGGATCGACGGCGGGGCGGTCCTCCGCCGTCCGCCGGCCCCGGCGCGCCGGCCGCTCGGCCTCCCGATCCGGTACGGCCCCGGACACGTCCGCTTCCTCCAGGCCGGACCAGACGACCTGCGGGCGTTGCGACGGCAAGCGCCTCGGCCGACTCGGCGGCGCCGAGCCCGAGACAGGGTCGTCCTCGGCTCGCCGCCGCCCGGAGTATCCCCGCTCCTGCGGACGGTCGAACGTCCACTCTCCGGTGTGCTCCGACTGCGGGGCGGCGCCTAACGTCCACTCCCCGGTGTGCTCCGACTGCGGGGCCGCGCCGATCGCCGGGGTCTCGCGCCAGCTCGTCTCGCTGACCCGGTGCCAGCTGCTCGTGGTCTCCGTGGCCCGCCAGGCACCGGAGTGCGGTTGCTCGGCCTCGATCCCCACCTCGTCGTCGGGCGCGGCGTGGCGGCCACCGCCGTCGACGCTGCGGATCCCCGACTCCAGGGCCCAACGCGGCAGGTAGCTGTCGACCGGCTCCCGCTGCCCGCGCTCGACGGCCCGGCGCCGGCTCGGCGTGCGGTGCCGCGCGGGAGCGCGCTCGTACGGATCGACCGGTGCCGGATCGGCGGGATCGTCCCAGGGGGCGACCGGCTCGCGCGGACCGCCCTCTCCGCGTCCCCAGTCCCGGTTACTCACGGCCGGAGCGTGACCCTTCTCAACCGATGGCGCAATCCGCTGTGCAGGTGTAGCCGTTCGCTGGAGATAGTACGGGACGTTCGACCGCGCAGTTCGACCAAAAACTTGTCGTCCACAGGCTGGGGATTGTGTTTCCGCAGCTCAGCGCCTTGAGCCGGAGAATTCCCCAGCCGTTGTCCACAGGCTGTGCACACCCTGCGCACATGCTCGTCCCCCGCCGTCCACAGGTTGTCCCGAGGCTCGTCCACCGACGTGGTTGAGGGGCTGACCTCGGGTTCCGTATGGTTGGCCCCCGACCGGCCGTGCGATGACCCCCGATCGACCGGCAGGTCGAGGTTGTCTACCCCGGCGACAGGGCTGGATCCAGATCCGACGCAGTGGAGGGGGGACCCGTGTCGGTCACCGACGACATGCGGGCGGACTCGCGATCGGGCGGGGGGCAGACGTCCCCGCCGCCGCAGCGCGACGGCCAGTTCGACAAGACCCCGCCGCAGGACGTCGCCGCCGAGCAGTGCGTCCTCGGCGGCATGCTGCTCTCCAAGGACGCCATCGCCGACGTCGTCGAGATCCTCAAGACCAACGACTTCTACCGGCCGGTGCACGCCACCATCTTCGACACCATCCTGGAGATCTACGGCCGGGGCGAGCCGGCCGACTCCATCACCGTGGCGGCGGCCCTGGCCGACTCCGGCGACCTGGTGCGGATCGGCGGCGCCCCCTACCTGCACACGCTGATCGCCAGCGTGCCGACCGCCGCGAACGCGGCGTACTACGCCCGGATCGTCAGCGAGCGGGCTGTCCTGCGGCGCCTGGTCGAGGCCGGCACCAAGATCGTGCAGTTGGGCTACGGCACGAGCCAGGGCGGCAGCCGCGACGTCGACGACATCGTGGACCTCGCCCAGCAGGCGGTCTACGACGTCACCGAGCGCCGCGTCAGCGAGGACTTCGCCGTACTCGCCGACATGCTCCAGCCGACACTGGACGAGATCGAGGCGGTGGGCGCCCAGGGCGGCGTCATGACCGGCGTCCCCACCGGCTTCACCGACCTGGACCGGCTGCTCAACGGCCTGCACGCGGGGCAGTTGGTGATCGTTGCCGGACGCCCCGGGTTGGGCAAGGCGCTCGCGCTGGACACCCCCCTTCCCACGCCGACGGGCTGGACCACCATGGGGGACGTGAAGGTCGGCGACGAGTTGCTGAGCGCTGACGGCCTGCCGACGAAGGTCACCGCCGCGTTCGAGGTACGGCACGACCGGCCGTGCTACGAGGTCGAGTTTTCCGACGGCTCGGTGATCGTCGCCGACGGTGAACACCTGTGGAAGACCACTACGCGGGCAAGCCGCCGCGCTGCCCCCGCCCGCCGCCGCAACCACTGGTCTCCCGAGGCCATCGAACGGCTGCACCGGGCAGCCGCCGGCGCGGCGCCCGGCGACGACGTCACGATCGCGGAGCTGGCCGCCGTGCTCGGCCCGGAGTTCACGCACACCGCCCACCGGGTGACGCGCGACATCGCCGACGAGTCGCCCGTCGTCATGCGCAGGCGCCCGCGTGTGCGCCCGGCCAGGGCCTATCCGGCCCGCCGTCTCTACCGCCAGTTGCTGGAGCGTGTCGAGCAGTGGTCGGAGAGCCTGGCGGCGGCGGAGCTGCAAGACGTGGTGACGACGGAGCAGATACGAGCGACCCTGCGTACGAACACGGCCGACCGACGACTCAATCATGCGGTCGAGAACGCCGCCGCACTCCGCCTTCCGGAACGCGAACTCCCGCTTGCGCCGTACACGCTCGGCGTCTGGCTCGGCGACGGCCACACGGCGGAAGGAAGGGTCACCACCGTCGACCCGGAGATCCTGGCCGGAATCGAGTCCGACGGCTTCGAGGTCAGACCTTCGGGGCCGATGGTCTACACCATTCGTCCGCCGCGGCTGCCCGCGATCCCGGACCGTGAATGCGTCGTCTGCCACGCCGTCTTCACGCCTCGTGGCCCGGCGATCCATACCTGCGGCCAGTCGTGTGGGGGCCGGTCGAAAGGACTCGTCCCTGCGGCGCGGCGCGAAGGTTGCGCCCACTGCGGGAGAGTGGACGCCAGCGCCTGGAACGAAAGTCGCAGGTGCCGCGACTGCCACAAGCGTTACGGCTCCTTCCGTGGTTACCTGCGGGCGGCCGGGGTGTTGGGCGACAAGCACGTCCCCGCCGCGTACCTGCGGGCCTCGGAGGCGCAGCGGCGAGCGCTGCTGGCCGGGCTGCTCGACACCGACGGCACCGTGACCGTCAGCGGGAACGTGCAGTTCACCACGACGTCCCCCCGCCTCGCCGAGGACGTGCACGAGTTGGTCGTCAGTCTCGGGTACCGCTGCTCGGTCAGCCGGAAGACCGTCAAGGGGCGCACCGCGGAAAGCTCGATCGCCTTCAACTTGAACTTCACGACGAGGGACGAAGTGTTCCGCCTGACCCGCAAGCGGGAGGCGCACCGGCTGCGGCGCCGTAGCGAGAGCAACTCCCGGACGGACAGCCGTTTCATCGTCGACGTCCGACCGGTGGCGAGCGTGCCGGTCCGGTGCGTCACGGTGGACAATCCCGAGCACCTCTACCTTGCGGGTCGGGCGATGATCCCGACACACAACAGCACGGCGAGCATGGACTTCGCGCGCAACGCCGCGATCAGGGCAAACCAGGCGGCGGCCATCTTCTCGCTGGAAATGAGCAAGGTCGAGATCGTCATGCGGCTGCTGTCGGCCGAGGCGCGCGTGCCCCTGCACGTCCTGCGCAGCGGCCAGCTCTCCGACGACGACTGGACCAAGCTCGCCCGCTGCATGGGCGAGATCAGTGAGGCGCCGCTCTTCGTCGACGACACGCCGAGCATGAACCTGATGGAGATCCGGGCCAAGGCGCGCCGGCTCAAGCAGCGGCACGACCTCAAGCTGATCGTGGTCGACTATCTCCAGCTGATGACCTCTCCGAAGCGCACCGAGAGCCGGCAGCAGGAGGTCGCGGACCTCTCCCGTGGCCTCAAGCTGCTCGCCAAGGAGGTGGAGTGCCCGGTGATCGCGGTCAGTCAGCTGAACCGTGGCCCGGAGCAGCGCACCGACAAGCGACCGCAGCTGTCCGATCTGCGTGAATCGGGCTCGATCGAACAGGATGCAGACGTCGTCATCCTGCTGCACCGCGACGACTACTACGACAAGGAGTCGCCGCGTGCCGGGGAGGCGGATTTTATTGTTGCCAAGCACAGAAATGGTCCGACCGACACGGTGACGGTGGCCGCGCAGCTCCACCTGTCGCGCTTCGTGGACATGGCCATCGTCTGAGGATGGCCGCGCCGGTCAGCCCAGCAGCGGGAACCATCCGGCGACCTCGCCGAGTTCGAGCTGGTCGCGGTCGGTGAGCGGCAGTCGGCCGGTGGCCTTGAGCAGAAACTCGGCGTCGCTCCACGCGGCCGGTCGGACGGCGTCATCGCTGAGCAGGCCGTCCATGGTGGTCACGGCGACCCGCGTGGCCAGCACCCCGGGCAGGGGCGCGTCGGGCAGGTCGAGGACCAGGTCCAGGTGGTGCACGACGGCCTCGGTGGTCAGCGTGGCGAGCAGGTCCGGCACCCGCAGCACGTGCCCCTGGGTGTTCACGTGGCCGTCGGGATCGGCCGCGCCCGCGGCGCGTACGGCGGCGGGTGCGGTGTCGGTCCAGAGCCGGACGATCCCGCCGGGGCGGTCGAAGGCGGCTGCGGAGCGGCGGGCCCACCAGGCGTGCCGCGCGCCGTCGGCGTCCTCCTCGGACGGGAACGCGCGCCAGTAGGTCACGTCGTCCACGTCCGCCGGGCCCTCGGCGGGGCTGGCCAGCGCGACCAGCGCTCGCTGGGCATCGCAGAGCACGTGGAACAGCAGGTCCGCGACGAGCCAGCCCCGGCACCGGGTGGGCCGTTGCAGGTCCGCGTCGTCGAGGTCGGTGACGACGCGGATGATCCCGTCGTACGCCTGCGCCAGCGCGAGGTGTCGTCCGCGGTGCGTCATGGAGCGCAGCGTCGCACGGCCGCCGCCGCTCGGCACGGCGAACGGCGGTGGCGCATGGCGTGGAACCACGGGTGACCGGGCCGGTCGAGGCACCGGCCCGGTCGACGGAGTGGCTCAGCCGAACATCTCGTCCAGGAAGCTCTTGTGCTTCTTGCGCTTGTAGTGCCCGTGGTAGCCGTGGTGCTGCTGGCCGTAGGCGGGGGCCGGCGGGTAGCCGTGCACCGGCGGGGGCGGCGGCGGGACGGTGCCGTAGCCCGGCTGGTGCGGGGCGGGAGCGGGCGGCGGGGGCGGCGGGGGCGGGTAACCACCCTGCTGGTGGCTCGGCTGGCCGGGGTAGCCGCCCTGCTGGTGGGCAGGCTGCCCCGGGGCCGCCGCGCCCTGCTGGCGACTCCAGTTGGCCTCCGCCTCGAACAGCTTCTCCAGCTCACCGCGATCGAGGAAGATCCCCCGGCATTCGCCGCACTGGTCGATGGTGACGCCGCTGCGCTCGTACTGGCGCATTTCTCCGTGACACTTGGGACAGGTCAGGCTCATCCTCCGACCGTACCCGGTCAGGTCACGCAGTCGCTGTCAGCGCTTCCGTAACTTCGGAGTCGGCGACCTCGTGGAAGTCCTCGTAGTAGGTGCTCACCGCCATGAACTCCGGCGGGTGCTGGGCGCAGACGACCTGGTCGGCCTCGGCGGCCAGCATCTCGTACGCCTCCTGCGAGCCGACCGGGACGGCCACCACGACCCGGCGGGCGCCGAGGTGACGGGCGACCTGGACGGCGGCGCGGGCGGTGGCCCCGGTGGCCAGGCCGTCGTCGACGATCACGGCGGTGCGTCCGGTCAGGTCGAGCGGTGGACGACCGGCGCGGTAGAGCCGTTCCCGCCGTTCCAGTTCGGCCTCCTCACGGCGGACGACCTCGGCGACGTCGTCCTCCGTGAGCCGACTGGCGACGACGTCGTTGAGGACCCGCACGCCGCCGGGGCCGAGCGCGCCGAAGGCCACCTCGGGTGCCCACGGCATGCCGAGTTTCCGGACGACCAGCACGTCGAGGGGTGCGCCGAGCCGCTCGGCGACCACCCGGGCCACGGGCACGCCGCCGCGTACCAGCCCGAGGACGATGACGTCCGGTGCACCGATGAGCGCGGTGAGCCGTTCGGCGAGCGTCCGGCCCGCCTCTTCGCGGTCGCGGTAGGTGGTCATGCCTCAGGTCTACGCCGTGTCGCCGGCCTCCGCCCGCCGGTTCGCGGAAACCGGGGGGTGCAGGGCGGGGGCCCACGCGAGGAGGGCGAGCGGGTAGAGCAGGTAGCCGAAGCGGGTCGTGGGCATCAGCAGGATCGCGGCGAGCAGGCCGTACCCGCAGATCAGGGCGGTCGTGACGGCGGTGCGGGGCGGACGGCGGGCGAGCCGGACGGCGATGGCCAGCCCGGCGGCGAGCAGGAGGGCGACGGCGACGGCGCGGCCGGCGGGCAGCGCGGTGGCGATCAGATGGCCGGGGAACGGCGACTGGGCGGGGCTGGTCACCAGGCCGTGCCCGAGCGGGAAGCGGAGCACGTTCTCGACCAGCGCGTCGTGGTCGACGAGCAGGGCTGGCAGCAGCGCGGCGGCGGGCACGCCGATCGCGCCCGCGGCGACCCGCAGGCCGGCCCGCCGGGTCAGCCCCCAGATGATCAGCACGAGGGCGACTGGCCAGGCGAAGAGCTTCAGCGCCCCGGCCAGGCCGACCGCGAGACCGGCCCGGCCCGGCCGGCCGGCGGCGGCGAGGGCGAGGGCGAGCAGGCAGAGCGCAAGTACGGGCAGGTCGTCGCCGCCGGTGGCGAGGGTGAGCGCGCAGATCGGGAGGACGGTGGCGGCCTGTACGCCCCGGAGCAGGGCGGCGCCGGTGTGGTCGTCCGTCCTCCGGCGTACGCCGCGGGTGAGGGCGCGGACGGCCAGGGCGAGCGCCAGCGCGGTCCCGACGGCGAACCAGACGCGGGCGTCGGTCCACCAGGCGTCGACGGCCGCCCGGGGCAGCCCGAACAGTGCCATTCCCGGCTGGTAGGGGGTGTAGCCGAGCAGTTGTTCGCCGGGTGGCAGGGCGGCGATGGCGTCGCGCCCGAGGTACGGCGTGCCGGTGTCGACGAGCCGCCGGCCGGACTCCTCGACGACCAGCACCTCCTCCTGCGCCCGGTCGGTGCGTCCGCCGGCCCGTTGGAGGCTCTGCCAGGCCAGCGGCAGCAGGGCGGTGGCGAACCAGGCGAACCCGGTGACCGCCCAGCGGGCCCGCAGCCCGGCCGGCGGCGATGCGGGGTCGCGCCGCCGCAGCAGGAGCTGGCCGGTCGCGGCGAGGGCCGCGAGGAGGTATCCGACGGCGGCGACGGCGCCCCAGGCCCGGTGCGGGAGCAGGGTGGACGTGGCGGCGGTGATCGCGGCGAACGCCGCCGACCCGGCGTACAGGCCGAGGTCGAGGGCGAGGCCGCCGGCGGCGGAGTCGAGGCGCTGCCAGCCACGGCGGCGGGCGGTCGGGGCGGCGGTCACGCGGGCCAGTCTGGCAGCAGGTGCGCGTCGCCGCGTCAGGTGGGCGGACGGCGCCTGCCGCCGCGTCAGGCGGGCAGGTGGCGGTCGGTGCGGCCGCGCCCGCCCGGCCGGCGGCCCGGGGCGAGCCGGATCACGGCTCCGGCGTCGTGCAGCGGAGGGGCGAGGGTGCCGGGGCTGCCCCCGGAGCCGCGCCGGAACGCCGCGAGGAGCGTGCCGGCGGGCACCGGCCGGGCGAAGAGGTGCCCCTGGCCGGCCGTGCAGCCCAACTCCCAGAGGGCCCGGCGCTGCGGCTCGCTCTCCACGCCCTCGGCCACCACGTCGAGCCCGAGGCTGCGGCCCAGGTCGAGGGTGGAGCGGATGACTGCGGCGGCCTCGGCGGAGGTCTCCATGGCGGTCACGAAGCTGCGGTCGATCTTCAGCTCGTGCACGGGGATGCGGGAGAGCAGCGACAGGGAGGAGTAGCCGGTGCCGAAGTCGTCGAGCGCCAGCCGGACCCCCTCGTCGCGCAGCCGGCTGAGCACCCGGTCGACCACGTCGAGCTGGCTGAGGGTGAGCGTCTCGGTCAGCTCCAGCACCAGCCGGTCGGGGGGCAGGTCGTGGGCCCGCAGCCGGGCGAGCACGGAGCCCGGGAAACGGGCGTCGAGGAGGCTGCGCGGCGACACGTTGACCGCCACGGGCACGTCGAAGCCGGCGTCCCGCCAGCTGCCCGCCGCGATCAGGGCCTGGTCGAGGATCGCCTCGGCGAAGGCGGGGAGCAGGCCCGAGCGTTCCACCGCCTCCAGGAAGCGCAGCGGATCGATCATCCCGTGGGTGGGGTGGTGCCAGCGGGCGAGGGCCTCGGCGCCGGTGACCCGGCCGGTGCCCAGGTCGACGATGGGCTGGAAGTTGACGGTGAACTCGTGGTCGGCGACGGCGCGCGGCAGTTCGCCGCCGAGGGTGAGCCGGCCGAGGTCGGCGGTGTCGCGGGTCGGTGCGTACGTCGAGGTCCGCTGACCGGCCCGTTTGGCCTGGTACATGGCCACGTCCGCGCGGCGCAGCAGCTCCGGCATGCCCCCGGTGGCGGGTGCGGCGGCGATCCCGCCGCTCGCCTCGACGCTGATCCGCATGCCGTCGAGGTCGAACGGCTCGTGCAGCGTGGCGAGCAGGGTCTCCGCGCGGTGCGCGGCCACCGCGGGGGCCGGCAGACCCCGCAGGAGTACGGCGAACTCGTCGCCGCCGAGCCGGGCCACCAGGTCCCCCTTGTGGGCGGCGTCGCGCAGCCGCTCGGCGACCTGCACCAGGACGTGGTCCCCGGCGGCGTGCCCGAGGGTGTCGTTGACCTCCTTGAAGTGGTTGAGGTCGATCAGCACCAGCGCGGTAACCCCGTCGGCGTGCCGGGTGTCGAGCTGTTCGGTGCCCTGGTCGAGCAGGTGTCGACGGTTGGCGAGCCCGGTCAGCGCGTCGTGGGTGGCGGCGTACGCGTGCTCGTCGGCGACCCGGGCCAGCTCGGCGTACGCCTGCGCGTTGCGCACCGCCGTGCAGAGCGCCGAGGCGAAGGTGCGCAGCGTGTACTGCTCCCGCTCGGAGAGCTGCACGGGACCCCGGAACCGCAGCCGCAGTACGCCCACGTCGACCGTCCGGTCGTGTCCCTCCAGGGCGGCGGGGACCACGGTGCCGTCCACGGCGGTCGGCTCGCCGGCCGGCCCGTCGTACGTGATGGCGACGGCGCCGCCGCGTACTGTCCGGCCACCGTCGCGCAGCTCGATCTCCACCTCGTCGGCGGAGAACAGTTCGGCGGCCTGGGTGACCGCGGTGGTGAGGACCTTGTCCAGGTCGACGACGTTGAGCGCGTCGGTGGTGCGGGCCAGCCGCTGCCACGCCTGCTGCTCGGTGCGGGCCTTGACCTGGTTGGAGTAGAGCAGGTGGAGGCTGAGCACGAGGGGCGGCACCGCCAGCAGGAGCCGGGGGTCCCCATGGAGGATGAACAACGTGGTGACGATGAGGACGAAGCGCGCCAGCGCGCTGGTCAGGCGCAGCCCGAGGTCCTCGCGGAAGAGTTGCCTGAGCCGGGTGCCCGTGGCGAGTGCGATGACCGGGAGGGTCAGCACTTCGTCGAGGACCACCGTGACGGCGTAGGCGACCCCGATCGGGCCGAGGGCCGGCCACAGGTCGGTGATCGGTGGGGATCCTCCGGCCGCGTGGAGGGCTGCTCCGCCGCCCACCGCCAGCAGCATGGTCTTGGCCACTCCGAAGGCGGCCTTCAAGGGCGGGAGCTTGGCGATGTACTGGGCTATCGCCACCCCGATGCCGGTGGTCAGGATCACCAGCGGAGTTGGCGCGACCGCCAGGCTGAGGATGATCGCTGTCTCACTCCAGGAGATCGCGTGGACCGTCGCGCGGATCCGGATCCGCCACTTGATCGTCATGGCGAGGAGAGCCAGGCAGATCAGAGTGAGCGGGAGCGTCAGGTGGTTGCGTGACCAGTCCAGCCGGGTCAGCTCGCGGAGACACAGGGCGGCTGCGATGGCGGCCGCAACGCAGACGAGGCCGACGTGCAGCGTGAGCCGCCGCTCGGCCTCTGTCTTGCCCACGTTCAGTCGTGTCACGGCATCCCGACTGCTTCCGACTGCAAAGCACGCCAAGATTACCCGCGGTCACGCGCCAGCCACAATCCTCAGTTCCACTCGTGTGCCGACATCGCTATCCCTCCCCGGTTTCGCGTTGGCCCTTGCGCGGCTGTGTGCCGCGACGCCGACAGCCTAAGTGCGGTTCGGCCAATTATGGAGGGATATATGTGACTATGGGCAATGGATGAGAACCGTGCCCTGCGGCGTGACTTTCCGCTTCTGGCCGGGAACTCAGTGCTGTGTTTCTATCGACTTCCGGTTAACGCTAGATAATGAACCGGTGGCGGCGTCGGCGCATCGGACACGACGGTGCAGTTTGCAGCGGCCGGCGGCGTGGCACCGGGTCGTGGCCCGTCTCCCGGGCACATCGCGTGGTCGAGGCCACCGCTTCCGTGCCGGTACGCCCGTCCGCCCGGGTGGTTCCGTCAGCGATCACCGCCTGCTGCCGCTCCCGACAAGGTCACGGAACGACCGCAGCAAGATGCACTCCGTACGTTGCCCGTCGCCGCCCCGATCGATGTGGCCGGAAGATTCTCCCGATGGTGATGATCGCTTCCGTGGTGTTGCGGAGTCAATGACGTCCCGTCGTTCCAGGACGGCATCCCGGGCCACCGTCCACCGGGAAGGGAGGGCTATCGGTCCGGTCCATGAAGTGGGAGGGAAACGGCCGTGGGACAACGGACCGGAAACGCGTTCCGAATTCGCGGCAGGGGTGGCCCACTCGCCTGGAGTCGCGGCTGTCGCGCGATCGAAAGGGACGTCGGTTCAGCCGGCGCGGGCCCTTCGTCGCCCGGCGAGGCGTGCCCGCGCCGGTGACCCCCGTGCACCCGTACCGGAAAGATAGGCTCGCGAGCGTGACCGATCCCGCGCAGCTCACCCACGTCGATCCGGCGGGCGCGGCCCGCATGGTCGACGTCTCCGCGAAGGCGGTCACCGGCCGCCTGGCCGTCGCCGCCGGCCGGCTCCGCACCACGCCCGAGGTCGTCGAGCTGCTGCGCCGCGACGGGCTGCCCAAGGGCGACGCGTTGGCGGTCGGCCGCCTCGCCGGCATCATGGGCGCGAAGCGCACCCCCGACCTGATCCCGCTCTGCCATCCCATCGCCCTGCACGGCGTCACGGTCGACCTGACGCTCACCGGCGACACCGTCGAGATCACCGCCACCGCGCGGACGGCGGACCGCACCGGCGTGGAGATGGAGGCGCTGACCGCGGTGGCCGTCGCCGGGCTGGCGCTCGTCGACATGGTCAAGGCGGTGGACCCGGCGGCCAGCGTCGACGCGGTCCGGGTGCTGCGCAAGGAGGGCGGCAAGACCGGCCTGTGGGTCCGCCCGCAGGAGCGGCCGTGATCCGGGCCCGGGTCGTCGTGGCGTCCAACCGGGCCGCGGCGGGGGTGTACGCGGACACCAGCGGCCCCCTGCTCGTCGCGGGCCTGCGCGACCTCGGCTGCGAGGTGGACGGGCCGGTGGTGGTGCCCGACGGCGAGCCCGTGGGCGAGGCGCTGCGCGCCGCCCTGGCCGACCGGATCGACGTGGTGCTGACCAGCGGCGGTACGGGGATCAACCCCTCCGACCGCACCCCCGAGGTGACCCGGGCGCTGCTCGATCACGAGATCCCCGGCATCGCCGAGGCGATCCGGGCGCACAGCCGCGACAAGGTTCCCGCCGCCGCGCTCTCCCGGGGGCTCGCCGGCGTCGTCGGCCGGATGCTGGTGGTCAACCTGCCCGGGTCGACCGGCGGGGCCAGGGACGGCCTCGCCGTGCTCGGGCCGATCCTCCGCCACGCCGTCGACCAGCTCCGCGGCGGCGACCACTGACGACGCGGGAGGGCCGCGACCAACCGGTGGGCGCGGCGCCGCTGACGGCGCGGCCGGCATGCCACACCGTTAGGCTCGGCCGGTGAGCACGGAAACCGCCCCGGCCGCCGAGCCGGCCACCGCGCCCCCGCCCGCCGGCTGGGAGGAGGCCCGCTCCCGGGTGTACGCGGTCGGCCTGGCCGCCGCGCTCCCCGCCGTCAGCCGGCCGCTCGCCGAGATCGACGGGCACACCCTCGCCGAGCCGCTGGCCACCCGTACGGACCTGCCCGCCTTCCCCACCTCCAGCGTCGACGGCTGGGCCGTGCGCGGCACCGGGCCGTGGCGGCCGGTCGGGCGGGTGCTGGCGGGTGGCACCCCGGCCCCGCTGGCCGACGACGGGACGACCGTCGAGATCGCCACCGGCGCGATGGTGCCGGAGGGCACCACGGCCGTGCTGCGGGTGGAGGAGTCCCGTCGTACACCCGAGGGCCTCGTCGACGGCACGCCGCGGCCGGCGCCGGAGTGGCGCGAGCCGGGCGAGGAGGCGTACGCCGGGGAGGAACTGGTCCCCGCCGGCACGCCGGTGGACCCGGCGCTGATCGGCCTGGCCGCCTCCTGCGGGCACGACAGCCTGCTGGTGCGGCGGCAGCCCCGCGCCGCGCTGCTGGTCTTCGGCGACGAGCTGCTGACCGCCGGCCCGCCCGGCGCCGGTCGGGTACGCGACGCGCTCGGGCCGGCGGTGCCGGCCTGGCTGCGCCGGTACGGCTGCCTGGTCCGCCCGTCGGACGTGGTCGGACCGGTGGCGGACACGCTTCCCGCGCACGTGGCCGCCCTGCGCGCGGCGTTGAGCACCGCCGACCTCGTGTGCACCACCGGCGGCACGATGCACGGGCCGGTCGACCACCTGCATCCCACGCTGGAGGCGCTGGGCGCCGACTACGTGGTCAACACGGTGGCGGTGCGGCCCGGTTTCCCGATGCTGCTGGCGCGGCTGGTCGACGCCGACGGCCGGGTCCGGTTCGTCGCCGGACTGCCCGGCAACCCGCAGTCCGCCATCGTCGCCCTGGTCTCGCTGGTCGCCCCGCTGCTGGCCGGCCTGGCGGGCCGCCCGATGCCGGTGCTGCCGCACGCCACGCTCGCCGAGCCGGTGCGTGGCCGGGGCGGGTACACCCACCTGGCGCTGGTCCGGTTGGACCGGACCGCCGGCACCGCGCACCCGGTCCGGCACGTCGGCTCGGCGATGCTGCGCGGGCTGGCGGGTGCCGACGGGTTCGCCGTCATCCGCCCCGGCACCTCCGGCGAGCCGGGGGACCGGGTGCCGGTCGTACCGCTGCCGCTGCTGCCCGGGGAGCGTGCGTGGTGACCACGCCGACGGCCGACGCGTCGGGCCGGTCCACGACGTTCGGCGAGGTCACCGACCGGCCGCTCGACCTCGCCGCGCACGAGGCGGCGGTCGCCGACCGCCGGGCCGGCGCGGTGGTCTCGTTCCAGGGGGTGGTCCGCGACCACGACCACGGCCGCGTGGTGACCAGCCTGGAGTACGAGGGCCACCCGAGCGCCGGGCGGATCCTGCGCGAGGTCGCGGCCGAGATAGCTGCCGACCCTGACGTGTACGCGGTCGCGGTGTCGCACCGGGTCGGCCCGCTCGCCATCGGCGACGCGGCACTGGTGGCGGCCGTCAGCACCGCCCACCGGGCCGCCGCGTTCGCGGCCTGCGCCCGACTGGTCGACGAGGTCAAGGCGCGGCTGCCGATCTGGAAGCGGCAGGTCTTCGCCGACGGCACCGAGGAGTGGGTGAACTGCCCCTGAGGGGCGGCCCACCCGGTCAGCGGCGCAGGCTCGGCGCGGCCTGCCGGCCGAACCGGTCGGCGTAGAAGGCCGGCTCGGCACCGGGGCGCCACGGCAGGGCGGCGACCAGCAGGATCAGGGCCAGCGCCAGCGAGTTCTCCATCAGGGCGCCGAAGAGGCCGTCCTGGTAGTGCGACACCTCGGGGAGCTGGTGCTCGTACGGCCAGATCGGAGAGACCAGGAAGAGCAGGTAGAGCCCGACGGCGGCGACGCCGTGCCGGAGCCCGGTCAGCGTCGGGTACCAGATCGGCGGGCGCAGCCCCGTCACCCCCGGCGGCCCGCCGTACCCGCCCTGACCGGCCCGCTGCGCCAACCCGCGGCTGGCCTCGCGCCGGCGTACGGCGGCGTCGGCCAGCACGATGATCGCCGGGATCACCCAGACCAGGTGGTGCGTCCAGGAGATCGGGCTGATCACGTTGGCGGTGAGGCCGACCAGCGTGAACGCGGTCAGCTCGTCGCCGTCGGCGCGGGCGTTGACGGCGCGGGAGAGGCCGACCGCCAGCATCAGCACCGAGAACGCCAGCCAGAGCAGGCCGGGCGTCTCGATCGAGTCGTACAGCCGGGCCAGCAGCCCCGCCAGCGACTGGTTGGGCGTCATGTCGGCGGCCCCGACGCGCTCGGTCTGCCAGAGCACGCCGCCGAAGTAGGCCCGCGACTCGGTGCCGACGACCGCGAAGGAACCGACGGTCACCGCGATCACCGTGCCGATCGCGGTGGTCGCGGCACGCCACTGCCGCGTGATCATCAGGTAGGCGATGAACAGCGCCGGGGTCAGCTTGACGGCGGTGGCCAGGCCGATGCCCACGCCGGCCCACGCCCCGCTGTAGACGAAGCGCAGCAGCGGCCCGTCGGTCGGGGGGATGTGGGTGCCCCGGCGGGCCCGCCAGCGCAGGCCGATCAGGTCGGCCATGATCAGTGCGAAGAGGAGCAGGTTCACCTGGCCGTAGCCGAGGGTCTCCCGGGCCGGCTCGATCGCGACCGCCAGCGGCGTGGCGATCCCCACGGTGAACCAGAGGGGCCAGCCGAGCCGGTCGACGATCGGGCGGAGCAGCCCGGCCAGCACGACGGCCAGGGCGGCGATGCTGGCGAGCACGTTGACCGTCCCGGCCAGCTCGACCGGCAGGTGCGCCATCGGCAGCATCACCAGACCGCCGAACGGTGGGTAGGTGAAACCCAGGGTGGTGCCGGGTGCGATGAACTCGTAGAGCTCGTGACCGCTCGCCCACCACACCACCGCGCCGTGGTAGATCTTCATGTCGAAGAAGTTGTACGGCCGCCCGAAAGCACCGATGGCGAGCCATGCGGCATAGGCGACGGCGGCCACGATGCCAGCCCGTACGACTGTCCTACGATCGATCCCACGCGTTACGCGACGGACTGGGGCGAGGCGGTCCACCCGTCTTCCGACGGTCGCCGGCATGGCGTGGCCACCCCCGTACCAAGGTCGTCCTACCCGTCCAGGTCCTGCACGGAGCCTAGAACGGCGCCTCACGTTAATGCCTCCCGCGTTATGCGACCGTGTCCGATCCCACACATGTTTTTGACATTTCCACCGCGTTAACGCCTGTCGGGTGGTTCAGGTGATTCGCGGCGTTGACACGTGAAGGCCCGGGCGGGGGGAGGTATCGACGCAGGTCAGCCAGGCAGTCGACGGGCCGTCGCTGCCGATCGTACGGCGATTCGGGCCTCCCTGCGGGCGGTACGGACGGCTCGCTGCACGGAACGTCGGGAGTGGCCGATCCGGTGACCGGTCCGCCACCGCAGCCCCGGCTTGCCGCCGGTGTCGGCGGCGGCGAGCAGCAGCCCGCCGAAGAGGCCGAGGTTCTTCAGGAAGTGGATCTGGTTGTTGCGCCGCGCCGCCGGGTCGTCGTTGTTCCAGAAGGGATGCCCGGCGAGGGTCACCGGGACCAGCGTGCCGGCCAGGACCAGCGCCGCCGGCCGGGCGAACCGGCCGGTGGCGAGCATCAGCCCGGCGCCGACCTGCACCGCCGAGTTGACGCGGATCAGCGTCTCGGTGTCGGTGGGGATGCGGGGGTCGGCCTTCTCCAGCAGCGGAGTCACCCGGTCCGTCACGGGCTTCGCGGCCGGGACCAGCCGCCCGGGGTTCCGGAGGTTGGTGAACCCGCTGACCACGAAGATGCCGCTCAGCATGGCGCGGGCGAGGGAACGTACCGGTTTCATGGGTCAGTCATACCCTGTCGTCGGCCCGGCTACCCCCGCAACCGCCGATCCGGATCGGTGGGCGTGCACCTCGCGCCACGCCGATTCGAGCGACCGTCGCTGATGGACGGCCCGTGAGGGGTAACGTGCCCCGCGTGACGACGCTGCGGCTGCGACCTGAGGACCCGGCCGACACCGGCGCGGTCCGGCGGGTGCTGGCCGGCGCGTTCGCCCGCCCCGACGTGACCACGCCACCCGAGGTGGGGCTAGTCGCGGAGCTGCGGGACAGCGACGCCTGGCTGCCGGAGCTGGCGATGGTCGCCGAGTACGGCGGCGAGGTCGTCGGCTACGCCCTGCTCACCCGGGTCCGGGTCAAGTCCGACGACCACACCGCGCCGGCGCTGGCGCTCGGCCCCGTGGCGGTCGCGCCGCACCGGCGGCGGATCGGGCTCGGCACGGCGGTGGTGCAGGCCGCCATCGAGGCGGCCACGGAGCTGGGCGAGCGGCTGGTGGTGGTGCTCGGCGACCCGGGCTACTACCACCGGTTCGGCTTCGGCCGGGCCGACCGGATGGGCCTGACCAGCCCCTGGTCGGGTCTCGGCGATCCGTGGCAGGCGCTGGTGCTGCCGCCGGCCACGAGCGGCGAGGGTCCGCCGCCGCGCGGCGAGGTGCTCTTCCCGCCGCCCTGGTCCAAGGTCTGACGCCCGTCGCGGCTCGTGGTGGCCGGTCAGGCCGGTTGGGTACGCAGGTAGCGGCCGAAGTGCGGGACGGTGAAGGCGACCGTGCCGCGTTCACCGGAGTAGATGAGGCCCTTCTTGATCAGCGCGTCCCGGGCCGGGGAGAGGCTGGCCGGCTTGCGCCCCAGGGCCCGGGCGATCTCCGCCGTCGGCACGGCGGCGTCCATGTCGTCGCGTCCCCCGCCGTCGACCTCGCCCTCCACCAGGGACAGCGTGGCCATGGCCCGCATGTACTCGCGTTCGGCCGGGGTGGCCCGTTCGAAGCGGGAGCCGAAGAAGCCCACGGCCAGCTCGGCCTCGGCCTCGGGCGCGGCGACCCGTACGTCGGCGGCGGTGATCGGCGAGCGGGGCGCGTGGTCCCAGGTCGCCTTCCCGTACGCCTGGACGAAGTAGGGATAGCCGCCGGACTTCTCGTAGAGCAGGTCGAGCGCCTTCTGCTCGTACTCGACCTCCTCGCGCTCGGCCGGCGCGCAGAGCGCCTGGTCGGCGGCGATCCGGTCGAGCCGGTCGATGCGCTGGTAGCGGAAGAGCCGTTCCGAGTACGACTTGGCCGCACTGAGCACGGCCGGCAGGTGCGGCAGCCCGGCGCCGACCACGATCAGCGGCGCGCCGAGCTGGGACAGCTCGTGGCAGGCGGCGCAGAGCGCGGAGACGTCCTCCGGGCCGAGGTCCTGCATCTCGTCGATGAAGATCGCGATGCCGGTGCCGACGTCGGCGGCCACCGCCGCGGCGTCGGTGAGCAGCTCGACCAGGTCGATCTCGATGTCACCGGAGTCGGCGCGGCCGGTGGCGGCGGGCACGTCGATGCCCGGCTGCCACCGGTCGCGCAGCTTCGGGGCGGCGGTGCCGCGACCGGTCGGCGCGGTCCGCTGGGCGAACGCCTTGAGCACGCCGAGGAAGGCGTCGATCCGGTCGGGCGCGCGGTGCCGGGGCGCCAGTTCCCGGACGGCCATGTGCAGCGCGGCGGCGATCGGTCGGCGTAGCGACTGGTCCGGTCGGGCCTCGATCTTGCCGCTGCCCCAGAGGTGGTTGATCGCCTGGGAGCGGAGGGTGTTGAGCAGCACCGTCTTGCCGACCCCGCGCAGGCCGGTGAGCATCAGGCTGCGTTCCGGGCGGCCCCGGGCGATGCGCTCCAGCACGACGTCGAAGACGTCCAGCTCGCGCCCCCGCCCGGCGAGTTCGGGGGGACGCTGGCCGGCGCCCGGGGCGTACGGGTTGCGGACCGGATCCACGCATCGCACAGTATCGGGCCGTCTAGCTGGGGGACTAGACATCCGTAGATGGGGCAACCGGCGTGTCGGGTCACCGGGATCGGTCTCGACACAAAACTAGGGCTGTCTAGCGTCCATGCTAGACAGCCCTAGTTTTGGCAATCAGCGCTTCTTCAGGCAGAGCACGTAGTCGAGGAAGTCGATCGAGTTGTCGTGCACGTAGTTCGCGGTCGCCTCCGGGGCCCGGGTCTTGCACCGGTCACCGTCCGCCGTACCCGGGATCCGCAGGAGCACCTCGTACGTGTTGGGGCCGCAGGGCACCTTACGCAGCTCGGCCTTGCTGGCCGTGCCGTCGTTGACCACGCAGTCGCCCTTGGCGAACACCTTCCTGCTGGGGCTCGGTGCGGCGGTGGTCGGCTCCACGCTGGGCTCGTCCGTGGGCTCGCTCGTCGGCCGGCTCGTCGGCTGGCTCGTCGGCTGGCCCGTCGGGCCGGCGGTGGCGTTCACCGTCGGGGCCGTGACCGGGTCGTCGTCGCCGGCCTGCCAGAATCCCCAGCCGGCGAGGCCGAGGCACGGGCAGAGCAGGAGCACCGCCACCAGGCCGATGATCAGCGCGACCTTGCCACCGCTCTTGTTCGCGGGCGGAGCGGCCGGCGGCATCGCGTACCCGCCGGGCCCCGGCGGCGGGGTGCCCCACTGGTTGCCCGGCGTGGGTGCCGGCCCGGCCGGCGGATACGGTCCCGCCTGCGGGTAGCCCCCCTGGCCCGCCGGCGGCTGCACCCCGGGCGGCGGCGGATAGCCGGCTCCGGAGGAGGGCGGCGGGTATCCGGCCCCGGAGGTTGGTGGCGGATAGCCGGCCCCGGAGGAGGGCGGCGGGGGGTAGCCCGGTTCCGGCGCCGGCGGCTGCGCGGGCTGGTTCCACGCCGGGTCCTGCTGGCCCCACTGCGGGGTGGCCGGCGCTTCACCCCCGTACGGCGGTTGGCCCCACTGCGGTTCGCCGCCGGGCTGCGGCTGGCCCCACTGCGCGGCGGCCGGCGGCTGCCCCCACTCCGGCAGGGTCGGGTCGATGGGGGGCGGGCCGCCCGGGGTGCCGGGCGGGCGCTGGTAGGGGTCGTCCGGCTGTGCGGGTGATCCGTAGGTCGTCATCTCTTCCTCAGGGGTGCGGTGGCTCAGCGCTGCTTCAGGCAGAGCACGAAGTCGAGGGTGTCCAGCTCGCTGTCGAAGAAGTACCAGTTGGTGTAGCCGTCAACCTTGGCGCACTTCGCCGCGGCGTCCTTCTCGCCGCTGGTCGCCCCGTCGATCCGGCGCAGCACCTCGTACGTCTGCGGCGCGCAGTCGCTGATCAGCAGCTTGGGCTTGCCGCCGGCCGGCCCGTCGTTGCGGACGCACTGGCCGGCCTTGACGAAGCGCGGATCGGTGGAGGACTCGGGGGCGGGTGTGCTCGGCGTGGCGGCTGTCGCGCCCGCCGGGGATTCCGGCGGGTCGGTCCGGGCCGCGGGCGCGGGCCCGCTCGGCGTGGCGACGGGCGTCCTGTCGTCCTGGTCGCGCAGGTAGAGCACCGCGGCCCCGCCGACCAGCACCAGCAACGTCACCGTGGCCAGCACCGCGACGACCGGGGCCGTCCGCCCGCGCCGCCGTCGCGGTGGCGGGGCGGGACCTTCCGCGTACGGGGAGGGGACGGCGGTGCCGTCGCTCCGGGCGGCGTACGGCACCGGGCCCTGCCCCGGCGGGGTCGGGGCGTACGCGTCCGCCCAGGGCTCCTGCCCCGCAGACCCGGCCGACGGACCGTACGACTCGTCGGGGTGCCGCCCGTGCCACGGGTCCGGGTTCCCGCGCCCCGGTGGTCCGTAGTTCGCCATGCACGCCTCCCGTGCGAGTGGTGAGAGGCCGGCCACCAACCAGGGACGCCGACGCCGACGTCACCGTAGCGTGTCCACCGATGAGCCCACCTCCACCGAGTGCGCAGCCGCCCGTCGACGCAGGTACCCGGTCCGGCCCGGCCGTCGGGGCGGGTCGTACGGCTGCGGCCACTCCGGCCCTGCTCTGGACCGCGCTGCTGCTGGTCTACGTCCTGTGGGGCTCCACCTACCTGGGCATCAAGATCGTGGTGGAGTCCATGCCGCCGCTCGGCTCGGCGGCCGCCCGGTTCGCCGCCGCCGGTCTGGTGCTGGCGATCGTGCTGCGGGCGCGGCGGGGGCGGGGCGCGCTGCGGGTGGACCGGCGACAGCTCGCCTCGGCCGCGCTGGTCGGGGTCCTCCTGCTGGCCTGCGGCAACGGGCTGGTGGTGCTCGCCGAGTCCGGTCCGGTGGGGGTGGCGGTGCCGTCCGGGGTCGCCGCCCTGCTGGTGGCGACCGTTCCGCTGCTGGTGGTGCTGCTGCGTACGGTCACCGGCGACCGGCCCCGGTCGTGGACGCTGGCGGGGGTGACGCTGGGCTTCGTCGGCCTGGTGCTGCTGGTGCTGCCGACCGGCGGGACGGATGCCGTGCCGCTCACCGGGGCGCTGACCGTGGTCGCGGCGGCCAGCTGCTGGTCGATCGGCTCCTTCCTCTCCGGGCGGATGCGGATGCCCGCCGATCCGTTCGTCGCCACCGTCTACGAGATGTTCGCCGGGGCGGCGGCGCTGGCCCTCCTCTCGGTGGGCCGGGGCGAGCTGCGCGGCTTCGACCCGGGCGCGGTGACCACCCGGTCGTGGCTCGCGCTCGCGTACCTGATGGTGGCCGGCTCGCTGGTCGCCTTCACCGCGTACGTCTGGCTGCTGCACCACGCCCCGATCTCGCTGGCCTCCACGTACGCCTACGTCAACCCGGTGGTCGCGGTGGCGCTCGGCGCGTTGTTCGCCGCCGAGCCGGTCACCGCGCGGGTGGTGCTCGGCGGCGCGGTCATCGTCGCCGGGGTGGCCCTCGTGGTGAGCACCGAGAGACCGCGACGTCCCGTCCGGGGGACCACGCCGGAGCCGTCGCGCCGGTAGCGTCCGCCCGTGTCGACCGGGCTGCTGGCATGCGTGGCGCTGCTCGGGGCCCTGGCCGGCCTCGCCGCACCCCGGGTCGCCCGCCACTTCACCGCGTCGAACGCACCGCGCGTCGTCGGCGCCGCGTCGAACGCACCGCGCGTCGTCGGCGCCGCGTCGAACGCACCGCGCGTCGTCGGCGCCGCGCCGAACGCACCGCGCGTCGCCGGCGCCGCGGCGAACGCACCGCGCGTCGTCGGCGCCGCGTCGAACGCGGTGCGGGACGCCGGGTGCACGCCGCGCGTCGTCGAGGCCGCGCCGGGCGCGGTGCGCGTCGCCGGGGCGGTGCCGTCCGCCGGGTGGGGCGCGACGGCGGGTGCGGTCGCCTTCGCCGGGCTCGCGGCGGCCCTGGGGGCGGATCCGGTCCTGCCGGTCCTCCTCGTGCTGGCCGCCGTCGGGCTGGTGCTCGCCCTGGTCGACCTGGCCTGCCTGCGCCTGCCCGACCCGCTGGTCGGGGCCGCCGCGCTGGTCGCCGCCGTCGGGCTGACCGGTGTGGCGGCGGCGGCCGGTAGCCCCGGGCGCCTGCTCGGCGCGGTGGCGGGGGCGGCGCTCTGCTTCGCCTGCCACGTGGTGCTGGCGGTGCTGCCGGGCTCCCGGCTGGGCTTCGGCGACGTGAAGCTCGCCGCCGTCCTGGGCCTGCCGCTCGGCTGGCTCGGCGGGTCGTCCCTGGCGCTCGGGCTGCTCCTGCCGCACCTGCTGCACGGTGTGCTGGTACTCGTCCTGCTGGTGACCGGCAGGGTGCGTCGCGACACCCCGCTCCCGCTGGGCCCGGCCCTGCTCACCGGCGCCTGGCTGGCCGCCCTGGCCGCCTGAGGCCGCCGCACCGACCGGCGCACCGGTGCCTGACGGCCTGACGCGCCCCGCACGGACAGGCACACCGGGCCGCTCTGACCGCCTGAGCGGTCACCCGCGGCCGGAAGGACCCACAGCCCGACGGGTGGCTCAGATCAGGCGGAGCTGGCGGTCGCGGGGGCGGCGGGGTTCGGCCTCGCCGAAGCGTTCGAAGAGGCCCGGGTCGATGACGTCGAGGAACGGCGACGGGGCGCACTCGCGTTCCGTGCCGTGCCGGCTGCGGCGGGCCGCGTGGGTCACGTACAGCCGGTCCTGGGCGCGGGTCAGCCCGACGAAGAAGAGCCGCCGCTCCTCGGCGATCGCGTCGTCGTCGGGGGTGCTGCCGGGCCAGCGCAGCGGGAGCAGCCCGTCCTCGGCGCCGACCAGGAAGACCACCGGGAACTCCAGCCCCTTGGCGGCGTGCAG
Organism: Micromonospora reichwaldensis; assembly: GCF_031845925.1. Lineage (NCBI taxonomy): Bacteria > Bacillati > Actinomycetota > Actinomycetes > Micromonosporales > Micromonosporaceae > Micromonospora > Micromonospora reichwaldensis. The sequence goes on along the minus strand of NZ_JAVRFL010000001.1, from coordinate 159,264 downwards.
GGTGAGCAGGGTGACCGCCTCGGCGCGGGGGTCGAGCGCGTCCACCTCCGCCCCGGTGGCGAGCTGGGACAGGAACAGCGGCAGGTCGTCGCCGCAGCGGCGGGCCAGCGGGGTGAGCAGGTCGACGGCCGACCGGACGTCCTCCGGGCGGACCGTGTTGGCGCCGTCCAGCGTCGGCACCGCGAAGCGCTCCGCCAGCACCTGCCCGGCCAGCCGGACCCGGGCGGCCAGCGAACCGTCGAGCCCGTCGGCGTGGCGCAGCTCGCGGGCGATGGCGGCCACCCCGGGCCGGTCCCGCAGCCGGTCGTGCGAGCGCTTCTGCACCGGGATGTTCGCCCGCGCCAGGGCGTCCACGATCGGTGCGGCCTGCGCGTCGGTGCGGTAGAGCACCGCGATGTCGGAGAAAGACAGCGAGGTGGACCGGCCGTCGATCCGCCCCGAGTCCAGGGAGCGGTGGGAGAGGCCGCCGACCAGCTCGTCGATGGTGCGTACGACGAAGTCGGCCTCGTCGGCGACGGAGGCCGCCGGGTAGCGACCCACCAGCGGTGCCTCCGGGTCGAGCCGGGCCGGGTCGAGCCGGCGGCCCCGGACCAGCGACGACGGCGCGATGGCCTGCACGGCGGCGGCCAGGATGGGCGCGGAGGAGCGGTAGTTGCGGTTCAGCCGGACCAGCCGGGCGTCGGTGAAGTCCTGCGAGAAGCGCAGGAAGTAGCCGACGTCGGCGCCCCGGAAGGAGTAGATCGCCTGGTCCGGGTCGCCGATCGCGCAGAGGTTGCCGTCGGCGGGGCTGAGCAGGCGCAGCAGCTCGTACTGCACCTCGTCGACGTCCTGGTACTCGTCGACGAAGATCCAGCGCCAGCGCTCCCGGTAGTGCCGTACCAGCTTCTTGTCGGCCCTCAGCAGCGCGACCGGCAGGGTCAGCAGCTCGTCCAGGTCCACCAGGTCCTGCTTGCGCAGCAGCGCCGCGTAGCCGGCCTCGTCGTCGCCGGCCTCGGCGCGGGCCTCCGCCCGCTGGGCGTCGTCGGCGATCCGGAAGTCCGTCGGCAGGCCGGCGGCGTCGGCGTTCTCCCGCAGGATCGTCAGGCCCAGCGAGTGGAAGGTGCCGACGGTGACGTCCTCGGCGACCGGCCCGAGCAGCCCGTCGAGGCGGTGCCGCAGCTCCTCGGCGGCCCGCCGGGTGAACGTGATCGCCAGGCACTGCTCCGGGAAGACGTTCAGTTCCGCGCAGAGGTAGGCGATCCGGTGGGTCAGCGTCCGGGTCTTGCCGGTGCCCGGCCCGGCGACGATGAGCAGCGGCCCGCCCGGCGCGGAGGCGGCCACCCGCTGCATGGCGTCCAGGCGGTCCAGCAGGCCGGTGCCGACCTCCTCCATGCCGGCGAGCATCGGCTCGAACGGCTCGTGCGGCGAGGGCGTCGGCGCGATCGGGGGCGGGGGCGGGGGCGCGGCCGGCGCGGCCTTGCGCTTCGGTTCGGGCTTGGCCGCCGCCGGGCGCCTGGCCCGGGGCTTCGGCGCCGGCTCCGTCGGGGTGCGCTGCGCCGGCACGGGTACGTCGAAGAGCGTCTCCTGGGCCCCGCCGGCGTTGCCGCCCAGCTCGGCCGGGTCGAAGAGGGTGATGACGCCGTACTCGCCGTCGTAGCCGGGGACCCGGCGGACGTCGCCCCGGCGCAGCCGGCCGATGCCCTCGGCGAGCAGTTCCCCGCCGACCCGGCCGATCTCGTCGAGCGGCGTGCTGGTGAGGATCTCCAGCTCCGGGCCGAGCGCCGCGATCAGCTCGTGGAGCTTCCCCTCGACCCGCTTGGACCGGGCGCCCACCTTGTTGATCTCGCCGAGGATCTCGGCCAGCGGCACCAGGTGGGTGACGTCGGGGGCGTGCGCGGGCCGGTGCCCCGACGGCCGGTCGGCCAGCTCCTCGATCCGGCTGAGTACGCCCACGGTGAGCGGCTTGCCGCACTCCGGGCAGCGGCCACCGGCGGCCCGGGTCCGCTCGGGCGGCCAGTTGACGCCGCAGAGCCGGTGCCCGTCCGCGTGGTACTTGCCCTCCTCGGGGAAGAACTCGATGGTCCCGGCGAGTCCGTCACCGGTACGCAGGGCGTCCCGGATCCCGAAGTAGTCGCGGGCGGTGGCGAAGACGGTCGCCTCCCGGGCCAGCGCCGGTGGCGAGTGCGCGTCCGAGTTCGACACCAGCCGGTAGCCGTCCAGGCTGCCGACGCGCCAGTTCATCTCCGGGTCCGAGGAGAGGCCGGTCTCCACGGCGAAGATGTGCTCGGCCAGGTCGGCGTAGCAGTCGGCGATCGCGTCGAAGCCCGACTTGGAGCCCAGCGCGGAGAACCACGGGGTCCAGATGTGCGCCGGCACGAGGTAGCCGTCGGGGCTGGCCTCCAGGGTGATCTCCAGCAGGTCCCGGGAGTCCAGGCCGAGGATCGGCCGGCCGTCCGAGCCGAGGTTGCCGATCCGCCCGAGCGCCGCGTTGAACCGGGCCACCGCGTCCAGGTCGGGCAGGTAGATCAGGTGGTGCACCTTGCGGGTGCGGTCGTCCCGCTTGTAGATCGTGGAGATCTCCACGCTGAGCATGAACCGGACCGGGTCCGCCTCCGCCTCGCTGGCCAGCCGGGGCGGCAGCCGGCGGGCGATGTCCCGCTCCGCCTCCGGGCTGAGCCGGTGCAGGCCGGGCTCGGCCGGGTGCAGCGTCTCGCGGAGGTGGTCGTACCAGGCGGGGTGGGTGAAGTCGCCGGTGCCGAGCACCCCGACGCCCTTGCGCCGCGCCCACCAGCCGAGGTTGGGCAGGGTGAGGTCGCGGCTGCACGCGCGCGAGTACTTCGAGTGGATGTGCAGATCCGCGACGAACGGCGGGACGCCGCCGGGGGGTGCGGGACTGAACGGAGGCACGCCGCATCCTGTCACGCCCGCGCCATTACCCACCCGTCGCCACGCACACCCGTGACCTGAGCATCCGGTGCTGGACAACGCCGGCCGCCCGCGCTATGGGTCAGCGGGAGCGCAGCTCCACCAGGGTGATCTGCGGCTCGGCGCCGACGCGGACCGGCGGGCCCCAGAAGCCTGCGCCGTTGGTGACGTAGACCTTGGTGCCGTCGACCTCGCCGAGGCCGGAGACCACCGGCTGCTGGAGCTTCACCAGCAGGTTGAACGGGACCATCTGGCCGCCGTGGGTGTGCCCGGACAGTTGGAGGTCGACACCGAACTTCGCCGCCTCCGTCGCCGCGACCGGCTGGTGGGCGAGCAGCACCACCGGGCGGTTCGGGTCGCGGTCGCCGAGCGCCGCCGCGTAGTCAGCCGGGGCCGCCAGACCGGTGCCGGCGGCGGTGACGTCGTTCACCCCGGCCAGGTCGAGTACGCCGCCGCGGGCCTGGATCTCCGTCCGCTCGTTCTGCATGACCCGCAGGCCGAGCCGGTCCAGTTCCTGCACCCACTCCTCGACACCGGAGTAGTACTCGTGGTTGCCGGTGACGAAGTAGCTGCCGTGCCGGGAGCGCAGCCCGCGCAGCGGCTCGGCCGCCTCGCCCAGCTCGGCCACCGAGCCGTCGACGAGGTCGCCGACGACGGCGACGATGTCGGCGTCCAGGCGGTTGATCGCGGCGACGATCCGCTCGGTGTGCGCCCGTCCGCGCAGCGGACCGAGGTGGATGTCGGAGACCGTGGCGATCCGCAGGCCGTCCATGCTGCGGGGGAGCTTGGCCAGCGGGATCTGCACCCGGTCGAGCTGCGGCGGGCCGAGGGCGGTGCGGATGCCGTACCCGGTGAGGCCGGTGGCGGTGAGCCCGGCGAAGATCGCGGTCCCGCGGGCGAGCAGCAACCGGCGGGAAGGGTCGTGGTCGGGCTGCGCGACGGCGTCGGCGGCCGGCGGGTCGGCCGGCCCGGCGGCGCCGACCATGGCGGGCTCGGGCGCGGCGGCCGTGGGCTCCGCGGCGACGACCCGGCGGCGCAGCACCAGCTTCGCCACCGCCATCGGCACTTCCAGCGCCACGAGCAGGACCAGCAGGTAGAACATGACCGCGAGCCAGAGGTAGCCCGGCCACGCGAGCCAGTAGAGGCCCGCCTGGGTGCCGGCCATGGTCGCCGGTACGAGCAGCGCGAGCACCAGTACGGTGATCCCGCCGATCCGCCGCCACCGGCCCGGGGCGGTGGTGTCCCGCACCAGGCGCTTCCACAGGTAGAGGTGGATCAGGCCGGTGATGAGCGCGATGGTGGCGACGAACGCCAGTGCCGCCAGCATGTGTGCGCCTCCCTCAGCCGCCCGCGAAGGGCGGCAGGACGTCGATCGTGACTCCGGCCGGTAGCGGTGCCCGACGATCATGACAGGTCACGCCGTCGACCAGGAAACTCGCCACCTTCAGGACGACGGCGAGCCGCTCGCCGTGCCGGGCGGTCAGCTCCACGACGAGTTCGTCCAGGGACCGCCCGGCGGATGCGGTCTCCTCGGTCCGGCCGGCGGCGGCCCGCGCCCCGGCGAAGTAGCGGACGGTCACCGGCGCCCCGGCACCGGCGTCCTGGGCGGGTGGCCCGGTGTCAGCGGGGCGTGCCTGGGCGGGTGGCCCGGTGTCAGCCGGGCGCGTCGGTTCTGCCACGGTCAGCCTCCGATCGCGGACATCGGCCGGGCGGGCTGGAGGAAGGCCGGGTCGTCGATGCCGTGCCCGGCCCGCTTGCCCCACATCGCGGCCCGCCAGCGCCGGGCCAGCTCGTCGTCGTCCGCCCCGGCCCGCAGGGCCCCGCGCAGGTCGGACTCCTCGGTGGCGAAGAGGCAGGCGCGCACCTGCCCGTCGGCGGTGAGCCGGGTGCGGTCGCAGTCGCCGCAGAACGGCCGGGTGACGCTGGCGATCACGCCGACCCGGGCGGGGCCGCCGTCGACCAGCCAGGTCTCGGCCGGTGCCGCGCCGCGCTCCGCCGGGTCGGGGACCAGGTCGAACTCCCCGCGCAGGGCGGCCAGGATCCCGTCGGCGGTGACCATGGTCCGCCGGTCCCAGCCGTGCTGGGCGTCGAGCGGCATCTGCTCGATGAACCGCAGCTCGTAGCCGTGGTCGAGGGCGAAGCGGAGCAGTCGGGGCGCCTCGTCGTCGTTGACGCCCCGCATCAGCACCGAATTGATCTTCACGGGGGTGAGCCCGGCGTCGGCGGCGCCGGCCAGCCCGGCCAGCACGTCCGCCAGGCGCGGGCGCCGGGTCAGCCGGGCGAACCGCTCCGGATCCAGCGTGTCCAACGACACGTTCACCCGGTCCAGCCCGGCGGCGCGCAGCCCGGGGGCGAGCCGGTCCAGCCCGATCCCGTTGGTGGTCAGCGAGATGCGGGGGCGTGGCTCCAGCGCCGCCACGGCGGCCACGATGCCGGCCAGGCCGGGCCGGATCAGCGGCTCCCCGCCGGTGAACCGGACCTCGGTCACGCCGAGCAGGCGCACCGCGACCCCGACCAGCCGGACGATCTCGTCGTCGTCGAGCAGTTGCGGGTTGGGCAGCCAGGCCAGCCCTTCGGCCGGCATGCAGTAGGTGCAGCGCAGGTTGCACTTGTCGGTGAGGGAGACCCGCAGGTCCCGGGCGACGCGGCCGTACCGGTCGGCGAGGACGCCGTCGGTCGGCGGGGCGGCGGTCACCCGTCGACGGTAGCGCGCCCGCGCCCGGCCAGGGCCGACCGGGCGGTACGGGCGACCGCATCCCGGTACGCCGCGCCGAACAGTGCGGTGTGCACCAGCATCAGGTGGAGCTGGTGCAGCGGCACCCGATCCCGCCAGCCGTCGGCCAACGGCCACTCCTCCGCGTACGCGGAAAGGATCCGGTCGAGGTGCGGCGTGCCGCCGAAGAGGGCCAACTGCGCCAGGTCGGTCTCGCGGTGACCGCCGTGCGCCGCCGGGTCGACCAGCCAGACCCGGTCGTCCGCGCCCCAGAGCGCGTTGCCCGGCCAGAGGTCACCGTGGATCCGGGCCGGCGGCTCGTCACCGCCGAACTCGCCGATCCGCTCGACGACCTGCTCGACCAGGCCGGCCTCGGCGCCGGTGAGCCCGCCGCCGTCGACCGACATCCGGAGGTACGGGACGAGCCGGGCCCGCGCGAACCAGCCCGACCAGGGGCCGTCGTCGGGCGTGTTGTCCGCCGGCAGCGCCCCGATGAAGCCGTTCCACCCGGCCCCGAAGTCCGACGCCCCGGCCCGGTGCAGCCCGGCCAGCTCGCGGCCGAACCGCTCGGCCACCTCGGGCGTCGGCTCGCCGGGCTCGATCCACTCCAGCGCCAGCAGCCCGGGCAGCGCCACCACCACCTCCGGTACGGCGACCGTCCCGGCCTCGCGCAGCCAGCGCAGGCCGGCCGCCTCGGCGGCGAAGAAGCCCTCCGGCGCGGGCTTTGCGGCGGCCTCCGGCCAGGTCTTGGCGAACACCGAGTGCCCGTCGTCCAGCGTCAGCCGGGACGCGGCACAGATGTCGCCGCCGGCGACCGGCGTCTCCCGGATCCGCTGGTGGGTCAGGAAGGTCGGCAGGTGCTCCGGGTGTGCCCGCAGGTACGCCAGATCCATCTGCGCAAGGTAACCCCTCCCGCCGGCCGACGGGTGCCGGCCGCACGGTGTCGGCGGCTCGGCCCGCCGGGCTGCGCCTGGTCGGGTGGCCCCGCCGTCACCGCATGTCGGCGCCCATGGCCTGATCGCGGCGGTTCAGCAGGAACGTGGTCTCCGGCAGCGCGCCCCCGGCACCCCGTGGCCCCTCGGCCGAGGACGGGTCGCCGCTGCGCAGGGTCGTCGTCGCCCAGTCCCGCTGGTTCCACGAGTTGTCCTCGTCGTCGACCGTCCCGCCGAGCCACGTCTCGTCGCGGTTGGCCAGGGCCAGGTTGTGCCGCAGCACCGACGGCGAGCCGACGAACGCGAACCCGGCCTTGCCGTTGCGATAGGCCGTGCTGTTCGTGATCCGCAGCTGCCCGTGGTTGGCCGCCTCGGTGAACGGCCTCTGACATGTAAGGAAGGGCCCCTTCCTTACCCGGTCCGGCGGCGAGCAGCGCCAGCATCCCGGCGGCCTGGATCACCGTGAGCACCACCAGGGCGGTACGGAAGCCGGCCAGCCCGCCCCCGGCGACGGTCCAGCACAGCGCGGCGACCGCTGGCGCGAGCGTCGTCGCGATCATCCGGACGGTGCCGCCGACGCCGCCGGCGGCACCGGTCGAGCCGGCGGGCGCCGTCGCCATGACCGCCGCGATGACCGGGGTGTTGAACAGGCCGAATCCGACGCCGATCAGCGCGACCTGCCAGCCGAGGTGCACCAGCCCGGCGTCGGCGGAGAGGGTGACCGGCAGCAGCGTGGCCCCGGCGGTCAGCCCGGCGCCCGTCGCCGCCGTCGGCAGCGCGCCGACCCGGTCGGCGAGCCAGCCGGCGACAGGCGAGGTGACCGTCATGGCGCCGATCTGGACCAGCAGCAGCATCCCGGCCACCTCGGGGCCCTCGTGCAGCACGTCGGCGACGAAGTACGGCAGCAGGAAGACCGTCACCGCGACGTTGAAGCACACCAGGAACAGCCCGAGGGTGGTGAACCCGAAACGGCGGGCGCGGACCAGCGCGACGACCGGCCGTGAGGCGGGCAACCGCGCCCAGGTCAGGCCGAGTCCCACGGACAGCGCGCCGAGCCCGGCGGCCAGCACCGGCCGGGCCGCGATCTCGTCGACGGCGACGAGCACCGCGGCGACCGTGCCGCCCAGCAGCACCGCCTCGCGCAGCAGCGGCAGGCCCGGGGCGGGCAGCCCTCGGCCGTCGCGGGGCAACGCCCGCAGGCCCAGCAAGAGCGCGACCGCGACGAGGGGCAGCTTCAGCAGGAACACCGCGCGCCAACCGACGGCGCCGGCGACCAGCCCGCCGAACGAGGTGCCGGCCATCCCGCCGACGGTCATGATCGTCACCACCGCGCCGATCGCGCGGGCCCGCTGGTCCGCCCGCACGGTCGCGGCGATGACCGGCAGGTAGACCGCCAGGGTGAGCCCGCCCGCGACGCCTTGGAGCAGCCGTACGGCCAGCAGCACCCACAGCGCCGGGGCGAGGGCGGCGAGCACGCTGGTGACCCCGACACCGGTCATGGACACGGCGAGGATCAGCCGGGGATCCGCCCGGTCGGCCCAGCGGCCGGCCGGGATGGCGATAGCGGCCATCGGCAGCGCGTACGCGAGCAGCACCCACGTCGTGGCGGCCGGGTCGGCGCCCAGGTCGGCGCCGATCGAGGGCAGTACGACGCCGGCCATGCTCATCTCGGAGGTCGCCACGAGCATGGCGAGGGCGACCGCTACGACCGGGGCCCAGCGGGTGCGGACGGCCGGAGCCGACGACTGCGGTGCGGGTGCGGTGGTCATGGGCACCGACGGTAGGGACGCGAACCCTTGTCGGGCATCTGTCGAACGACCGTACCGGCCGCCGGCGCGGGGCCGGGCCGGTCGACCGGTCAGTTGACAGATGGCGGGGCCCCGCCGGCTGCCTAGCGTGGTCGGCACACCCACCCCGAACGCACTGGGAGAGCACCATGACCACGCAGAAGCTGCGGCTCGCCGTCATCGTCGGCAGCACCCGGGCGGGCCGGTTCGGCCCGGTCGTGGCCGACTGGTTCGTCGACCGGGCGCGCCGGCACGACGGCTTCGAGATCGACGTGGTCGACCTGGCCGAGGTCGACCTGCCGCCGACGCTCACCGCGTTCGGCGCCCCGCAGCCGGCGGCGGTGGACGCGCTCGCGCCACGGCTGGCCGCCGCCGACGCCTTCGTGGTGGTGACACCCGAGTACAACCACAGCTACCCGGCCTCGATCAAGACCGCGATCGACTGGTACCGCGACGAGTGGCACGCCAAGCCGGTCGGTTTCGTCTCCTACGGCGGGGTCTCCGGCGGGCTGCGCGCGGTGGAGCACCTGCGCCCGGTGTTCGCCGAAGTACACGCGACGACGGTGCGGGACACCGTCAGCTTCCACGGCTGCTGGGACAGGTTCGACGAGACGGGGGCGCCGGTGGAACCACAGGGCTGCGACAACGCCGCCAAGACCGTCCTGGACCAGCTCGGCTGGTGGGGGCGGGCACTGCGGGAGGCCCGCCAGCGCGTCCCGTACGTGGCCTGAGGTCCGCGCGGGAGAGCGCTGCCGAACAGCGCGCGGTACGTGTCGACGGGCCCGGTGCCCGCGTAGCCTTGATCCCCGTGCTGCACGGCCGAAGCGAGGAGACCGCCCGGATCGACGCCCTGCTCCGGCAGGCGCGGGCCGGACGCAGTGGTGTGCTCGTCCTGCGGGGTGAGGCCGGCATCGGCAAGTCGGCGCTGCTCGGCGACGCCGCTGCCCGCGCCGACGACATGCGGGTGCTGCGCACCGACGGCATCGAGTCGGAGGCGGGCTTCCCGTTCGCCGGGCTGCACCTGCTCCTGGGCCGCGAGATCGACCGGATCGACGCCCTGCCCGCCCCGCAGGTCCGGGCGTTGCGGGTGGCGCTCGGTCAGGAGGCCGGCGGCGACGTCGACCGCTACCTGGTCGGGCTGGCCGTGCTGACCCTGCTGGCCGAGTTGGCCGAGGAACGCCCGCTGCTCTGCCTGGTCGACGACGCGCACTGGCTCGACCCGGCCTCGGCGCAGGCGCTGCTCTTCGCCGTCCGACGGCTCGACGCCGAGCCGGTCGCGGTGATCGTCGCGGTCCGCACCGACGAGGTGTCCCCGTTCGACCCGGCCGGTCTGCCGGAGCTGCCGGTCGGGCCGTTGGGCGAGTCGGCCGCCGCCGAGGTGCTGGCGCAGCGGTCGGAGCCGGTACCCGGCCACCTCCGGCCCGATCTGCTCACCGAGGCGCAGGGCAATCCGCTCGCCCTGCTGGAGTTGCCGGTCGACGGCATGCCGCGCCGGCTGCCGTCCTCGCGCTACCAGCGACTCCACGAGGTCTTCGCCGAGCGGGTGCGGCGGCTGCCCGAGGCGACCCGGCGGCTGCTCGGCGTCGTCGCCGACGCGTCCTCCGCCGACGCCTCCGTGGTGTTCCCGGCCGCCGAGCGCCTCGGCTGCACCCGGGACGACCTGGCCCCCGCCGAGCAGGCACAGCTCGTGCGGCTGGTGGACGGCCGGCTGGTGTTCCGTCACCCGCTGGTGTTCTCGGCACTGCGGGACACCGTGGAGGCCGGCAGCCGGATGGCGGCGCACGAGGCGCTCGCGGCGGTCTACGCGGCCCGGGGCGACGTCTGCTCGTACGCCTGGCACCGGTCGGCGATGGCGACAGGGCCGGACGAGGAGGCGGCGGCCGCCCTGGAGACCGCCGCGCGGAGCGGGGCGGCCCGGGGAAGCGCCGTGGTCTCGGCGATGTACGAACGGGCCGCCGGGCTCACGGCGGACCGGGCCCGGCGCGGGCGGCGGCTGACCGTCGCGGCGGAGGCGGCGGCCGACACCGGCCAGCTGGACCGGGCCGCGACGCTGGCCGACCAGGCCGCCGACCACGTCACCGATCCCGTGCAACTGGCCGACATCGCCCTGGTCCGCGCCACCGTGCTGGACTCGCGGGACCGTCCCAGGGAGGCCCACCGCCTGCTCTCCGACGCCGCCGTGGCGGTGGCCGCCCTCGACCTGAGCCTGGCCGGTCACCTGCTCTTCCGCGCCGGCCGGGCGGCCGCCCACGCGGGCGACTTCGACGCGCTGGACCGCACCGCCGCCCGGGCCGAGGAACTCGGCGTGCCCAGCGCCCACCTGGTCACCGCGCTGTCGCGTGCGTTCGCCGCGCAGAACGCCCTCACCGACGCCGCCATCGCACCGCTGCGGGTGCTGGTCGAGGAGACGGCCAGGTGCGACCGGCACCTCGAACTGCTCGACATCGGGTGGTGGCACATCATGCTGGCCGACCTGGACAGCGCGGACGACGTCGCGGCGCGGCTGGCCGCCGTGGCCCGTCAGCAGGGTGCCGCCGGCCTGCTGGCCTCGGTGCTGCCGCTGCTCGCCCGCGCCCAGCTCATGCGGGGCCGGCACGACGACGCGGAGGCCAACGCGACGGAGGGGCTGCGGATCGCCGCCGACACCGGGCAGCGCCGGCACGCGGTCTACCTGACCACCGTGCTCGCCGGCCTGGCCGCCATCCGGGGTGAGGAACAGCGGTGCATCGAGCTTGCGGCGGCACCGATCGCGCGGGGCGTGACGCCGGGCAACGTCCACGCCGCCGGCGCGCTGAGCCTGCTCGACCTGGGCCTCGGCCGGTACGAGGCAGCCTTCGGCCGACTCTCCGGCATGCTGGGCGCGCGGCACCGGGGCGGCGCGATGGCCAGCCTTCCCGACCTGGTGGAGGCCGCGATCCGGGTGGACCGGCGGGAAGACGGGCTGGCCGCCGCCCGGCAGTACGCCGAATGGGCCGGGCGCGTCCGGCAGCCGTGGACGCGGGCGGTCGCGCTGCGCTGCCAGGCGCTGCTGGACGGCAACGCCGACGGCCAGTACGCCCAGGCGGTGGCGCTGCACCAGGAGGGCGGCACCCCGTTCGAGCGGGCCCGCACGGAGCTGCTGTACGGCGAGTGGCTGCGCCGGGCACGCCGGATCAGCGAGGCCCGGATCGTGCTGCACTCGGCGCTGGAGATCTTCGACCGGCTCCAGGCCCACCCCTGGAGCGCGCGGGCGCGTGCCGAGCTGCGCGCCGCCGGGGAGAGCGTGCGGGCCGCCGACCCGGGCGCCGTGCAGCGGTTGACCCCGCAGGAACACCAGGTGGTGCAGTTGGCGGCCCGCGGGCTGAGCAACCGGGAGATCGGCGCGCAGCTCTTCCTGAGCCCCCGGACGGTCGGCTACCACCTCTACAAGGCGTATCCCAAGCTGGGCGTCGGCTCCCGCAGCGAGCTGGCATCCCTGGTGGCGACCCGGCCCGATCACTCGACCCGCGTCGGGACGTAAGCCCCTGAGCTGCGACGATACGTTCCGTGACTGTGGATAACCCGCGTGTCGTCCACAGGGGCCGGCGACCGCGACGCACCCGTCGCAGGCTGCCAGCCATGACCCCGACCGACCGCCCCCGGCTCGCCGTCCGTTCCCCCGCCGACCTCATCGCCGCCGTGCCCTACCTGCTCGGCTTCCACCCGACCGACAGCGTCGTCGTGGTGGCGATGCGGGACCGCCGGATCACCTTCGCCGCCCGCGCGGACCTGCCCGACCTCGCCGACCCGCGCGACCCCGCCGGGCACCTCGCCGGCGTCATCGCCCGGCAGCACGCCGAGACCACCACGGTCCTCGGCTACGGCCCGGCGCCGCTGGTCACCCCGGCGGTCGACGCCGTGCGCGCCGCGCTCACCGCCGCCGGGCTCCCCGTGCTCGACGCCCTGCGCGTCACCGAGGGCCGCTACTGGTCGTACCTCTGCACCGAGCCGGCGTGCTGCCCGCCCGACGGCACCCCCTACGACGTCGGCGCCAGCGAGGTCAGCGCGGCGGCCGTCTTCGCCGGCCAGGTCGCCCTGCCCGACCGGGCCGCCCTGGTCGCGCAGGTCGCCCCGGTGACCGGTCAGGCCCGCTCGGCCGTACGCCGGGCCACCGCCCGCGCCGAGCGACGCCTCGCGGACCTGCTCGACCGGGCGCCCGCGACGGACCCGCGCGGCGAGCGGACGCTGCGCTCCGCGGGGGCGGCGGCGGTACGCACCACGCTGCGTCGGCACCGGCGGGGTCAGCGGCTCACCGACGACGAGGTCGCCTGGCTGAGCGTGCTGCTGACCCACGTGCCCGTCCGCGACCACGCCTGGGAGCGCACCGACGGGCGCGACGAGGACATCGCGCTCTGGACCGACGTGCTGCGCCGGGCCGAGCCGGAACTGATCGCCGTGCCGGCCGCGCTGCTGGCGTTCGCCGCCTGGCGGGCGGGGCAGGGCGCACTGGCGGCCGTGGCCCTGGAACGGGCTCTGGCTGAGCACCCCGGCCACTCGATGGCGCTGCTCCTCGACGACCTGCTGCGCCGGGGCGTGCCGCCGGCCGAGCTGGACGGCTGGCCGGCGGTGGGAAACCCCGGAGTGTTACGCCGCCGGCGCCGCCGACGCGGCCCCCGCTGACCCCCTCAGAGCATCCCGAGCGCGGCGCCGATGACGGCCTGAGCCGTACGGCTGAGCTCCTCACCCTTGGCGTCGGTCCCGGTGATCGAGTACTGCGTGCGGAACCGGCCGTCACGGGTGGCCGCCACGCCGGTCAGGTAGCCGAAGCGGGAGCCCGTCTTGATCCACAGGACTTCGCCTCCGGGCAGCGGGAACGCGGTGAGCCCGGCGCTGTACCGGGCCGGACCACCGGCGACGTCGGGGACCGCGGGCAGGGTGAACATCTCGGCCAGCTGGGCCGGCGGCACGACCCGGCCGGCGAAGAGCGCGGCGACGAACGTGTCCAGGTCGGCGAGGCTGGAGATGACGTTGCCGGAGGCCGGGGTGAAGGTCTGGCTCCACGTCGTGGCGTCCACCAGTTCGGTGGCCCCGTCGCGCACGACGGCCTGGTATCCGTGTGCGTGCGGGCCGAGGATGCGCGGGTCGTCGCCGGGGGCGTACGTGTCCCGCAGGTGGAGCGGGCGGGCGATCCGCCGGTCCAGTTCCCGCGCGTACGGGTGGCCGGTGACCTTCTCCACCAGCAGGCCGGCGACGATGTAGCCCATGTTGGTGTAGCGCTGCTTCGTCCCGGGTTCGAACTCCCGGGGGTTGCGCAGGCCGAGTCGCACGATCTGCTCCGGGGTCCACCGGTCGTACCGGTGGGCGAGCTGCCACTCGATGCCGTCCGGCATGGTCGGGCTGGGGATGCCGTTGGTGTGGTCGAGCAGCTGGCGGACGGTGACGGTCGGGTAGTCGGCGGGCAGCAGCCCGGGCAGGTGCCGCTGCACCGGGTCGGCCAGGTCGATGCGGCCCTCGGCGACCAGTTGCAGCACCAGCGCGGCGGTGAAGACCTTGGTGACGCTGCCGATCCGGAAGCGTGCGTGCGGCGGCACGGGGGCCTGACTGCGCAGGTCACGGACGCCGGTGGCGCCGGTCCAGCAGCCGTCCGGGGTGGTGATCCGGACCTGGGCGCTGGTGGCGTCGGAGTTGGGTAGTCCGGCGATCGCCTGCCGGAGTGGGCCGGGGTCGAGGGTGCCGGGGCGGCAGTCGGCGGCGGAGCGGGCCGGGGGTGCGGCGTTGACCGTGCCGGGGGCCACGACGGTCAGCACGGTGGCGAGCGCCGTCGCCACGAGGGCGGTCCGGCTGTTCATGATTTTCATGACATCGAGCCTTGTCTCCCGGTGCCGGCCGGGGCATCGGGGAGATTCCCCTGGCGCACCCGGATCGGACGACCGGGGAGAACCCGGTCATCCGTCCTGTCAGACCCCGCCGTCCTCGCGCGTGACCCGCTGCCGGTAGCTGCTCAGGGAGAGGCCGAGCACCGACCGGAACTCGTTGGCGAGGTGGGCGTGGTCGCTGTAGCCGAGGTCGGCGGCGACAGCGGCCAGGGTCGTGTCCGGGTCGGTACGCACGCGTTCGGCCGCCTCCTGTAGCCGACGCCGACGGATCATCGTCGACGGCGGCAGCCCGACGTACCGTCCCGCGAGCCGCTGCAACGAGCGGGTGGACAGGCGCACGCGTACGGCGGCATCCTCGACCGTCCGGATCGCCGGATCCGTGTCGATGGCCTCGGCCATCGCGTTGGCCAGCAGCGCCTCGTCGTTCGGCGGTGGGATCGCCTCGCTGAGCCACCCCGCGAAGGCGTCGACGGCCCGGCGGTGCCGGGTCTGCCGGTCGCCCGACCCGGCCATCTCGCGGTACACCCGCTCGTGCAGATCGGGCAGGTCCACGGCCTCGTAGCGGTCCCGCAGGGCGGCCGGGTCCGCGACGAGATGGGGTACGGCCGCCGGCCGCAGCAGGGCGCCGACGGCCCAGCCCGTTCCGGTGAGGTCACGGTGCGAACTGCCGGTCGTCGGCCCGGAGATGCCGACCGCGTCCGGTTCGACGACGAGGTTGCAGGCGGGGAAGGCGATCAGCTGCTGCCGGGAGGACCGCCCCGGCTGGATCTGCCACTCCGGGATCCAGAACCACCGCACCAGCTGCCGCACCGCGTCCGGCGGCGGGAGCCGGTCGAACGTGGGCAGCCGCGCCGGGTAGAGGACACCCCGTGGGCTCGCCGCACCCGGGGCGGGCGCCTGGCGCGAATCTTCAAGCCGGCCCACGCCCGCCGTTCCTACGATCGGTCACATGACTGCAACGATCCGAGCCGCCGACGGTGCGCACACCACGAACGGTACGCCGCACGGCGCCACCAGCCTGACCCCCTTCCTGGCGATCCCCGACGCGCGCGGCGCCATCGACTTCTACCGGGAGATCTTCGGTGCCCGGGTGGTCGACGTGACCGAGATGGGCGGGGTCGTGGCCCACGCCGTCCTCGACTTCGGCCACGGGCTGCTGCAACTCGGCGAGCCGATGCCCGACTACGGGCTCGTCGCGGCCCCCGAAGGGGACCAGGACTGCTACTCGATGGGCCTCTACTGCCCCGACGTGGACGCCGTCGTCGCCCGGGCCGAGGCGGCCGGCGCCGTCGTCCGTGAGGCGCCGTCCACGTTCGTGTCCGGCGACCGGTTCGCCAGCATCAGGGACCCCTTCGGCGTACGGTGGTCGGTCATGACCCGGGTGGAGGATCTCTCCGAGGAGGAGAGCGCGCGACGGGTCGCCGAATGGGCCGAGCAGCAGAACCAGGCGAGCTGACACGGGGGCGACAGCGCCGGCCACTCGGGTGATGTCCGGCCGTCCACGGCTGCCTGGACGGAGGTCACGTCCCCAGCGTGCGTACCGCGGTCGAGGACACCGCGGCCAGTTCGGGTTGCGCAGGCAGGAACACCGTGGGGACACCGAGCGATTCGTTCATCGCGGCGAGCCGGTACTCGCTCTGCATGTCGGTGGTGTTCCGCAAGCCTCGGACGATCACTCCTACCTCGTGGCGACGGCAGTAGGCGGAGGTCAACCCGCTCCAGGCCGCAACGCTGACGGAGGTCCACCCGACCGGCAGAACGGCCCGGACAGCGGCCGCTCGCTCCTCTTCGTCGGTGCCCGGATTCTTGAGGCTGTTGATGGCGACGAGCACGACCACTTCGTCGAAGAGGCGGCGTGCCCGGTCCACCACGTCCAGATGCCCGGGAGTGAAGGGATCGAAGCTGCCGGGGTAGACCGCCCGCACGCCTCTGCCGGTGCTCATGGCCCGACTGTAGGTATCGGCTGCCGGATTTGCTGGCCCTCGCTGTGGGCAGTACGTCACAGCCACAGGGACTCGCCGTGCCCGGCGCAAGCAGCGACACCTTGGCCATGCCCTGAGCAGAATCGCTCGCTCTCCGAACTGCGCCGCAGGCAGGCTGTCGAGATGAAGGCGAGTTTCAGCGGTGAGGTGGCGACGTACTACGCGAGGCACCGGCGTGGTTACCCGCCCGAGGTGCTCGACGCCCTCGTCGGAGCGTTCGGCCTCAGCGCCGAGGACACGGTGGTCGACCTCGGCTGCGGCACCGCCCAGTTGAGCCTCCCGCTCGCCGCCCGGGTCGGGACCGTCATCGGCGTGGACCCGGAGCCGGACATGCTGGTTCTGGCCCGCCAGGCCGCCCTCGACGCCGCGACGGTCAACACCATGTGGATGCTCGGCACCGACAACGACCTGCCCGCGCTGGGTCGGCTACTCGGCGGACGGACGATCGGCGCGCTGACCGCCGCCGTCGCCATCCACTTCATGGACCGCGACGCGCTGTTCAGGGCCGCCCGGCCGCTGTTGCGTCCCGGCGGTGGCTTCGCCGTCGTCACCAACGGAGCGCCGCTGTGGCTCCAGGACGCCGACTGGTCCAGGGCACTGCGCGACTGCCTGGAACGGCTGCTCGGGCACCCCGTCACAGCTGCCTGCCAAACCGACGACGCCGGCCGCCTACGCAACCGGGACGCCCTCGTTCGCGCCGGCTACCGGTACGCGGAGTCGTCGGTGCAGTACGACGCGCCGCTCACCGTCGATGACATGGTGGGCGGCGTCTTCTCCGCCCTGTCGACCGACCGACTGCCTTCCGCGCAGGGCCGAGCCACGTTTGCCGCAGAGGTGCGCGACGCCCTCGGCGGACGCGACGAGGTCACCGAGCGGGTCCGCGTCTGGCTCCAGTTCGGTACGCCCGGCTGAAGGCGTACCTCGCCCAGCCGAGCCTTCCATCTCCACGGCCCGCCGGCATCGGAGCGAGCCCCGGACGGTCAGGCCCGCTCGACCAACTCGGCGACGAACGCGTGCCACGCTGGCGCGAAGGCGAGCGCGCTCGGTTCGCTGGCGGTCTGCCTACCGCTGTTCGAGTGCACGCAGGAAGCGATGCATCCCCGAGGACGGATTGTCGTCAGGGAAGGCGGTGCCGTTGCGCGAGTGGGACTGATCGAGACGTTCGGCTCGGCGAGCGGCCTGCTTCCGTAGCGGCATGTAGACGTTGCTGTCGATGCTCTTCCCAGCCCGACCGTCGAGCTTGCGACTCATGCTTTCCGCCTCGGCGGTGCTGACGAACCTCGTGAACTCGCGATGGTGCAGGATGAGCCAGAGTTCGAAGCACGGGTTCGAGATGACCAGACCGATGCCCTTGGCCTGTGCAAGCTGCCTGGCGTCGAACAGGTTCGGATGGTTCTTCGGCCACTCCGTGTCGAAGATGCACCAGCACTCGTCCACCTCCGGGTCGGCCAGTCGGTCGGCTGCCATCCGCACCAGAGTGAGGGGCACCCCTTGCTCAGGGTGGAGTTCCAGGTTCAGAGCGGTGTTGTCCGTTATCTCGGGCAACCTCTTCAACCCGTTGATGTAGTCGGGCTCGGAGTTCTTGCCTTCGCAGAACACGACGACCGTACGTAGTTCTCGGCGACTGGCGATCGTGCGCTTGAGGGACTTCGTCTCGCGGCGGCGTTGTCTCATCGTTGGTCAGCCGATCAGCCCGAGCGCTCGTAGGAACTCTGCCTGATCGACCTGGGGAAGGGCGCCGAACCGCCCATGGAGGTAGGCGTTCTCCAGGTTCTGTGACCTGCGTACCCGCTCGCCGGCGAACTCGGCGAGCGCGCCGAGCCGGGTGGACCCGTCGAGCCGTTTCTCGGTGAGCCAGACCTCGTCCCGGTTGAGATGATTGAGCAGGCTGGTGTCGTGGGACGTGAAGACGAGCTGCGCTCCGTACGGATTCGTGACCGGGCTCCGGAAGACTCGAAGCAGCTCTGCGGACAGGGTCGGATGCAGACTGGCGTCCAACTCGTCGAAGACGACGATCGACCCGGACTGCAGTGCCATCAGCACGGGGCCGATCAGCCCGAACCACGTCCTCGTTCCCTCTGACTCCGCCGAGAAGTCAAGCGGAGCGGAGTTGTCGCCGGACCGGTGGACAAGACGTAATCGACGTTGGGTCCGGGTCTCTCCGGAGCCGGAATAGACGACTTCCTGTTCGTCGATGACGACATCTTCGATGCCCAGGTCAGCAAGGCGTAGCAGCGCCAGCGCCTGTTCGCGCCTGCTCAGGGTGGGCCATTTTCCCACCGCGTTGACGGAGGAAAGGGAGGGCTGGTCGTTGTCCTGTCCATCGAACCAGTGGGTCGTGTCCGCCCTGCCGAAGAAGCGCTGCATCGATCGCCAAGTGGGGAATATCCCTCCAGGAAGGGTTCGTCGCGGCACTTGGCCGAGCACTTGAATGCGCAGCAGAGCATTGGCGAACCCCGACACAAGAGGTTCCTCGAAACGTCGTGCGACAGAAAGTGCCAGCGTCCGCTCGGTGAGGAGCTCCCGGGTGCCAGACAATGCTCCGAGGCCGCGCTGAAGCTTCAACTCGGAGCCCTCACGCTCGAAGATCCTGCGGCGTTTTCTCTCCGGATAGTGGAAGAGGCCCTCATACAGGACCTGAGTGGCGTCGATCTCCAGGACGTACTCGAAGCGCACGCCGTCGACCGTCATCTCGATGACGAATTCGCTGGACTTCGCCGGCCCGCTCCCGAAGGCGAAGGGCTCCAGCGGAATTTCGTCCTCCCAGAAGCGGACCGAGTCTTCCACCGCGTCGCGCAGCCAGGCGAGAGCGCCGACGACGTTCGACTTGCCGGATGCGTTAGGTCCGTAGACGGCAGCCAGCGTCAGGAGGCTCTCGCCGAGACGGGGCTGCTCCCGAGCTGCTTCGCGATCGCGGTCCACAGCCACCATCGAAAGCTCGACACCCTCGGTGATCGACCGGTAGTTGCTGGCCTCGAACCTGATCAGCACGGGATCACGCTACCCCACCGCGAAGCGTCGACACCGTCGACGCTTCGTCGATTCTTTACGAAATCCAGCCGTAAGCTGCAGCAAGGGCGAGGACACCCGGTGCTACCGCCGCGCCAGCCTGCCGCGTGGCAGCAGCGACGGGCGCAGAGAGCTGCCGGTGGACCAGCGACACCCGTGTTGGCTCGGCTATGTGGTCGGGCAGGAGACCTGCCGGTCCAGCCAGGCGAGCAGGATCTGTGCGTACTGCGGGCTGATGCCGGCCA
Source organism: Micromonospora reichwaldensis (assembly GCF_031845925.1). Classification (NCBI taxonomy): domain Bacteria; kingdom Bacillati; phylum Actinomycetota; class Actinomycetes; order Micromonosporales; family Micromonosporaceae; genus Micromonospora; species Micromonospora reichwaldensis. The sequence goes on along the minus strand of NZ_JAVRFL010000001.1, from coordinate 139,858 downwards.
GGTTCTCGGCCTCGTGCAGGGTGGGCGCGTGGTCGCAGCCGGCCAGCCGGGCGATGGTCAGGTCTGCCGCAACGGCCGCCCGGCGCCACACCGTCAGGCTCTCCTCGATCGGGATCCAGGCGTCGGTGTCGCCGTAGCAGAGCAGCACCGGGCAGGTCAGCGCCCCGAATACCGGTTCCGGATCGAAGTCCATGTCGGGCCAGGCGCCGGGCTCCGGCACCTCGCGCGGCAGGAACGCCAGCGGGAACCAGGGCCGCTCGACGGCGGCGTCCAGCTCCGCCTGGGCGGCCGCCCGGGACAGCCCGCCGCGAAGGTACGCCTCTGCGACGCCACGCAGCCGGTCCAGCTCGGCGAGGTCGGCGTCGCCGTACCCGTGGCGGCGAAGTTGCTCGGCGGTGCCGTACCGCATCTGCCGGGCGGGGCTGACCCCGCTGCACCCGACGAGCACGAGGAGGTCGACCGGGTGGCGGCTGGCGGTCAGCGCCGCCGCCCAGGCTCCCTGGCTGAACCCCCACAGTCCGACCGGGACGTCACCGACCTGCCGGCGCAGCACGTCCAGGGCCGCCGCCGCATCGTCGGCCTGGGCGTTCATCGGCACGTCGCGTCCGTCGATCCGGGGGCGCCGGTCGTAGCGCAGCACCGCGATGCCGGCAGGCGGCAGCAGCCGGGCCAGGTGCTCATAGAGGAAGTACGACCGGTTGTCGGCGTGGGAGCCGTGCAGCACGGCGAGGGCGCCCCGGGCCGGCCCGGCCGGCAGGGTCAGGGTGGCGGGGAGTTGCTGCTCGCCGACGCTCAGCTCCATGCCGGGCAGTCAAGCACCGACCGGGCGTCTCCGTCTCGCCCGTTGGGGAGCTGGCGGCGCGCCGATGCGGTCCACCGCCAGGATCGGGCCGGCCCTTGCGGCTGCGTCTCGGACGTCAGGCCCGCTCGGCCAGGTCGGCGACGAACGCGCGCCAGGCCGCCGGTGCGAAGGTGAGTGCCGGGCCGGCCGGGTCCTTCGAGTCACGGACGCCGACGACGCCGGGAAGATTGTCGGCGACCTCGACGCAGTTGCCGCCGTTCGAGCTGCTGCGGGTGCTCTTGCGCCACTGCGCGCCGGTCAGGTCAGCCATGATCTTGCCTCAAGGAAGTCGATGGATTGGTCTCGCGGAAGCGCGAGCGACCTCACGGTATCCCACACGGCCCAGAGTGGAGCAACGTCATTTGTGATGCGGCCGGTGGCCTGATCGTCGAGGTAGCCGACGTCCTCCCCGTCGCTCGTCGTAGCGATGACGAACGGTCCGGCCTGTCCCGGGTGGAAGCCCGCGTTCAGCGGCAAGACATGCACCATCACGTTTGGACGCGCGGCCATCTCAGCCAAGTGGTCGAGCTGGGGCACCAAGACTGCCGGCGCGCCTCGCCGCAACGCCGCCTCATCGACCACGAAGACTGAGAGGGGCGGGCGGGGCCGCTCGAAGACCGCAGCCTGCCGTCGCAGCCGCGTCTCGACGTAGCCGGCTGCGTCGGCTATGAGGGGGCCGCTGGCGAGCACCGCGCGGGCGTACTCCTCGGTCTGTAGCAGTCCGGGAATGACGGTCGACTCGTAGCACCGCAGCCCGGCCGCCTCACGCTCAATCTCGGTCCACGGTCTGAACCACGCTGGCTCTCTTCGCTTCAGTGCGTCCGGCCAGAGCTCTTCTATGTCCTTGTTCAGGATCTCGGCGACCCGGGCACGGTGACGGGTCTGCGGGATTCGTCCCTGACTCACCCAGCGTGCCGCCGTCTTCGGGTCGACGCCGATCTGAGCTGCGAGGCTCTCCGCAGTCTCGCCGGCCTTCGTCATCGCTACCTGAACCGCCCGGTTCATCCCCGCTCCTCGCCTGAAGGTCCTGGATATCCCCGGTACAGACTGCTACGCGGTGTGATCGGCTGGCAACCCTCGGCAGGGTGCTCTGTAGACGGCGCGAGCCGGTGGAGGCATCCCGAGGCCCGCCGGTCGTGCCGCGAGGGGGTCGCCGCCGGGCGAGCATCCGTGGCGGCCCCCTCCTCCACCGACGGACGAGGGGGAAGACCTTGCCGGAGCGCCAGCCGCCGCCAAAGCTGGAACCGAAGCCGGACCCCAAGCCCGTGCTGCGGCAGATCAGGTCGGGTGACGTGCTGTACCTGACCCGGTCCGCGAGCCCGCAGTTCGTCCGTCCGATCTCCGTGCGCGTGATCCGCGTCCTGACCGACTGGCACACGTACCACGGTTGGTGCTGGATCGACGTCTACCAGCTGGGCGCGCGCGGCGACGCCGTGGACCGGCGCTCGCTCTACGTGTGGTGCGAGGGGGTCCGCTGGCGTACCGCAGCTCCGGCCTCGCCGGCGACGGCCCGCCGGCGGGTCCCGGCATGAACCGGCGCCGCGCCCACCTGCCCACCCGGCCTACCTGGCGCTGCGCGGCCTGCGGGATCGCCTGGCCGTGCTCGGCGGCGAAGCTGCGGCTGCTCGCCGAGTACCGGACGGACCGGCCGGCCCTGCTGATGCACCTGGCGACCCTCCAGGCCGAGGCGGGCGAGGAACTCGCCGCGCTGGACCACGCCACCACGCCGGCCGACCTGACCGCCCGCTTCGCCGCCTGGGCCCGCCCGCGCTGACCGCCGCCGAAGGCGCCACCGGGAGCGAAGGTGTGGCGTTCTCCGTCGAAAGATGTAGTGGACGTTCGTTCCGTAGGGCGAGTCGACAGGACCGACGCCGGCACAGAATGGGTCCGTGCCCCAACCCATCGCAAGCACCGCATGAGCGTCGGACTGCTGCTGTCGCTCGCCGGCCTGGCCCTGGTCGACAGCACGAGCATCGGCACGCTCTTCATCCCCGTCTGGCTGCTGCTCGCTCCCGGGCCGGTCAACGCCCGACGGATCCTCGTCTACCTCGGCACGATCGTCGTCTTCTACTTCGGCGTCGGGCTGCTGCTCGCCCTCGGCGGCAGCCGGCTGGCCGACGTCCTCGGCGGGGCGATGGACAACCGGCCGGTGCTCTGGGCGCAGCTCGTCCTCGGGGTCGGGCTCTTCGCGCTCAGCTTCCGCTACGACAGCAAGCGGCGTCCGCGCAGCGGCGGGGTGCTGCGCTGGCGGGACCGGGCCACGGCCGGCGACTCCTCGGCGCGGTGGCTGGTGGGGCTGGCGCTGCTCGCCGCGCTCGCGGAGGTGGCGACGATGCTGCCGTACCTCGGCGCGGTCGGCCTGCTGACCACCTCGGGGCTCGGCGCGGCCGAGATGGTGGGGCTGCTCGCCGGCTACTGCCTGGTCATGGTCCTGCCGGCGGTGCTGCTGCTGGCGGCCCGGATGGCGCTGCCGAGGCTGATCGAGCCGGTGCTGGCCCGGCTCAACGCCTGGATCATGCGAACCTCGGGCAGCATGCTCGGCTGGATCCTCGGCATCGCCGGCTTCCTGGTGGCCCGCGACGCCGCGTTCCGGCTGGGGCTCTTCGGCTAGCGGACGGATCAGGTGGTGATCCGGTCGGGGCGGGTGTAGACGTTCATCGCCTCGCCGCGCAGGAAGCCGACCAGCGTCAGCCCGGCCTCCTCGGCCAGCTCCACCGCCAGGGTGCTCGGCGCGGAGACCGCCGCGAGCAGCGGCACCCCCGCCATCCACGCCTTCTGGGTCAGCTCGAAGCTCGCCCGCCCGGAGACCAGCAGGACGTGCCCGGCCAGCGGCAGCCGTCGCTCGCGGACCGCCCAGCCGACCACCTTGTCCACGGCGTTGTGTCGGCCCACGTCCTCGCGCAGCACCACCAGGTCGCCGTCGGCGGTGAACAGGCCCGCCGCGTGCAGGCCGCCCGTGCGGTCGAAGCCGCGCTGCGCCGCGCGCAGCCGGTCCGGCAGCGTGGTCAGGACCGCCGCCGGCACGGTCAGCGGGTCGTCGCCCACCGCGAAGACCGATCGGGTACGCACGGCGTCGATGCTCGCCTTGCCGCACACCCCGCAGGAGCTGGTGGTGTAGAAGTTCCGGGCCGGATCGACGGCGGGTTCGGGCACGCCGGGCGACAGCACCACGTCCACCACGTTGTACGTGTTGGGTGTCTCCGCGCCGGCGCAGAGCTGCGCGGTGCGCACGTCGTCGGCGGAGCGGATCAGCCCCTCGGTCAGCAGGAAGCCGATCGCCAGGTCGAGGTCGTCGCCCGGCGTACGCATGGTCACCGCGAGCGGCCGTCGCCGGCCGGGACCGGCCGCACCGACCCGGATCTCCAGCGGTTCCTCCACGGCGAGGCTGTCCTGCCGGCGTACCGAGGCGCGGCCCGTCGCCGCCGCGTCGAGGTCGATGCGGAGCACGCCGCGCCGGTCAGTCGCCCGTCCCATCCCGCCATCCTGCACCCCGGGGTCTGGGCGCCGCGCGGCGACGGCCCCGTCCGTCGACCCGCTGCGTGGCGTCGAGCGCCGGTGTCCGACTCCGAGCAGGCGGTCTCGACCCGCCGCCACACCGCCCTGCCGAGGCGTCGGGCGGATACCGTGGGCCGGTGGACGCGTACGCGGCGGTGGTGCTGGCGGGCGGGGCCGCGCGCCGGATGGGGGGCGTCGACAAGCCCGCCCGCACGGTCGGCGGCCGGCCCATGCGGGACCGGGTACTCGCCGCGGTCGCCGACGCCGCGCCGCGCATCCTGGTCGGGCCGGCCGGACCGGTGCCCGCCGGGGTGCTGGTGACCCGGGAGGAGCCGCCGGGCGGCGGCCCCGTCGCCGCCGTCGAGGCCGGGCTGGCCCTGCTCGACCCCGGTACGCCAGTGGTCGCCCTGCTCGCCGCCGACCTGCCCCTGCTCACCCGCGCGGCGGTCGGGGAGTTGCTCGGCCACCTCGACGCGGGTCACGACGGCGCCTGCCACGTCGACGGCGACGGGCGGCGGCAGACCCTCTGTGGCGTGTGGCGGGTGGCCCCGCTGCGCGCCGCCCTGGACCGCCTCACCGCCGAGCGTGCCAGCGGGCAGCCCGACGGGTCCGCCGCGCCGCTGGCGGGGGCACCGATGAGGGCGCTGCTCGCCGGGCTGCGGGTGCGCGAGGTGCCGTGGGCCGGTGCCGGTCCGCCGCCCTGGTTCGACTGCGACACTGACGAGGACGTACGCCGGGCGGAGGAGTGGGCGCGATGACGGTCATGGACGACTGGGTGACGGCGGCCTGTGCCGAGCTGGACCTGGATCCCGCCCAGGTGCCGGTGCCGGCCGTGCTCGACCTGGCCAAGGACGTGGCGCACCAGGTGCTGCGGCCGGGCGCGCCCGTCACCGCGTACCTGTTGGGGCTGGCGGTCGGGCGGGGCGCGGACCCGGCCGGCGCGGCGGCCCGGCTCAGCGCGCTGGCCGCCGCCTGGCCGGTCGGGCTCGGCGCCGAACGCCCGGGCGGGACGCCCGCCTGACCTCCGCTGTCCGATCACGGTCGGGCTGATTCGCCTCCCCCGTCGCGTGGGTAGGGTGACCGTGACGGACGGAGGCGATCATGACGGCAGACCACCCCTCGGCGCCGGGCGGCGACTCGCCCGGCACCCTGCCGGCGCACCACGAGCCGATCCTGCTCGACGAACCCAGCACGGCCGACCTGCGGGCCAAGGTCACCCAGGCCTGGCACGAGTTCGCCCGGGCACTCGCCGGGCGGTTGGCGGCGCTGCCCACGGGCACGCACGTGGAGCTGACGCTCGACCCGACCGCCTCCGGCACCGGCGACGCGGTCTACTCGGTCAGCATCGACGTCGGCGAGGAGGGCCGGCTGGCCGCCCGCGCGGTCGGCAACGCCACCCTGCCGGACGGCTACCGGCTGGACCGGGCCGCCGTGGCGGACATGATCGCGCTCGGCTGGTCGCCGCCCGGCGTGGTGCCGGGCTCCGGCGAGCACTTCGGGCTGGACAGCGGCACCGCCGAGGCCACCCGGCTGGCCGCCCTGCTCACCCGGACGCTGCGCGACGTCTACGGCGCCCCGCACCCCGCCTTCCTCGTCTACCTCATCCATGACGCCGAGGGCGAAGCGCTGCCGGTGGAACCGCTGGGCACCGCGCGCAGCGAGTTCGGCCCCGACCGCAACGTGGAGGCCGACCTGGACGAGGCGCTCGCGGCGGCCGCCGCCGCCCAGGCACCCGAGCACGACGCGGCCGCGCTCGCCGAGCAGGTCCGCACCGTCGTCTCGACCATGCTCAAGTCGGAGCCGGACCGGTTGCAGGTCGACTCCGACGGCGACATCAACATCCGCGCCGGTTCGGCGATGGTCTTCGTCCGGGTCCGCGACAACCCGCCGCTGGTGGACGTCTTCTCCCCGGTGCTGACCGAGGTCGAGCCGACCGAGCGGCTCTACGTGAAGCTCTCCGAGCTGACCAACCGGATGCCGATCGGCCGGCTCTACTGCGCCGACGACACCGTGTGGGCGTCCATCCCCGTCTTCGGTCGCAACTTCCAGGCCACCCACCTCATGCTCGCGGTCCAGGTGATGACCGGGCTCGCGGACGAGCTGGACGACCGCCTGCACGGCGAGTTCGGCGGGAAGCGGTTCTTCGGCGAGGGCGACAAGCCGGTCAAGCGGGACCAGGAGGAACACCGCACCGGCATGTACCTGTGATCCACGCCCCGCCACCGGTGGGCGACGGGGTGGAGCCCGGAGCGGTGGTGGCGGGTGGAGCCCGGAAACCCCGAGAAACCGGGCCCCACCCGCCGGGGAGGGAGGATCAGGTCACGGGGAGCCAGTCGAGGCTCCGGGCGGTGGTCGGATCGGTGGCCCGCAGGCCGGCGGCGGAGACGGTCCAGAGCACGTCCCCGACCAGCAGCGACCGCAGGACCGGGCCCGCCGGGCCGGTGTGGGAGACCGTGCCGACCTCGCCGATGTCGGTCCCGGACACCCGCAGCAGGCGTACGTCGTCGCCGACCGGCAGGGCGACCAGGCCCGTCTCCGGGTGGTGCAGGAAGGCGTGCGTGTCGTGCTCCAGCGCGGAGTACGCCCTCGGCACGTGCCACTGGTCGAGCCGGCTAGGCCGGGCCGGGTCGCGTACGTCGAACAGCGAGACCTGGAGCCCCTGCGCCCGTCCCCGCCGGTCGGCCTCCTGGCCCACCCCGAGCAGCCGGCCCTCCGGCAACGGATGCAGGTACGCCGAGTAGCCGGTGATCTTCAACTCCCCGGTGACCCGGGGCGCGGTCGGGTCGGTCAGGTCGACCGCGTAGAGCGGATCGGTGAGCCGGAACGTGACCACGTACGCGGAGCCGCCGAGGAAGCGCACGGAGTAGATCCGCTCGCCGGGGCCGAGGCCGGTGACCGCGCCCGTCCGGACCAGCGTGTCCCCGTCGGGACGCAGCACGTGGACGGCGGACTCCGAGTTCGGCCGGGTGCCCCAGGCGTCGCCCGTGGTGGTGGCCACCCGCAGGTGCCCCTGCCACTCCGAGAGGGCGTACTGGTTGATGAGCGACCCGGGCACCGAACCGGAGGCCACGTAGCGGGGACGACCGGGCGCGCCGGTGTCGAACCGGTGGATCTCGGTGACCTGCGGGGCCGGCCGCCGGACGTCCCCCCGGAACGAGCCGGGCCGGGGCGGCACCGGCCGTTCCCCGGCGAGGTAGAGGCTGCTCCCGGTGCCGTAGACGGTGGTGGCGTCGGCGGCGACGCTGACCGGGTCGCCGTCGCCGAGGCGGTCGCCGGCGAGGTCGAAGCTGAGCACGGTCAGCATCGACGTGCCGGACCAGGCGGGCGGCCGGCTCAACCGGTCACAGCCGACCCGGCCGGTGTGCCGTTCCGCCCCGGCCGTCCACTCGTACGCCGGCAGCCACGCCTCCACCCCGGCGGCGGCGATCACCGCGCGGTTGGCGGCGGTCCGCGTCGCGTCGGTGCCCCGTTCGGCGTACGGGAAGACCAGTCGGGGGCGGCTGCGGACCACGACCCGCGCGGTGGCCCCGGTCTGCCGGGCGTCGACGAGGCTGCCGTCCATCCGGTAGGTGCCGAGCACCCGCGGCGTGCCCGCGAGGTCGACCAGGATCAGGCGCGGCGCGGTGCGGGCCCGCGCGGCGCGGGTCGTCGACTGGAGTTCCGCGCCGATCTGGGTCAGCACCAGCGCCCGGTCGCCGTGCAACAGCAGGGTCGCCTGCTCACCCCGCGCCAGCTCCGGCAGCGTCCGCGTGAGGTCGAGGCGGCCGGTCTCCCGGCGGGCGGCCGGGTCCACCACCCGTAGCACGCCCCGGGTGACGGTCACGATCCGCCGCCCGTCGGTCTTGACCAGGTCGGGTTCGTCGGCACCGGCCTCGTGCACGTTGGTCGTGGAGTGCTCCTGGGCGGGCTGGGCGGACTGTGCTGACGCCCGGGACCCGGACGCGTCCTTGGCCACGTCGCCGAAAGCGGCCCCGGTGCGCCAGCCGTTGCCGAAGCCCCACGGGCCGACGGACGCGTCGGCGGCGGCGCGGAGCCCGCCCAGCGCCTGGGCGCAGGAGTCGTAGGAGACCAGCACGGGCGCGGCCGTCGGCTGCTTCAGGCGCGGTGGGTCGGGCGGCGCCGCCGGGATCGCGCTGCCGCCGAGCAGGGTGAGCGCGGCCAGCGTGCCGACCGCGAAGATGTGGGCTCCCCGTGTCATGGCCGGTTCGACGCGTCCGGCCGGCGGGTGGTTCCGGCCCTCCGCCGACCTTTCGCGCCGCGTTTCGCCGCGCCCGGGTCAGCGGGGCGAGGGGCCGACGCCGGGGGAGTCCACGAGCCGGGAGAGCACGATGGTGCTCCGGGTCGAGGTCACGAAGGACTCGGCCCGCAGCCGTTCCAGCGCCGCCTCCAGGTGCCTGATGTCGGCGGCCCGCAGGTGTACGAGGGCGTCGGCCTCGCCCGAGACGGTGTACGCGCCGACCACCTCGGGGTGCCGGCGGGTGGCGACCCCGATCTGGGCCGGGGTGGTCCGACCGGCGCAGAACAGCTCGACGAACGCCTCGGTGGTCCAGCCGACGGCGGCGGGGTCGACGACGGCGGTGAAGCCCCGGATCACGCCGGCCGCCCGCAGCCGGTCCACCCGCCGTTTGACCGCCGGAGCGGAGAGCGACACCCGCTGACCGATGTCGGCGTACGAGGCGCGGGCGTCCGCGACGAGCAACGCAATGATCCGCTGGTCCACGTCATCTATCTGCAACGTTCCGCCTCTGGGAAGCAACGGTTGTGGCTGTTACCAAAGTTCGAGGGTACCTACCCTTGGTCATCGTGAACCAGCAGCGAGTCGCGCGAAAGCGGACATATCTCATGTGCTCGCCCGAGCACTTCGCGGTCGAGTACGCGATCAATCCGTGGATGGACGTGACCACCCCGGTCGACTCGCAGCTTGCGGTCAAGCAGTGGGACCGGCTGCGGGAGAGCCTGGTCGGTCTCGGCCACGAGGTGCACCTGCTGACCCCCGAGCAGGGCCTGCCCGACATGGTCTACGCGGCCAACGGGGCGTTCGTGGTCGACGGCACGGTCTACGGCGCGCAGTTCAAGCACGAGCAGCGGGCCGCCGAGGCCGCCGCGCACCGGGCGTTCTACGAGTCGCAGGGCTGGCGGTTCATCGCGCCGATCGAGACCAACGAGGGCGAGGGCGACTTCGCGTACCTGCCGGATGCGCACGGTGGGCTGATCCTCGCCGGGCACGGCTTCCGCACCGAGCTGCCGGCGCACGCCGAGGCGCAGGAGGCGCTCGGCCGGCCCGTGGTGTCGCTGCGCCTGGTCGATCCGCGCTTCTACCACCTCGACGTCGCGCTCGCCTCGATCGACGACGAGAACGTCGTCTACTACCCGGGCGCCTTCTCGGCCGCCAGCCAGCGGGTGCTCACGCAGCTCTTCCCCGACGCGGTGGTCGCCGACGCCGAGGACGCCCTGGCCTTCGGCCTCAACCTGGTCAGCGACGGGCTCAACGTCGTGCTGAACAGCGAGGCGACCCGCCTGGCCGGGAAGCTGAAGGCGGCCGGCTACCACCCGGTCCCGGTCGAGCTGGCCGAGCTGAAGAAGGGCGGCGGCAGCGTGAAGTGCTGCATCGCCGAACTCCGCCACTGACCCGCCGCCCCGCCCCGCCCCACCCCACCCGGCACGGGACGCGTGGGGTGGGGCGGGTGGTGGTTCAGCCGAGCGTGGCCAGCTCGGTCACCAGGACGTTGGACAGCACCTGGCCGTCGAGCTGGACCTCGCGCAGGTACCACCTCTGCTGCGGCGTACGGGGCTGGTTGAACTGCCACACCCCGCGCGGGCTGTCGATCTGGCCGATCTTGCCGAGGGCCAGGTTTACCTGCTGCGGGGTGGGTGACCCGCCGGCGATCCGGATCGCCTGGTCGAGCACCTGCGCGGCGTCGTACGAGGCCATCGCGTAGGTGGTCGGCGAGGTGCCGTGCTTCTTGCGGTACGCCGAGGCGAACCGGCGGTTGGCCGTGTTGTTCAGGTCGGACGAGTAGTTGAGCGCCGTCTGGATGCCCAGCGCGTCCTCGGCCTTGACGCTGCTCAGCACGGCGCCCTCGGTGAGGAAGCCGGGGGCGTAGACCTTGCCGGTGAACCCCTCGATGCGCAGCTGCTTGATGAACTCGACGGCGGCCGGCCCGGCGAAGAAGCAGAACACCGCCGTCGGGTTCCGGCCCAGCGCCTTGCGGATGTCGGCCCGGTACGCGGACTTCGACGGGTTGGTGAAGACCTCCGTCGAGACCACCGCGTCCTTGATCCGGGGGTCGGACTCGCCGAACTCCTGCCGGAAGCCCCGCACCACGTCCTGGCTGCCGACGCTGTCCGGCGCGATGATCGCCAGCCGCGCCGACGACTCCAGCTGTTCGCGCAGGTAGCGGCCCAGCGCCCGGCCGGCCTCGTCGAGCACGTACGACGTCCGCCAGATGTAGACGACGCTCTGGAGGCTGGACGGCGAGGCGTTGGAACCGATCAGGGGCACCCGCGCCTGTTCGACGGTGTCCCGGATGCCGGACATGACGTTCGCGTCGACCACGCCGGTGAGGGCGAGCACGCCCTGCTTCAGCAGCCCCTCGACGGCGGCCTTGCCGGTCTTGACGCTCTCGCCCTCGTCGGCGGTGAGCAGGGTGGTGGGGTGCCCGCCCAGCAGCTTGTCGTTGAGCTCGAGGAAGAGCTGGAAGCCGTTGGTGATCTCGTCGCCGATCGCCTTGAGGCCGCCGCTGGTCGGCGCCACGAGGCCGATCTTGATCGGGCTTCCCGTGCCCGCCTCGCCGTCGACGTCGTCGGTGCCGCACCCGGCGACCAGTCCGGCCGTACCGAGAGCGGCCAGCAGTTGGAGGGCCCGCCTGCGGTTCATCTGCGACACCGAGTTCCTTCCGGGGAGCGTTGCAGGGCGGATCACGCCCCCTCGGCGTTCTACCCGGTCAGCGACGCTGCGTCAATGCTTAGCGATCTTTCCGCAGCGATCGGAAAGCAGCCGTGATCTCTGGCCATGCGGCGGACTCCGGATCGATGAGCCCGAAATGCTCGCATTCCGGCAGCTCAACGAGGTGGACGTCGCCGCCCGCCGCCCGGCCGGCGGCGACGAACTCCCGACTCATCCCGACCGGGACGTGCTCATCGAGTGAGCCATGCGCGACTACTGTCCGTGTTGGAATGGGCACCAATGAACGTGGATCCGCCGCGGCGTACCGCTCGGGGTGGTCCGCCGGGCCGCCGCCCAGCAGCGCGGCCACCGCCCCCTCGTCCAGATCCAGCCGGTACGCCTCCGCGAGGTTCGACACCGGGGCCAGCGCCAGCACGCCGCCGACGGCGTCCGGGGCGGTCGCCGCCACGTACAACGCCAGGTGTCCCCCCGCCGAGTGACCCACCAGCAGCGGCGGCCCGGCGGCGACCCGGCCGGGCAGCGCCCCGGCCGCGAGCCGGGGCAGCTCCGTCACGCCGGTCAGCACGTCGGTCAGCGTCGCGGGCCAGCCACCACCCGGCTGCCCCGTCCGGCGGTACTCCACCTGCGCCACCGGGTGGCCCAGCCCGGCCAGCGCGACGGCCAGCGGGTCGGTGTGCCGCCGGTCGTACTCGGCCCGCCAGAAGCCGCCGTGCACCACGACGACCAGCGGCCGGGCCGGGCCCGACCCGGCCGGGACGCGCAGGTCGGCGAGCTGGTCCGGGTGGTCGCCGTAGGAGACGGTGACGTCGGGGGCCGGAGCGGGGCGGCTGAGCACGTCGCGGGGGTCGGCGGGCATGGCGCGACCGTAGCGCGGATCACGCGCGGATCCGCCGTCGGGATCGGTCCCCGGGCGCATGGGCGCTCGCGGCTGGGTAAAGATGGGTCCCATGACCGAAGCGCACTCCGCTGGACAGAACGACGAGCCGGGCCAGGATGGCACCGGTCACTCCGGAACGGTGGTGGTGGTCGGCCCGGACGGGCGGCCCGTCGGCACCGTGCAGACCGACGAGGCACACGGCGAGGACCCGACCCGACTGGTCGAGCAGCCGGCCAAGGTGATGCGGATCGGCAGCATGATCAAGCAGCTGCTCGAGGAGGTCAAGGCCGCCCCGCTCGACGACGCCAGCCGGCACCGGATGCGGGAGATCCACCAGCGGTCGATCGTCGAGCTGAAGGAGGGGCTCGCCCCCGAGCTGCGCGAGGAGCTGGAACGCATCTCGCTGCCCTTCACCGAGGAGAAGGCGCCCAGCGAGGGCGAGCTGCGCATCGCGCACGCCCAGCTCGTCGGCTGGCTGGAGGGCCTGTTCCACGGCATCCAGGCGGCCCTGGTCGCCCAGCAGATGGCCGCCCGGGTGCAGCTGGAGCAGATGCGTTCCGGCCGGCAGGCGCTGCCCAGCGGCCCCGGCGCCGGCATGCTGCCGGGCATGCCGGGGATGGGCCAGCCGCCGCAGGGCGGCGAGGGACACAGCACCGGCCAGTACCTCTGACCGCGCGGCCGGCCGGGGACGCCGGCCGGCCACTCACCCCACCCCGAAGACCTTCTCCAGGTACGCCGCCACGCCGTCCGCCGAGTTCGCCGCCGTGACCTCGTCGGCGATCTCCAGGACGGCGCGGTGCGCGTTCGCCACCGCCACTCCCCGCCCGGCCCAGGTCAGCATCGGCACGTCGTTCGGCATGTCGCCGAAGGCGAGCACGTCGCGGGCGTCGATGCCGAGCCGCGCGCAGTACCACGCCAGCCCGGCCGCCTTGGTCACGCCGGCGGCGGAGATCTCCACCAGCCCCGAGTACGACGAGTGGGTCGCCTCGGCCAGCCCGCCGAGGGCCGCGGCCACCAGCGCGACGAACGCGTCCGGATCCTGCTCGGCGGACCGGGCCAACAGCTTCACCGCCGGTGCCGCCAGCAGCTCCTCGGGGGTCTCGACCGCCCGGATCGCGTCGTGGTCGGCGTCCCAGCGCAGCGGGTAGTGCGCCTCGTGCCGCATCTGCCGGCTGTCGACGATCTCCACCGCGAAGCTGACCTCGGGCACCTCGGCGCGCAGCCGCCGGGCCACCTCGGCGAGCAGCTGCGGGGCGAGCGGATCGGCCCGCAGCACCTCGTCCGCGACCGGGTCGTAGACCACCGCGCCGTTGGCGCAGATCGCCGGCAGCGGCTCGGCGAGCTGCTCGTACACCATCTTGAGCCATCGGATGGGACGGCCGGTGACCAGCACGACCGGTGTGCCCCGCGCGGACAGCCGGGCCAGCACCTCGGCGGTGTGCGGACTGAGCGTGCGGTCGTCCCGGAGCAGGGTGCCGTCGATGTCGGTGGCGATCAGCCGTGGTGCCTCTCCCATCAGCGGGACAGTAGCCGATCGAGGTACACCGCCACCCCGTCGTCGTCGTTGCGCAGGGTCACCTCGTCCGCGGCGGCGCGGACCATCGGGTGGGCGTTGGAGACCGCGACCCGGGCCCAGCCGGCCCACTCGAACATCGGCAGGTCGTTGGGCATGTCGCCGAAGACCAGTACCTCGGCCGGGTCGACGCCGAGGCGCTGCGCCACCACGGTCAGCCCGGTGGACTTGTCGACCCCCGGCGGGCAGATCTCGACGAAGCCCAGCCCCGCCTGGGTGAGCGTGGCGACCTCCGGCGCGACGATCCGCCGGGCGACCGCGAGCAGTTCGTCGACGTGGTGGTCGGCGGTCCGGACGAACGCCTTGATCACGTCGCACGAGAGGCACTCGGCGCGGCTGCGCGCCTCGAACTCGTGCTGGTAGGGCCAGCTCGGGTGGTAGTCGCCCCAGAGCGGGGCGCCGTGCTCGTCCGACGCCTCGACCATCACGGTCAGCGGCCCGACGGCCGCCTCCAGGTCGGCCAGCAGCGCGGTCAGCACCTCGGCGGAGAGGCGTTCGTCGCGCAGCACCACCGGCCCGGCCGGGTCGCTCTGGTCGACGACCCGGCCGCCGCCGGCCATCACCAGGAAGTCCGCGGCCCGGATGTCGTTGCGGGTCATTCCGGCCAGCCTCGGGCCGCGACCGGTGGCGCCGACCACCGGGATACCGGCGGCCCGCACCCGGTCGAGCACCGCGTGGGTGTACGCCGAGACGGTGTCGTCGCTGCGGACGAGCGTCCCGTCGAGATCCGTGGCGATCAGCTTGGGCAGGCCCGGGCGGGTCATCGTTCCTCCTTCGCCCGCCGCCGTCGCAGCCAGCCGTCTCGGTCCTCGGTGCCTCGACCCTGAGTGACGGCGGGCAGCAAACGTACCTCGCGGAACGGGCCCCCACCATGGCGTTGCGGCGAATGCCGTGCCAACGGTCGACGGCCCGCCGGTGTCCCCGTCCGGGGCCCTGCCGCAGGCCGTACGGTGGACGGATGGGAGAGCGGGACTGGCCGGTGGCGGAGGCCGTCGACACCGAGCGGCTGCTGTTGGAGCCGCTCCGCGTCGACCACGCCGAGGAACTCGCCCCCCTCCTGGACGACCCGGCCCTGCACGAGTACATCGGGGGCAGCCCGGCCACCCCCGAGCAGCTCCGGGAGCGGTACCGCCGGCAGACGGTCGGGCGGTCGCCGGACGGCCGGGAGGGCTGGCTCAACTGGGTCGTCCGGCACCGGGACAGCGGCGACGCGGTCGGCACCGTGCAGGCCACCGTGCGGCTCGACGGTGACCGGCCGGTCGCCGAGCTGGCCTGGGTCGTCCTGACGCCGCACCAGGGCCGCGGCTACGCCGGCGAGGCCGCCGCCGGCCTGGTCGGCTGGCTGGCGGAGCGCGACATCCGGGCGCTGGTCGCGCACGTGCACCCCGACCACCGGGCCTCCGCCCGGGTGGCCGAGCGGCTCGGCCTGCGGGCCACCGACGAGCGAGTGGACGGCGAGCTCCGCTGGGTGGCCCCCTGAGGGACGCCGGGAGCCCCGGCGATCGGGTACGGGCGAGGTCGTCCTCGTCGAGCCGGCGGGCTGACGTTCGTCACCCCGGTCGGCGGCGAACCGGCCCCGGTCAGTCCGCGAGTTCGGGGCGGGCGAAGGGAGCGGCCGGCCCGACGGTGAGGTCGGCCGGCGCGGGCGGCCCGTCGTCCGCCAGGTCCCGCGACCTGCGGCGGCGCCAGCCCACCGGCTCCGCCCCCGCTCCGCCGTCCGCCCCGGCCCCTGCCCCGGTCCCGTCTTCCGCCTCGGTCCCGCCGTCGGACTTCCCGGCGATCCGGGCCGCGCCGGCCGGGGCCAGCTTCAGCGCCGCCGCGAAGAGCGCACAGGCCAGGAACGCCGTCACCAGGCCCCGGCCGTACTCGACCTGGAACCCGTCGTCCGTGGAGTAGAAGAAGACGCGTTGGGCGGCCTCGTCGAGCGAGGCGGTGGCCGCGACCAGCAGCCCCAGCAGCGCCCCGGCCACGGCCAGCCCGGCGAGCCGGGCGTTCGGACGCACCGCGGGAGTGCCGCGCAGCGCGAGCACCACCGCGCAGACCAGGGCGAACAGCCCGACCAGGTAGCCCACCCCGAACCCGCCGACGTCGGACACCCCGCCCGGCACCCGCAGCGGCGTGTTGCCCTGCGGGCCGCCGTTGGGGATGGTCATCACCTGCCACTCGCCGAGCATCGAGGCGAGGGCGGCCACCGCGCCGAGCGCCGCGAGCAGCACGGGGAGCCGGGGGTCCCGGCCCAGGCCGGAGAAGGCACGCCCGAACCGCCCCGGCCCGTCCGGCTGGGCGGTGCCCCACTCCAGGACGGCGGCACCGTCGGACCGGTGTTCCTGCCGGGGAATGGGGGAACTCTGGGACATCGGCCACCCTTCCGCGTTCGCGGGCCTGCCCCGAATCATGACACAGTACGCACCCGGTGACGCGGAGCGTGAACGGTCGCCGGAGGGTGCCCGTTGGGCTAGCGTCGGGTGCATGCCTATCCGTACCGCTTCCGCACAATGGCAGGGCAACCTCACCGAGGGGTCCGGCACGATCCGCACCGGCAAGGGCGGGCTGGAGGGGAACTACTCCTTCAAGTCCCGTTTCGAGGAGGGTGAGGGCACCAACCCCGAGGAGCTGATCGGGGCGGCCCACGCCGGCTGCTTCTCGATGGCGTTCTCCAAGGCGCTCGCCGAGGCCGGCTCGCCGCCCACCTCCGTGGAGACCACCGCCAAGGTCCACCTCGACAAGACCGACGCCGGGATGACGGTGACCCGGATCGAGCTGGACACCGTCGGCCAGGTACCGGGCATCGACGAGGCGCAGTTCACCAAGCTCGCGGAGACCGCCAAGGAGAACTGCCCGATCTCCCGCCTGCTCGCCCCGGGCGCCCAGATCAGCCTGACCGCCCGCCTCGCCTCCTGACCGTCCCCGTTCGTCGGCGTCGACCGCCACGGGGACCACGCTCCCCGTGGCGGCCCGCCGAGCCGGACCGGCGCGCGTGGTTGGCGGGCTCCGGGCCCGCGACGGGCTGCCGGCTGCCGGCTCCGACCGATCCCGGCGGCTGAGCCGCACCGAGCCGGGCCGGCGCTCGGGCCGGCGCTCGGGCCGGCGGGCCCGACCGGCGCGGGTGGGCCGTGTCGTCGGGCAGAATGGGCGGGGTGCCGGTGGAGATGAGTCGCGAGCGCTTCGAGGAGCTGGTCGGCGACGCGCTCGACGAGGTGCCCGAGGAACTCCTCGCCCTGATGAGCAACGTCGTGATCCTCGTGGAGGACGACCCGCCCCCCGGCGAGGACCTGCTCGGCCTCTACGAGGGGCACGCCCTCACCGACCGCGGCTGGGACTACGCCGGCGTGCTGCCGGACCGCATCCTGATCTACCGCAACCCCATCCTGCGCATCTGCGACGACGACGAGGACGTCGTCGACGAGGTCGCGGTGACGGTGGTGCACGAGATCGCCCACCACTTCGGCATCGACGACGCCCGCCTGCACGAGCTGGGCTGGGGCTAGCGGGCGGCGGTTGCCCCGGTCGCCTACCGTCGGTGCAGGTACCGCGAACTCAGGAGGCACTTCCAATGCGCAGCGAGCTGTTCTCGGCGGAGAACCTTGAGAAGGAGTCCGCGCAGCCCGGCATGCGGCTGCAGAACTCCAAGATGTTGAAGGTCGAACTCAACGGCGAGGTGATGGCCCGGGTCGGGTCGATGGTCGCCTACCAGGGGCAGGTGCAGTTCCAGGCGCTCGGCTCCGGCGGGCTCGGCAAGTTCCTCAAGCAGAAGCTGACCGGCGAGGGCGTCCCGCTGATGAAGGTCTCGGGCCGGGGTGACGTCTTCCTCGCCGATTTCGCCAAGGACGTGCACGTCATCGACCTGGAGCCCGGCGACGCGCTCTCCATCAACGGCTCCAGCGTGCTGGCCTTCGACTCCACCCTCCAGTACGACATCCGGATGGTCGGCGGGGCCGGCATGGCGTCCTCGTCGGGCCTGTTCAACTGCGTCTTCAGCGGTTACGGCCGGATCGCCATCACCACCAAGGGCACCCCGGTGGTGCTCAGCGTCGACGCCCCCACCTACGTCGACCCGCAGGCGGCGGTCTGCTGGTCGGCCAACCTCCAGACCGGCTACCACCGCGCCGAGCAGCTCGGCCTCGGCACGCTGCTGGGCCGGAGCACCGGCGAGGCGTTCACGATGAGCTTCGCCGGCCAGGGCTTCGTCGTCGTCCAGCCCTCCGAGGAGCCGCCCGTCATGGGCAGCGGCTCCCAGGAGCAGCAGGGCGGTCTCCTCGGCGGCCTGCTCAGCTGAGGCACGCCCCGCACCACCTCGCACCGCCCCCGCCCGCGTCGACCGGCCCGCCGGATCCCGACGTCGGTCGGGGGCGGTGCCGTTGCGGGGCCCGCGGTCGGCCCCGGGGCGGTCCCGGGCCAGCCGTCAGCTGAGGTCGCCGGCGCGCAGGCGGGCCAGCCAGGCGGCGGCATCGGCGTAGTCGGCGTCCGAGAGGCCGGCGGGGGCCGGGATCGGGCGGTCGCCCGTCCCGGGGAACCGGTGCCGGGGGTACGAGCCCAGGAAGCGCACGTCGGCGCAGACCCGGCGCAGCCCCTGCAACGCCTCGCCCAGGCGTACGTCCGCCACGTGCCCGGCGCAGTCGAGGAAGAAGACGTACCGGCCGAGCGCCTCCCCGGTCGGGCGGGACTCGATCCGGCTCATGTTGACCCCGCGGACAGCCAGCTCCATCAGCACCGACAGCAGCGCGCCCACCCGGTCGTGCGCGATGTAGACCGCCAGGGACGTCACGTCGTCGCCCGTCGGCGGCGGGGGCGGCCCGGGGCGGGACACCAGCGCGAAGCGGGTCACCGCGTCCGGGTGGTCGGCGATCTTGTCGGCGAGCACGTCGAGCCGGTGCCGGCCGGCCCCGATCGGGGCGCAGATCGCCGCGTCGTACTCGCCGGCGGCTGCTCCGGCGGCGGCCGCGCCGTTGGAGAGCACATCGACGACGACGGCGTCGGGCAGGTGCGCGCGCAGCCAGCCCCGGCACTGGGTGGACGCCTGCGGGTGGGCGGCGACGCTGCGCACGTGCGGGAGCGTCGTGCCGGGCCGCGCGGCGAGCACGAACTCGACCGGCAGGACCACCTCGCGGGTGATCACCAGGGGTTCGCCCTCGGCGAGTTCGTCCAGGGTCACCCCGACGGCGCCGCCGATCGAGTTCTCCAGCGGCACCAGGGCCGAGTCCGCCTCCCCGGTCCGTACGCCCTCCAGCGCCTCGGGGACGCTGCGGGCCGGCGTGCGGCTGCCCCGCTCGGCGGCGGGGATGCTCTTCAACGCCTGCTCGGCGAAGGTGCCCTCCGGCCCGAGATAGACGAAGCGCGTCGGCGGTGTTCCCGGCATGGCGACAGCCTACGCACCCGGTACGCCGAGCGACCCGCCCTCGCAGACGCGCGTCCGGATGCCGGGCGGCCCGGCGGCGCGGACCTCGGCGGTGCAGACGTCGGTGCCGGCGGTGACCAGTCGCGGGGCACCCGGCCGGCCCTGGGTGATCACCTGGAGCGTCTCGTGCCCGGTCACGTCGAGCACCGTGTAGTGCCACTCGCCGGCGCAGAGCGGCCCGGTCCGCACCCGGACCCGCACGCCGTTCGGCAGCACGCCACCCCGGCCCCGCACCAGGTCGACGATCCGCGCTCCCGAGGGGCCGTCCGGGCACGGGACCGCGACCAGACCGGGGTCGACCGTGGGGGTGATCCCTCCGCCGCCGGGCAGGCCGCTGGTGGGCGGGGGCGTCGGCGCGGCGCTGGGCGTGGCGGGGAGCGCGGTGCGGGTCGGGGCGGTGGTCGGGGCGGGGCGGCGCAGCTCCGGTGGGGTGCCGCAGCCGGCGAGGGGCAGCGCGGCCAGCAGCACGACGGCTGCGAGGTGGCGGGCGTACGCCGGCGGGGCCGGGCGGGACGAGGCCCGTACGGGCGGCAGGGGCGGAGCCGGCGGGGCGCACGGGCGATCCGCCCCGGGCCGGGCCGGGGGGCCGGGCCGTCGGGCGGGCGTGGCGGGGCGCGAGGGGGTGGGCGGCACGGCCGATCCTCGGGACATCGGGGAGCGTCACTGCGGCCGGGAGGCCGAGCCCATCCTAGGAGGAACCGGCGGGCGGGTGAAGATCAGCCGAGGACGCGATGGCCGGCACGCTCCAGCGCGGCGGTCGCCTCGCGGAGCCGCACGGCGGGAACCAGCAGGTAGTCGGTGTCGTAGGTGGAGAAGGCGACCACGCTGACCCGGGCCGCGGCGAGGGGGTCCACCAGCGCGGCGAGGGTGCCGCTGACCGCAAGGGCGAGCGGTTCGGCGACCCGCAGGCAGCGCCAGTCGGTCTCGCCGACGGCCTGCTCGGGCGCCCGGTCGGCGGGGCAGATCAGCGAGATCCCGTCGGCCGTCCAGCTCACCGTGACGACGTCGCCGTTGCTCAGCCCGCCCGACAACTCGGGCGGCAGGGCGGAGCCGGCGGCCAGGCGGCACACGGCGTACTTCCCCGGCAGCAGAGCGATATCGAGCATGAGGGCACCTTACGGCCTCGGTGCGGGCCCGCCCCAGATTCGCCGCGTGCGGCGAACGCCACATCCCGCCGCTGGTCAGACCGGGGAGAAGAACGTGAGCGAACCGGCGACCGTCCCGCTGGTGAACACCGGGGTGGAGATAGCGTCGACGGTCGAGTCCGGCGCGTCGGTCGACGCGGCCTGGACCCGGAGCAGCCCTCGGGCCAGGCGCCCGGAGGAGAGCGCGAGCAGCGGCGGGATCTTGTCGATCTCGGGCTCGGTCAGCTCGCAGCGGTTGGCGGTGAAGTCGAGCAGCCGCAGCCCGCCGTCGAGCAGCGGCAGCCCGGTCACGTCCTCCGGGTCGCCCAGGAAGAGCAGTTCGCAGCCGGTGACGGAGACGGCGACGACCCTCGTCCCGGCGTCGATGAGCAGGCACGGCTCGTCGGCGTGGGAGACGGTCGACGACCACCGACCGAGGTTGTCGAACTCCTGCCCTGTCGGTGTTCCCGCCGCCGGCACGAACACGTCAGAGAGCGAGAGTTCGACGTGGGCCACCGCGCCTCCTATGTACACCGACGGTCCGTCCACGCTAGCCGGTCGTCGCGGGTGACGCCGACCGCGCCGTGGTCACCGGGCCGCCGGTGGGTGAGGGAGTGCCCTGACCAGGCGGCCGGCGACGGCGCGACCGACGGGTGCCGACCGGCACCCGGGTGCGTGGCGTCGCCGGTGACGTTACCGTCGGTTGGCCGGCTTGTCAGCGGCCGTTCGGCCGCCCTCGTACCACCGGTAGTCCGCGGCCGGCCGGTACGAGCCGTTCACCCAGGTCTCCGGGTGCTGCGCGACCCGCGAGAGCTTCTCGGCCGTGGCCGGACTGATCCGGCTGCCCCCGGCGACGAGCAGGCGGTCCAGCTCGCGGTGGGTGGCCATGAGGCAGTCCTTCGGCAGGCCGTAGACGCTGATGACGCCGGAGCCGACGAAGGTCAGCACCGGCGTCACCGGGATCGGCAGCCCCACGGCGTCGGAGAGGGCCTTGCTGGCCCGCTTGGCGTCGCGGCGGGCCTCGGCCACGTAGGGCGGGCGCTTGCCGTTGATCTGGACCACGTCGCCGGCCACCAGCACCCGGGCCCGGCCGTGGTCGGCGATGGTGACCGCGAAGAGCCCGCTCGGCCCGATGGCGAGGAAGCCGGCGCGTTCGTCGCGCTCGTGGTCGAGCAGGAGATCGGTGGCGTCCGTGCGGGGCCACTCGATGACGTGCCACGCGGGCCCGAGATGGTCGAGCCGGCCGAGCGCCCGGGCCCCGGCCGCCTCCAGCCGCCGGGCGCCCCGCTCCGCCCTGCGGCGGCGGGCCCACTCCAACGGGGACGGACGGACGGGTGCGAGCACCCCCGGCGACTCCACGCGGGGGTGTGGCACCGCCGCGGGCGGCAGTGCCCGGGCGGACGGTACGGCTTGACGAGCGGGAAAGACAGTCATCGCGACCTCCGGCAAAAGGTCCCTCGAAGTTATGTCCTCACTACCCTACGTTGCCAGTCCCCTGTGTCGGCAAGTTGGAACGCCGGAGTGAGTGTGGATGAATGCCATATTCATCCACCCCTGTTTTATCGGATGCCGCCAAACCCTGCCCTACGCTGCGAGGGTGACCCACTACGTGGACAGCGAAGTCGGTCGGCTCGGGACGGTGCTGCTGCACCGCCCCGGTCCTGAGTTGGCCCGGCTCACCCCCCGGAACAACGACTCGCTCCTCTTCGACGCCATCCCATGGGTCGGACGGGCCCAGGAGGAGCACGACGCCTTCGCCGCCGCCCTGCGCGAGCGCGGCGTCGAGGTGCTCTACCTTGCCACCCTCCTCGCCGAGACGCTCGCCGTCGCCGACGCGCGGGCCGAACTCACCGGGGAGGTGCTCCGTTCGCCCAGGCTCGGCGACTCGCTGCGCGCCCGGGTCGCCGACCACCTCGCGTACCTCGATCCCGTCGCGCTCGCCGACGTGCTCATCGCCGGGCTGGCCCACGAGGAGCTCCGGGTCAGCCGGGAGCGGCCGGGCGGCCTCGTCTACACCCTGATGGACCGGCACGACTTCGTCATCGACCCGCTGCCCAACCTGCTGTTCACCCGGGACTCCTCGTTCTGGGTCGGCGACCGGGTCGGGGTGACCAGCCTGGCGATGCCGGCGCGGCGACGGGAGACCACGCTCACCGACGCCATCTACCGGCACCACCCGCGCTTCGCCGGCACCGAGCTCGTCTACCAGCCCGGCCTGGAGCACCTGGAGGGCGGCGACGTGCTGCTGCTCGCGCCGGGGGTGCTGGCCGTCGGGGTGGGCGAGCGGACCACGCCCGCCGGCGCGGAACGCCTCGCCCGGCAGGTCTTCGCCGCCGGGCTCGCGCACACCATCCTCGTCGTCCCGATCGCCCAGGAACGGGCGACCATGCACCTCGACACCGTCTGCACGATGGTGGACGTCGACGCCGTGCTGATGTACCCGAACATCGCCCACACGCTGTCGGCGTACACGGTGATCGCCGGGGCGGACGGTGAGGACCCGCGGGTGGACGGCCCGGCGCCGTTCCTGCGGGCCGCCGCCGACGCGATGGACCTGCCCCAGCTCCGGGTCATCGACACCGGCCTGGACCCGGTGACCGCGGAACGCGAGCAGTGGGACGACGGCAACAACACCCTGGCCATCGCGCCCCGGCTCTGCGTGGGCTACGAGCGCAACACGGAGACCAACGCGCAGCTGGAGCGGGCCGGCATCGAGGTGATCCCGATCGCCGGCTCGGAGCTGGGCTCGGGCCGGGGCGGACCACGCTGCATGTCCTGCCCGCTGGTCCGCGAGCCGCTCGGCGCACCGGTGTGAGGAAGGGCCCCTTCCTAACGTATTCGGTATAGGAAGGGTCCCTTCCTTACACCGCAGCCGCCGCGCGAGGCGGGCGCGGCGGCTGCGGGCGGAGGGTGAGCGGGGCTCCCGGCTCAGCGCAGGGTGAGTTGGCGGCCGAGCAGGCCGTGGCGGGCCCGGCGGCCGGCGGCGTCCAGCGGTGCGGGCTCGGCGAGCGCCTCCGCGTACCGCTTGGCGAAGTCGGCGACCGGCTGCTCCCAGTCGGCGGCCGGGACGTCCTCCGGCAGGTCCCAGACGGGCACCAGCCGGCCGTGGGCCCGGAACATGCCCGCGAAGCGGGTGTTCCCGCCGAGCACCAGCGTGCCGGCGACGCTCAGCCGGGACAGCGCGTCCAGCGCGGCGTCCTCGTCGTCGGGCAGCACCCAGCGCACGTGCGCCTTCTCGGGCACCTGGCACCAGTACGCGGCCCGGGCGGCGGCGAGCCGTACGGTGGGGTAGATCGCGGCGTTCGCCCGCTCCAGGGACGCCTGCACGTTCGGGTCGTCGCCGGCCCCCGGGTCGAGCCAGAACTCGAACCCGTCGTGCATGCTGACCTCCAGCGGGCCGTCGGCGAGGACGTCCTGCAACCGGGGGCCGGGGCCGGGCAGCGGCGGCACGGGCACCGAACGGCCCGGCTCGGCCCGCAGCGCGCAGAGCAGCGCCTCGGCCAGGTCCCGGGAGACGTCGCCCGACTGGAGGTGACGCTGGAGCCCGATGAGGACCCGCCCGTCCGGCTTCGTCATGGCAGGGGTGGCCATCGGCAGCACGGTGGCCAGGGTGACCTCCCGGTCGCCGAACTCCTCGACCAGGGCGGGGGCCAGCCGCAGCGGCGCGGAGGCGGCGGGCACCAGTTCCCGCAGGGCGATCCACTCCGGCTCGTCGGTCAGCCCCTCGAACGGTCGGGGCACGAAGATGTCCCGTACCTTCTCCCGCTTGGGGGTGGCTTCGGCGGCCCGCTGGCTCTTTCGACGCTTGCTCACGGCGACACAGCCTAGAGGCCCCGGCGGCCCGGCGGGGCGGGACCCGCCCTCGCGGTCGGTCAGCCGGCCACCGCAAGGTCCGACCGGGTGACGTCGGCAGGGTCGAACTCGGCCCACACGCTCTGGCCCAGGCCGTCGCGCTCGACGCCCCAGCGGTCGGCCAGCCCCGAGATGATGTGCAGCCCTCGGCCGTCGACGGCGTCGATGTCGGCGATCCGCATCGTGGGGCCCGCGGCGGCGCCGCCGTCGGTCACCCGGAGCTGCACCTGCTGGCCGCCGGACGAGTCGCGCAGCCGCCAGGCCACCCGCACCACTCCGCCGGGCAGCGGGTCGGCGTGCCGGACCGCGTTGCCGACCAGCTCGGCGAGGACCGCGACGAGGTCGGCCAGGAGCGGCGGAGGTACGACGTCGGCCAGCTCCTCGGCGAGGCGTCGCCGCGCCACCCGCGCCCCCGCGGCGTGGTGGGGGACCACCACGCACCATGCCCGATCGGCAGCTCCCGTCGACACCTTCGTCCCTCTCACGCCCCTGTTGCCCGTCGCCGGTCACCCACGGGGCAGCCGCACCTCTGCGACCGTACCGCCACCGGCCCTCGGTCGTAGGGATACCCATCCATTCTGCTGTTCAACGATCCGACGGACGAGATAGAGGCCGAGTCCGGCCCCGGCGAAGCGGCGGCGGTCGCCCGACTCGCCCTGCCAGAACCGGTCGAAGGCCCGCTCCACGTGCTCCGGCCGGATGCCGATGCCCCGGTCGCGTACCTGGAAGGAGACCGTGGACCCGTCCGCGTCGGCGGTGATCTCGATGAGCGAGCCGGGCTCGGAGTACTTGCCGGCGTTCGTGCACAGCTCCGTGAGCACGGTGGCGAGGCTCAGGCGGTGGCCGAGCGCCTTGGGCAGGTCCTCGGGGAGGCGGAGGACGAGCCGCTGCCGCAGCTCCGCCGGGAGGTCGACCGCCGCCGCGCGCAGCGCGTCACCGAGGTCGTACGGGGCGGGGGGCTGGTCGCCCGGCCCCGCCTCGGCGGCGGAGGAGAGCAGCCGGTCCACCAGCCGGGCCAGCTCGTTGGCGCGTTGCCCGATCACGCGGGCGGCCTGCCGCCGGTCGGTCTCGGTCAGCGACTCCCAGTGGTCGGTGAGCGTGTCCGCGTAGCCCTTGATGACCGTCACCGGCGTACGCAGCTCGTGGCTGGTCACCGCGACGAAGAGGTCCCGGTCGTGGTCGCGGCGCTGCTGGTCGGTGATGTCCCGGAAGGTGACCACCCGCAGGGTGCCGGGGCCGGGCAGCTCACCGGAAGTGATCGTGAGCCAGCGGCCGTCCGGCAGCCGGTGGTCGAGCACCCGCCCGGAGGGGGGCAGTGGGAAGGGCAGCGGCCGGTTGAGCGCCTGGTCCGTGGAGCGGCCGGTGACCCGGGCGGCGGCCGGGTTCCAGAGCCGGACGTGACCGTCCAGGTCGACCACGGCCAGGCCGTCCGCCAGCGCCGCCACCACCGGCCCGTCGCCGTGCACGGGCAGCCCGGTCTGGTCGCCGTACATGTGGGCGATGCAGGAGGCCAGGTAGCCCGCGACCGCGTGCTGCTCGGCGTCGGGCGGGTCGTCGCCGTCGGGGTAGAGCACGTGCAGGCTGCCGACCGTCAGCCCGCCGATCTCCGCGCGGGAGACCACCATCCGGAGCAGGCCCCGTTCGGCGAGCTCGGCGGAGAGCCTGCCGGTCAGCTCGTCCGTGCGGACCTGGCGCACCCGCGCGCCGGAGAGCAGGCAGACGGTGGTGGGGTCGTCGGCCGGCACGGGGTGGCCGACGGCCCACTCGGCGGCGCCGGTCGCGGCGATCACCCGGCCGCCGGTCGGCGCGAACTCGACGAACGCCGTGCCCGCCGCGCCGAGCGCCGACCGGGCCACGCGGAGCAGGTGGGTGAGCACCGGAAGACCGGTGCCGCCCGAGTTGATCATTTCGATCACCGTGGTGTGGCCGGCGATGAGAGCGGAGAGGTCGGTGCGCTCCGGCATCCTCCGAGTGTGCCCCGCCGGTCAGTCCGGGGACACCCCTGCCCGACCGGGCCTCCGCGCGCTGCCACCCCGGTCAGCGGCCCAGGCTGGCCAGCGTGTGCGCCGGCCGGTCGGTGATGATGCCGTCCACCCCGGCGGCCAGGACGAGGTCCAGGTCCGCCGGCTCGTTCACGGTCCACACGAAGACCTGGTTGCCCCCCGCCCGCAGGGCGGGCACCAACTGCGGGCGGGCGCGCACCAGGGCGACGCCGGGGCCGGCGATCCGGGTGCCGAACGGCAGCCGCCCCGGCCGCACCCAGCGCGGCAGCACATCCAGCAGCAGCACCGTGGGTAGCGCGGGGGCCAGACCCCGGACCCGGCGTACGGCCAGCGGCGAGAACGACATGACGGTGACCCGTACCGGATCGTCCGGTTTCGGCTCGGTCAGGCCGTACCGGCGCAGCATCGCGACGAGCCGGCGCTCGACGTTCCCGCCGTGGCGGGAGGGGTGCTTGGTCTCCACCAGCAGCCGCACCGGCCTGCCTGCGGCCAGCACCGCGTCCAGCAGCCGCTCCAGGGTCAGCAGCCGCGTGCGCGACTCGTCCAGCACCTCGTCGCCGTCGGCGGGCGCGCAGCCGGGGTGCCAGGAGCCGAAGTCCAGCGCCTCCAGCTCCGCGAGGGTACGGGCGCTGACCAGTCCCTGGCCGTTGCTGGTGCGGTCGAGCCGGCGGTCGTGCACGCAGACCAGGTGGCCGTCCCGGGTCAGCCGGACGTCGCACTCCAGCCCGTCAGCGCCCTCGTCGAGGGCCCGCAGGTAGGCCGCGAGGGTGTGCTCGGGCAGGTCGTGGGAGGCACCGCGGTGCGCGAAGACGAGAGGGGCGTCCATCCCGATCGTCCTAGAGGACCCGGCCCGGCTGCCCGTCCTCGCGGACCACTCCTCGCCCGGCGGCGGCCCACTCGCCCATCCCGCCCTCGACGTTGCGCACCTGGTCCCAGCCGTTGCGCATCAGGTAGGCGACGACCTGCGCGGAGCGCCCGCCGGAGCGGCAGATGACGGCGACGTCGCGGTCGGTCGGCACCTCCGCGATCCGGGCCGGCAGCTCCATCATCGGCAGGTGGTGCGCGCCGGGGGCGTGGCCGGCGTTCCACTCGTCGTCCTCCCGGACGTCGAGCAGGTACGCGTCATCGGCGATCTCGGTCACGGTCACGGTGGGAACCTGGGATCCGAACACGGGCCAAGCCTAGATCCTCGCCCGGACGGCCGGTGGCGGGCCGCCCCCGGGCGTCACAGCCGGGTGACCCACCGCGGGTTGGCCCGCGCCCAGTCCGGCACGCGGGTGCCGCGTACCGCCTCGAAGAGGCCGTTCCCGCCGTTGTCGAGCACCACGTACGACACCTGGTCGATGGTCTGGGGGTGGGAGGGGACCTGCACGCCGCGCAGCGCGTCCGCCGGCAGGTCGCGCAGCGCGAGGACCAGGTCCTCCAGCCGTACGCCGTTGGTGTCCACGGTCAACGAGCCGCCCACGGCGCGGATCACCTGGTCCAGCTTGACCGGGTTGGTCCGCAGCGACGTCTCGCTCGTGCGCTCCAGCACCGCCCGGAGCAGTTGCTGCTGGTGGGTCTGCCGGTCGTAGTCGCCGCCCGGCAGGTCGTAGCGCTGGCGGACGTAGTCCAGCGCCTGGCCGCCGTCCATCTGCTGGCAGCCGGGCGCGAAGACGCGGTCGGTGTGGATCGAGCGGACCTCGGTGTCCACGCACATGCGTACGCCGCCGAGCAGGTCGATGACCTTGCGGAAGCCGGAGAAGTCGATCAGGGCAGCGCCGTCGAAGCGGATGCCGGTCAACCGGGACAGGGTGGCCGAGAGCAGGCGGGTGCCCGGCTGGCCGCCGCCGCCGTGCTCGTACGCCGCATTGATCTTGTCCTGGCCGCCGCCGTAGCCGTTGCCGGCGGGGATGGCCACGAGCAGGTCCCGGGGGACGGAGACCAGGTACGCCTCGCGCCCGCCGGCGGGGACGTGCACGATGAGGATGGTGTCCGAGCGTCGGTCCGCCGCGCTGCCGCTCTGCCAGCGGTCGGTCCCCACCAGCAGGTAGTTCAGCGGCCCGTCGGGGTCGGTGCGCTCCCGGCGGGCGGTGGGGTCGAGCAGTTGTTCCCGGACGACGCTGCGGTCGTACCGGTCGCTCAGCGCCTCCAGTCCCGCCACGGCGAGCCCGGCCAGCAGCACCAGGGCCACGCCCAGGCCGAGCAGCAGCCGGGGCCAGCGGACGCGGGGCGGCCGGGCGGGCCGGGTGTCGGTCCCGGACCGGCCCCGACCGTCGCCCGTCGATCTGGACGTGACGCCTCCCCGCGACCCGTACGTGAATCCCTCTCACGTCAGGCTACGGGTCGACCACGGCGGTCCGGGCCGCTTCGCCGACATCGCCCGGCGAACCGTTCCGGGCCGGCGCTACTCGCGGCTGGAGACCACCTCGGGGTTGGCGAAGACGAATTCGGCCAGCTTGTCCTGTTTCACCGCGCGGAACATGTCCATCGTCTGGGCGCTGAGCGTCTCGCGGGTGCCGTCGCTGTGGAAGGTGCCGCCGTTCGTCTTCAGCATCACGAGGTCGTTGCCGGTCACCCCGCGCATGGTGAAGACGAAGTCGGGGACCGGCACGCCGGCGGTGTCGAGGATGAATGCCTTGCCGGCGGCGTCGATCAGCTTGTTCAGCTTGATCGGGTTGGTCAGCGTCCCGTCCTGGGTGGCCTTCTTCGCCATCGCCTTGATCAGCTGCTGCTGGTTCTGCTGCCGGTCGTAGTCGCCGTTCTTGAGACTCTTGCGCTGCCGGGAGTAGTCCAGCGCCGCCCAGCCCTCCATCTCGCGGCAGCCCTTCTTGTGCACCACGGGCGTCCGCTGCTTGCCGGTCTTCTTCGCGTCCGCGTTCCACATCGGCTTGCCGTCCACGTACGACATGTGGATCGACTCGACCTCCTGCTTGACGCAGATGCGCACCGTGCCGAGAGCCTCGATGACGTTCTTGAATCCGCCGAAGTTGATGATGGCCGCGCCGTCGAAGCTGATCCCGGTCATCTTCTTGATCGTCTGCGCCATCAGCTGGGCACCGCCCTCCCAGCCGCCGCCGTTGCGGGCGCCGGCCTGGAACGCCGCGTTGATCTTGTCGGTGCCGCCCGAGTAGCCGCTCTTCTTGAACGCCGGGATCTGGGCCTCGGTGTCCCGGGGGATCGAGATCAGGTACGCCTGGTCGTGCGTCGCCGGGATGTGCAGCACGATGATGCTGTCCGCCCGCACGTCGTCGGCGGCCCACCGCTCCCGGGCGTCCACACCGAGCAGCAGCATGTCGATCGGGCCGTCCAGGCTGGCGCCACCCTCGGCGTCGGTCTTGCCGGCGTCACCGAGGAGGTTGCGCTGGGCGATGTTGCCGGTGGCGCTGCTGATCAGCGCCTTGCTGCCGACGATGGCCGCACCGCTGGCGACCATCAGCACGGCGCCGAAGATCAGGGTGAGTCGGGCCCAGAGCGGGTCCTTGCGGCGCGACCGCTTCTTCGCGGACCCGCCACCGGGCTTGCCGCCCTTGACGGGCTGCTTCGGGATGCTCGTGGAGGCCCGGACCGGGCCACGGGGGGACTCCAGCGCCGGAGGGCGACGGCTGGTCTGAACCGGCATGCGTGCTCCAGCTCGCGTTTGTCAGGGGGCGGGATCACTTTACGGACGCTTTCCCGTCCTGGCGAGGTCGTCCGACCGTCAAATGCCGTTCGTACGGCCGTCATCCAGGAGAACTGACCGAACGGACAGATCGATACGGCTGGTCGGCGGTTGGCTCACAGGAAGCGGCCGGCCGGCCCTCCGAATCGTGATGACGTTGGTCGATCACGGGAGGGCCGGCCGGCGGAGCTGATCAGTTTCCGGTGCCGTCCTTCTTCTTCTGGTTGGCCTCGACCCAGGCCGTCATGGTGTCGGCCGACATCGCCTTGTACATGGTCAGCGCCTTCTCCTTGTCCGACACCACCACCGACTCCCCGCCGATGGTCTGGCTGCCGACGTGCGGGCTGGTCACGAAGGTGAGGTTCTCGCCGCGCAGGTTGCGGAACTGGACTCCCATGTCGACCAGCGAGAAGCTCTGGTCGACGGTGACCGCGGCGGTGACCGACTTGAGGAAGTCGTTCAGCTTCTTCGGATTGGTCAGCGTGCCCGTGCTCGCCGCCTTGTCCATCAGGGCGCGGAGGAACTCCTGCTGGTGCCGCATCCGGGCGAAGTCGCCGTCCGGGAACTGCTTGCGCTGCCGGATCCAGTCCAGCGCCTCGGCGCCGTCCATGTGGTTGGTGCCCTTGGTGAACGTCCGGTACGGCTTGTGGATCGAGGTGACGGTCCGCTCGACCTTCAGGTCGACGCCGCCGAGGGCGTCGGTGACCTGCTTGAAGCCGGCGAAGTCGATCGCCATCACGTGGTCGAGCCGCACGTCGGTGAAGCACTCCACCGTCCGGACGGCCAGCGGCAGCCCGCCGAAGGCGAAGGCGGCGTTGATCTTCCCCCGCTGCCCGCTGCCGCAGTCGGCGTTGGCGCCCTCCGGGATCGGCACGTAGAGGTCACGGGGGATGGAGACCAGATAGGCCTTCTGGTGGTCCGACGGGATGTGCATCACGATGATCGTGTCGGCCCGCCACTTGCTGGACTTGTCCACCGGGGCGTCCGGATCCCGGGAGTCGCTGCCCACCAGCAGGATGTTCAGGGCACCGTCCACCGCCTTGGCCGGGCGGCCCCCCGTGATCTCCGAGAACGGGTCGGTGCGGGCCAGGTCGTCGTCGAGGCCGCGGGCGTAGAACCAGGCGCCCACCCCGCCGAGCAGCGCGAGCACCAGCACGGCCACGCCGGCCACCAGGGCGATCCGGCCCCAGCGGGGGCGGACGCCGCCCCGGCCCGGCCGGTCCGGTCCGGTCGGTCCGGCCGGTCCGCCCGGCCCCGCGGGACCGCCCGGGCCGCCGGCCCGTGGCTCGTCCGCTGCCGGGGACCAGCGGGCCTCGGCCGGCCGGGCGCGGCCGGCGTCCCGGTCGGGGCCGGGCACCGAGGCGCGCCCGGCGCTGCGGTGCAGGTGCGGGAGTGGAACTCCGGCGGGCATGGTCGCTGACATGTAACTCAGGGTACGTACGCGTAGCCACTGTCGCCCTGTGGCGCCGCCGACGTGTGCGCCGGCGGCGGGCGTTCGCTAGACCATCCGCTCGCGGAAGTACTCGATCGTGCGGCGGAGGCCGTCCTCGGGCGCCACGGTCGGCTCGTATCCGAGCAGCTCGCGGGCGAGGGTCAGGTCCGGGCGGCGCATCTCCGGGTCGTCGGCGCTGCGGGTGATGTAGGTCACCTCGGAGCTGCTCCCGGTGAGCGACACGATCGTCTCGGCCAGCTGCCGCATGCTCATCTCGTGCTCGGTGCCGCAGTTGATCGGCCCCGTCTCGCGGGAGTCGAGGAGCAGCAGGATGCCGTGCACCAGGTCGGACACGTAGCAGATCGAACGGGTCTGGTTGCCGGTGCCGTGCACGGTGATCGGCTCGCCGCGCAGCGCCTGCGAGATGAAGGTCGGGATGGCCCGGCCGTCGTCCGGGCGCATCCGCGGGCCGTACGTGTTGAAGATCCGGACGATGGCCGTGTCGAGCCCCCGGCTCCGGTGGTAGGCCATGGTGGCCGCCTCGGAGAAGCGCTTCGCCTCGTCGTAGACGCTGCGGATGCCGATCGGGTTGACGTTGCCCCAGTACGACTCGGGCTGCGGGTGCTCCTTCGGGTCCCCGTACGCCTCGGAGGTGGAGGCCATCAGGAAGCGGGCGCCGTCGGCGACCGCGCGCTCCAGCAGGTGCAGGGTGGCCACCGAGCCGACGCGGAGGATCTCCACCGGCAGCTTCTCGAAGTCGGTCGGGCTCGCCGGCGAGGCCATGTGCAGGATGGCGTCGAACCGCTCGGCCATCGCCGGGTGGTGGGTCGGCAGGCCGTCGGAGATGTCGGCCTCGACCAGGGTGAAGTTCGGCTCGTCCAGCAGGTGGGCGACGTTCTCCTTCGACCCGGTGATGAAGTTGTCGAGCGCGACCACGGTGCAGCCGCGAGCGATCAGGGAGTCCACCAGGTGCGACGGTACGAAGCCGGCGCCGCCCGTGACGAGGATGCGGTGACCGGGTCCGAAGCGGGCAACAGCGTTCATGCCGGTCAGCCTACCCACTGCCCCGGACCGCCCTGCCGCAAGGAAGGGTCCCTTGTTATCGCCCAGGCGATAACAAGGGACCCTTCCTTGCATCTGTCGGGTCGTCAGTGGGCGCCGGCGCCGGTGACGGAACGCACCTCCAGCTCCGCGTACTTCTCCTCGTCGTGCTCCTTGGAGATCACGGTGCCGATCCACCCGCACAGGAAACCGAACGGGATGGACAGGATGCCCGGGTTGGACAGCGGGAACCACTGCCAGTCGTGCTCCGGGAACATCGAGGTGGACGCGCCCGACACCACCGGCGAGAAGAACACCAGCAGTACGGCGGAGAGCAGGCCGCCGTAGATGGCCCACACCGCGCCCGAGGTGTTGAACCGCCGCCAGAACAGGCTGTAGAGGATCGCCGGCAGGTTGCCGGAGGCGGCCACCGCGAACGCCAACGCCACCAGGAAGGCCACGTTCAGGTTCTGCGCGTAGATCGACAGCACGATCGAGATCGCGCCGATCACCAGGGCGGAGACCCGGGCGACCCTGACCTCCTGCCGCTCGGACGCCTTACCGTCCTTGATCACGTTGGCGTAGAAGTCGTGCGCCAGGCTGGACGAGGAGGCCAGCGTCAGGCCGGCCACCACGGCCAGGATCGTGGCGAAGGCGACCGCCGCGATGACCGCGAGCAGGGTCGCCCCGCCGAGATCGCCGCCGAGGAATTCGATGCCGAGCGCCTCGGCGAGCTGCGGCGCGGCCGTGTTGCCGGCCTTGTCCTGCGCGGTGATCGCCTCGCTGCCGACCAGCGCCGCCGCGCCGAAGCCGAGGGCCAGGGTGAGCAGGTAGAAGGTGCCGATGATGCCGATCGCCCAGAGCACGCTCTTGCGGGCCGTCTTCGCCGTCGGGACGGTGTAGAAGCGGATCAGGATGTGCGGCAGGCCGGCGGTGCCGAGCACCAGCGCGATGCCGAGCGACAGCAGGTCCATCTTGTTGTAGAAGGTCTGCGTCGCGTCGCCGGCCACCTCGACCCCGTAGCGCAACCCCGGTCCGAGGAGCGCGTCGCCCTTGCCGGAGGAGGCCGCGGCGGCGCCGAGCAGCTCCGACAGGTTGAAGTTGTACTTCGCCAGCACCAGCACCGTCATGATCGTCGCGCCGCCCATCAGCAGGAACGCCTTGACGATCTGCACGTAGGTGGTGCCCTTCATGCCGCCCACCGTGACGTAGACGATCATGAGCGCGCCGACCATGATGATGGTGGCGACCTTGGCGGTGTCGGCGTCCATGCCGAGGAACGTCGTACCCGGCTTGATGCCGAGCAGCAGGGCGACCAGCGCGCCCGCGCCGACCATCTGCGCCAGCAGGTAGAAGATCGACACCGTGATGGTGGAGACGGCGGCGGCGGTCCGCACCGGGCGCTGGCGCATCCGGAAGGCCAGCACGTCGGCCATCGTGTACCGGCCGGAGTTGCGCAGCAGCTCCGCGACCAGCAGCAGCGCCACCAGCCAGGCGACCAGGAAGCCGATGGAGTAGAGGAAGCCGTCGTAGCCGTAGAGGGCGATCATGCCGGCGATGCCGAGGAACGAGGCGGCCGACATGTAGTCCCCGCCGATGGCCATGCCGTTCTGGAAACCGGAGAAGGACCGGCCGCCGGCGTAGAAGTCGGTGGCGGTCTTGGTCTGCCGGCTGGCCCAGATGGTGATGGCCAGGGTCACCGCCACGAAGACCAGGAAGAGCGTGATGGTGAGGTTGCGGGCGGTGGTGCTGCCCGCCTCAGCCGCGAGGACCGTGTTCATTGCCCACCTCCCCCATCTCGGCGCGGATCCGGTCGGCGACCGGGTCGATCTTCCGGTCGGCGAACCGGGAGTAGAGCCAGGCGATGAAGAAGGTCGAGACGAACTGGAGCAGGCCGAAGACGAGGGCGATGTTGATGTTGCTGCCGAAGAGCTTCGTGCCCATGAAGTCCCGCGCGTACGCGGACAGGATGACGTAGAGCGCGTACCACAGGAAGAACGCGACGGTCATCGGGAAGATGAAGCCGCGCAGCGTGCGCCGCAACCCGGCGAACTCGTCCGACCGCTGCACGGCCAGGTACCGGTCCGCCGCCGAGGTCGACGGCGTGGACGCGGGTGTGTCCGTGGACATTCGTGGATCACCACCTTCACAGGCGTGGGGAGTTTCGCGCACGGTAGAAAGCGCGCTCCCCGCCACGGAAGGGTGAGATCGACGCCGGTCGGCGGCTGCGCCGAACGGCACGGTGGCTGCGCCGAGTGACGCAGCTCACTCCGTTCACCGGTAGTGGGTGTGGCCCGGACGGTCGCCGTCGACGCCACCGGTGACGGTCGTCAGGTCAGCTCGCGGTAGCGGCCCCGGTAGTGCAGCAGCGGGTCCGCCTCCCCGGTCAGCTCGACGGCCTCGATGGTGGCCTCCACCAGCAGGCCCCAGCCGTACTCGCGGGCGGAGTCGAGCCGGCACCCCGCCCAGCCGCCCGCGTCGGCCGGCACCGGGCCGTAGGGGGTGTCGGTCCAGGCGCCGGTGGCGAACAGGCCGCCGGGGGACGGGAAGAGGCCCGCGAACCGGTCGGCGAGCTGCCGGTGCGCCGGGCCGAGCGGGGCCACCGCGAAGCGGCCGGCGGACTCGGCCGCCGCCCACAGGTCGGACTCCGGGTCGACCAGGCCGAGCAGCCGGTCCGGCTCACCCTCCGCGACCAGCGTGGAGGAGACCGTCAGGCCCGCCGGCTCGGGCGCCGTCCAGAGCGTCACCGGCGACGCCAGCCGACCCCGCAACCGGCGTACGGGTGAGCGTTGGTCGGCGGGCACGGCGAACGGGTCGATGTGGTGGATCTCGGCGCCCGGCTCATGATTCACGTGAAACATTGTGCGGCCTGCCCCGCCCCGGTGGGCCCGGATGTGACGCTCAGCAGCATGTCCTCGAAGGCCTCGCTGCCGAATCGCGCCGCCACTATGTGCACCGGTGAACACCGGCCCCACGGGCAGTCGGTTGAGATATTGGACGTTCTGCGCCCTTCCAGGGGCCGTTCTCTGCCAAGATCGATCTCGGCGGGTGCGCGTACCGCTGGAGGGATCAGTCGTCGGCGGCCAGTGACCGGCGGGCGGCGGCCAGCACCTCCGGGTCCGTGCAGCCGGCGGCGTACCCGGCGATCCGGCGGCGGATGTCGCGGCCGAGCAGCCAGGAGCCGATCCGGTCCGCGACCGGGCGGAGGAACGCGGGCCGGCAGCGGAAGCTGTACCGCCAGGTGGCGATGGCGTGGCCGGGCTCCGGAGCCGGTGCGAACCGCCAGCCGCCGGCGAACATCTCGAAGAACCACGGCCCGCGCACCATCTTCATCCCGACGTGGCTCGGCGGCGCCCAGGAGACGTACTCGCTCACCATCGCCAGGCCGTGCCGGGACCGGGTGAAGGTCCGCACCCCCTTGCCGGGCCGGGTCGCCCCGTCGGTGAAGTGCTGCTCGCGCACGAACGGGTCCCACCGGTAGCGCACGGGCGCGGTGGTCTGGGAGACCGCGAAGGCCAGCTCGGGCGGGACCGGCACGGTGATCACCGCTTCGACGACGGGCATCAGGCCATTGTGCCGCCGACCGGCAACCACCGCGTCCGGGCGTACGCCGTCAGCGCCTGGGCGTCACCGTGGCGAGCAGTTCCGGCATCCGGCGGTCCAGCACGTCGCCGGCCAGGTACGCGCCGAGCAGCGCCGCCCCTAGGCCGTACGCGGCCCCGAGCGGCAGGGCCAGCCAGAGCCACACGTCGCCGAGCAGCCCGGCGGCCACCACCATCGGCACCGCCGCCACCGCGGTGGCGAGCATCGCCAGCAGGGTGAGGAAGCTCTTCGCGATCCCGGCACCGGTGTTCAGCGCGAACGGGTTGCTCGTCTCCGGCAGCGAGTACGCCCCGAGCACCGAGACGAAGCAGTTCACCGCCAGCCCCGCGCCGTACGTGCCGAACAGCGTGCCCGCCATCAGCCCGATCCAGCCGGGCTCGCCGATGACCACCGCGACGACCACGGAGATCACCGCCAGCATCGGCAGGACGTAGAGCGAGAACGCGGCCATCCGGGCGCGCAGCTCCTGCTGGCCGGAGACGCCCGCGACCACGTTCGCCGCGTACGCGCTGCCGTCGAAGCCGAACTGGTTGGCCAGGGTGACGGCGGCGAGCAGCCCGACGAAGAGCATCGACAGGCTGGACAGCACCGGGGACGGGTCGGAGCTGGCTGTGAACCCCTCCGCGCCGTCGATCGTGAAGCCCGAGCCGCCCAGGTTGACCATGACCGGCACGAAGAGACCGACGACCGCGACGGTGATCAGGTTGGCCCGGCGTCGGGCGTCCCGCCACCAGTAGCGGGCCTCCCGCGCGACGAGGGCGCCGAACCGGTCCCGCCCGGCCCAGCCGAGGGCCCTCGGGAAGAGCTGGGCGACCGCCTCGCCGGTCGTACCACGCTGGGGGCGGGCCGGCCCGGCACTGGCCGCGCCCACCATCGCGGACTCGAGCGAGCGGGACCACCAGGCCAGCAGCGCGACGATCGTCGCCGCCGTGATCAGCAGCTTTACCGGTGCGGCCCAGACGCGGCCCTCGGCCACGTCGATGCCGGCCGTCCAGGGAGCGCCGAACGGGGTCCAGGCGACCACCTCGGCCACCCCCTGGAGGCGGTCCCAGTCGGCGTCGGAGAGGGCGGCGATGCCCAGGAGCTGCAACGGCCCGAGCAGCGCGGCGAGTACGGCGAGCAGCACGGCGGCCAGGTCGCGGACCCGGCGGGACCGCAGCGCGGTGGCGAAGGCGCTGGTCACCGCGCGGGCCGCGGCGACGCAGAGCAGCAGCCCGGCTACCACCCCGACGAAGGCGACCGCGGCGGCCGACCAGCCACCCAGCGCCCCGGCGGTGACCACCAGCCCGCACAGGGCGAGCAGCACCGAGATCGTGGGGACGCTGACGAAGGCGGCGGCGAAGAGCCCGGTGACGAGTGTGCGGCGGGGCAGCGGCAGCAGCGCGAACCTCGCCGGGTCCAGCGTCTCGTCCACCCCGAAGAAGACCAGCGGCAGCAGCAGCCAGCCGAGCACCGTCAGGCCGCCGCCGAAGGCGGCCACCATCAGCGCGTAGCGGCTCTCGTCGGCGAGGCCGGGCGCGGCGAAGAGGAAGAAGCCGGTGCCGGCGAACCAGAGCCCGAGCACCGCGCCGCCCACGAAGAGGGCGACCCGCCAGCCCTGACCCCGGAAGTTGTTGCCCATCACCCGCAGCTTGAGCCGGACGAAGTGCCGGGCGGAGACCCGCCGGGCGGGCTGGGCGGAGACGGTCGGTCCGGTCACTGCGACAGCCACGCCAACTCCTCGCCGGTCGCCGTACGGCCGCCGACCACCTCGACGAAGACCTGCTCCAGCGAGCGGCCGCCGCGCACCTCGTCGATGGGACCGACCCGCTTGATGGTGCCGGCCGCCAGGATCGCCACGTGCGAGCAGAGCCGCTCGACGACCTCCATCACGTGGCTGGAGAAGACGACGGTGCCGCCCCCGGTCACGTACCGGTGCAGGATGTCCCGGATCAGCGCGGCCGAGACCGGGTCGACCGCCTCGAACGGTTCGTCCAGCACCAGCAGCCGAGGCCCGTGCAGCAGCGCGCAGGCCAGGCCGATCTTCTTCTTCATGCCCGCCGAGTAGTCGACCACCAGGGTCCGGCCGGCGTCGCCGAGCGCGAGCACGTCCAGCAGCTCCGCCGCCCGCTGGTCGACCACCGCCGGGTCCATCCCCCGCAGCAGACCGTGGTACGCGAGCAGCTCCGCGCCGCTGAGCCGGTCGAAGAGCCGTACGCCGTCGGGCATCACGCCGAGCAGCTGCTTCGCCCGTACCGGGTCGGCCCAGACGTCGTGACCGAGCACCCGGGCACCGCCGGCGTCCGGCCGGAGCAGCCCGACCGCCATCGACAGGGTGGTGGTCTTCCCCGCGCCGTTCGGCCCGAGCAGGCCGTAGAAGGAACCGGCCGGCACGTCGAGGTCGACACCGGCGACGGCGACCTTGCCGTCGAAGTGTTTCGCCAGGCCACGCAGGGAGAGCGCCGGGTGCTCAGCAGTCATGCGTCGACCGTATCCGGCTCCGACCAGCGGCTGCTCCGGCCGCAGGATGATCCCCGGTCATCCCCGAGTCGTACCCGCCGGCGCCGCTGAACGCCCGGCCCGCCTGTTAGGAAGGGCCCCTTCCTCTACCGCAGGCGTTAACAGGGGGCCCTTCCTTACAAGCGGAGGGCCTCCGGGGCGTGCAGGCGGAGCATGGTGGCGCCGATGTCGGCCGGTGCCCGGCGGCGGGTCGCCATCGAGACCGCCACCATCACGGTGAAGGCGAGCGGCACCGTCCAGGCGGCCGGCTGGGCGGTGAGCGTGGCCGGCCAGCCGGACAGCGGCGGGCCGAGCACCGTGACCAGCACCGCCCCGACCGCCGCGCCGCCGCCGACCAGGATCCCGGCGGCGGCGCCGAGGTCGGTCAGGCCCCGCCACCAGATGCCGAGCACCAGCAGGGGGCAGAAGCTGGATGCGGCGACCGCGAAGGCCAGCCCGACGACCTGCGACACGTCCAGCCCGGCGAGGTTGAGCGCGAGGACCGTCGGCACGGCCCCGGCGATCACCGTGGCGAGCCGGAAGCCGCGTACCGAGCCGCGCCCCAGCACGTCCGTGGAGATCACCCCCGCGACGCTGGTGAGCAGCCCCGACGAGGTGGAGAGGAAGGCCGCGAACGCGCCGGCCGCGACCAGCGCGGCGAGCAGCCGGCCGGCGGTGCCGTCGCCGAGCGCCGCGCCGGGCAGCAGCACCA
Organism: Micromonospora reichwaldensis; assembly: GCF_031845925.1. NCBI lineage: Bacteria > Bacillati > Actinomycetota > Actinomycetes > Micromonosporales > Micromonosporaceae > Micromonospora > Micromonospora reichwaldensis. Next base: position 100,885 of record NZ_JAVRFL010000001.1, on the reverse strand, counting down.
CCACCGCGTCGGTCTGCCCGCTGAGCAGCAGCTGCGGGGTGTAGATCCGGCCGAGCACCCCGTAGATGGTGGGCAGCAGGTAGAACGCCCCGACGAGGGCGAGCACCACCAGCGTCGTGCGGCGGGCGGCGGCGCCGTCGGGGTTGGTGTAGAAGCGGACCAGCACGTGCGGCAACCCCATGGTGCCGAGGAACGTGGCCAGGATCAGCGAGTACGTGGCGAACAGCCCCCGGTCGTCGTCCCCGGCGGCGCTGGGCAGCAGCCAGTCGGCGGCGTCGGTGGCGACCCCGGACACCTCCGGCACCGGGTCGCCGGCGGCGAAGGAGAGCTCGTCGCCGGGGCGTACCTCCTGGATCCGGCCGTCGGGGAGGGTGAGGGTCGCGCGGTGCTCGACCACGACGGTGGTCGCGGTCCGGAACGCCGGCCCGTCGGGCGGGGTCACCGCCGGGCGGGCGTCGGCCTGCCACTGCAACGCCAGGAAGATCGCCGGTACGGCCAGCGCGGTCAGCTTCAGCCAGTACTGGAAGGCCTGCACGAAGGTGATCGCGCGCATGCCGCCGAGCGCGACGTTCGCGGTGACCACCACGGCCACCAGCAGGGCCCCCAACGGGTACGGCGAGCCGGTCACCGTGGCCAGCGTCAGCCCCGCCCCCTGGAGCTGCGGCACCAGGTAGAGCCAGCCGATGAAGATCACGAAGGCGGTGGCGAGGGTGCGCAGCCGGCGCGACCCGAGCCGCAGCTCGCAGAAGTCCGGCAGGGTGAACGCGCCGGAGCGGCGCAGCGGCGCGGCCACGAAGAGCAGCAGCGCGAGGTAGCCGGCGGCGAAGCCGACGGGGTACCAGAGCACGTCGACGCCGTACTGGAGGATCAGCCCGGCGACTCCGAGGAAGCTCGCCGCCGACAGGTACTCACCGCCGATGGCGGCGGCGTTCCAGGTGGGGCTGATCGCCCGCGAGGCGACCAGGAAGTCGGAGGTGGTGCGCGCCAGCCGCAGCCCGTAGAAGCCGATGCCGACGGTGACCAGGGTGACCGCCACGATCGCCGGTACGACGAAGCCGTTGCCCACCTCAGCGCTCCGGCCGCTGGACCAGGTCGGTGAAGTCCTGCTCGTTGCGTTCCGCCAACCGCACGTACGCCCAGCCGACGGCGATCAGGAACGGGAACGACGCCACCCCGAGCAGCAGCCAGGGCAGGTTGACGCCGAGCACGGTGACCCGGCCGACGGCGGGCGCGACGGCGAAGAGCCACGGCAGCCCGCCCAGCCCGATCGCCACCACCAGGGAGAGCCGCAGGGCCAGCGCGAACTGGGCGCGGACCAGCCCCCGTACGAGCGCGTCGCCGACCCGGGTCTGCTGGGCCAGCTCGGCGCGGGTGCGTTCCGCCCGGTCCTCGCGCCGGGACACCTCGGCCAGCACGATCCGGGTCCGGGGCTGGGCGGCCGGGGCCTGCTGCGGCACCCCGGGCCGGCCCGCGTGCTCGGGCGCGCCGGACCCGCCCTGCCGGGGCGCGGGGACGGGATCGTCGGCAGCGGCCACCCCGGCAGTCTCGCCCGATCGCCGCGATTGTCAAGGGTGGCAGTCGGCGTCACGCCCGCCCGGGCCGGCTCGGGTGAAGCCGTCCACACCGGGCTGTGGACAACCTGTGGAGAACGGGTCACCCCTGTGGATAACTCGTGGAGAGCGCGGCGGGGTGGCCGGTGGTCGGTCACCCCGCCGCGGCACTCACTTCGTGTCGACGTGCTCCAGCCCGACGCGCTCGGGGCGGGCGGAGGCGGAGCCGAGCCAGGTGTGCGGGTTGCCGTACCAGCACCAGCCGAGCTTCGGCGCGTTCTGGCTGATCCAGAGCGCCGGCACCCGCTTGTCGCCACAGCGGGAGCCGACCAGCGAGAAGCACTTGTTCTTCGCCAGCGCCTCCGGGTACAGGGTGACGAAGGCGAGCCCCTCGTCGATGGTGAGCGGCAGCCGGTCCTGGCCGGTGATCACCTCCATGGCCGCGGCGGGCGCCAGGTTCAGCGTCTCCTCGCCCCGGTCGACGTCGAAGAGCAGGTACGCGGGCCCGGCCGGCACCTCCAGCTCCTTGATCGGGTCGAACTTCGGCAGGTCGCCCTCGGCGTAGTGCCGGTCGACGATCCCCGGCTTCCGCTTGCCGGCGAGGGTGGTCAGCGCGACGCGCTCCTCCACCGGCACCAGGTCGCGGGTGACCACCAGGAGGAAGGGCACCCGCCCCTCGGTCGGGGCGGGCAGGTCGGCCGCCCCAGCGACGGCCGCCGCGCGCAGCGGCGCGACCAGGTCACGGAAGGCGTCCTCGGCCAGCTCGGCGAGGGCCGGATAGCCCAGCTCCACCAGCCGGTCGAGCTGACGGTCGAATTCGGTCGCGGCGTCGAACAAGGCGGCCTCCAATTGTCGTACGGAGTACCGTACAGCGTACGACCACGCGGGCGTATTCCCGTCGACGAAGAGATTTCCGAGGGCGGAGGCGAGCGCCGGGAGCCCGGGCGAGGGTTGTAAGGCCTCGCTGCGCTGTCGAGCTGCCCCATTCATAAGACCGGCCCGTGAACCACGCGACGGCCAGGCCCTCGCCGTGGACGGGCCCTGGTGGTGGGCAAGCCTCGCTGTGGGCAGGCCTTCGTCATGGGCAGGCCTCGCTGCGGGGCGGGCCTTGGCCGTGGGCAGGCCCTCGCTGTGGGCAGCCCTCGTGGTGGCCTCCGGTCGCACAGATGGGGCAGCTCGACAGCGTCCACGAAGCCACCTCCCACCCAGGGCGGGAGCGGTCCGAACCCTGCCCGGGCGAGCGAGGCGGCCGGGCGGTGGTGGGGCCTGCGCCCCCGACCACCCGGTCGGTGGTGCCACCGGAACGGGCAGGGTTGCCACCGGGCCTCGGACGCCCCACTGAATGCCCTACCGCGCGGGTCAGCGGCTCCAGTCCTGCTTCGCCGCGCGGACCAGCTTGTCCTTCAACTCGCGGGTGTGCCGGCGGCTGACCGGCAGCTCCGCCGAGTCGACCACCACCACGTAGCCGGAGTTGACCAGCCGCAGCTCCGCGATCAGCTTGAGCTGCACCAGGTAGGACCGGTGGATGCGGACGAACCCGGCGTCCGCCCAGCGCTCCGCGAGGGTCGCCAGCGACACCCGGACCAGGTGCGAGCCGTCGGCGGTGTGCAGGCGGGCGTAGTCGCCCTGCGCCTCCACCCAGCGCACCGCCGAGCGGGGCAGCATCCGCGTCGTGCCGGCCAGCTCGATCGGGATGGTCGGGTCCTCCTCCGCCCGGGCCAGCGCCGCCGGGTGCGACGGCACCACCCGCGCGCCGATCACCCGGCGCAGGGACTCGGCGAGCCGCTCGGCGCGTACGGGCTTGCGGACGTAGTCGGTGGCGCCCAGGTCGAACGCGTCCACCGCCCCGTCGTCGTACGCGGTGACGAAGACGATCGCCGGCGGCCGGGCGAAGCGGCGCAGCACCCGGGCCAGCTCCATGCCGTCCAGCCCGGGCATCCGGATGTCGAGGAAGACCACGTCCACGTCGCCGTCGCGGAGCACCCGCAGCGCCTCCGTCGCGTCCCCCGCCGTGTGCAGCCGGGCCACCCGGGGATCGGCCCGCAGGTGGTACGCCAACTCGTCCAGCGCCGGTGGCTCGTCGTCGACCGCCAGCACCCGCAGGAACCCGGCCGCGCCCACCTCCGTGGCCCGCTGGATCACGAGCCGGCCCGTACGCCGGGGTGGAACTTCGGCACCCGCATGCTCACCTTCGTACCCGAGCCGAGGCCCGTCTCGACGACGAGGCCGAAGCCGTCCCCGAAGACCGACCGGAGCCGCTCGTCGACGTTGGAGAGCCCGACGTGCTGGCCCGGGTCGTCCCCCACGCCGGCCAGCGCGGCGTCGCCCGGCTCCCCGGCGGCGCCGGCCAGCTCGGCGATGCCGGCGGTCAGCGTGCTCGGATCCATCCCCACTCCGTCGTCCTCCACGGTGATGTGGCACTCGGTGCCCGCGTCCCGGGCCTCGATGCTCACCATGCCCGTGCCCGGCTTGCGGGACAACCCGTGCCGGACGGCGTTCTCCACCAGCGGTTGCAGGCAGAGGAACGGCAGCGTCACGGGCAGCACCTCCGGGGCGATCTGGAGGCGCACCTGGAGCCGGTCGCCGAACCGGGCCCGCTCGATGGTCAGGTAGCGGTCGATCGAGCGCAGCTCCTCGGCCAGCGTGGTGAACTCGCCGTGCGCCCGGAACGAGTACCGCGTGAACTCGGCGAACTCCAGGATCAGCTCCCGGGCCCGGTCCGGGTCGGTGCGGACGAACGAGCCGATCGCGGTCAGCGCGTTGTAGATGAAGTGCGGGCTGATCTGCGCGCGCAGGGCGCGTACCTCGGCGCGGGCCAGCCGCTCCCGCGAGGAGTCCAGCTCGGCTAGGGCGAGCTGGTTGCCGGCCCAGTGTGCCGTCTCCAGGGTGGCCTGCACCAGGCCCGGCTCCGGCTGGCCGTCGGCGACCGCGACCAGCACCCCGACCCTGCGCCCGTCCGCGCCGGTCAGCGGGGCGACGACCGCGCCGCGTACCGGGCAGTCGACGCGGTCGCAGTGCAGCTCCGGCTCGCCGAGGACGGTCGAGCGGCCCGTCGCCACCGCCCGTCGGGCCGCCGCGACCAGTTGCGCGTGGTGGTGCCCGCCCCGCCCGTCGAGGGCGAGCAGGCTCTCCCGGTCCGTCAGCGCCAGCCCGGCCGCACCCACCAGCGCCCGCAGATGGCGTACGGCCTTCGCCGCGTTCGCGACGCTCAGGCCCGCGCGCAGCGGCTCAGCGGCCAGCCCGGCGGTGTGCAGCACCTCGTACGTGGCCCGCTGGGTGGCCGTGGCGATGCCCCGCCGCGCGCGCAGCCGGACCACCGCGAACAGGGCCGCACCCAGCGCGGCGAGTAGCGAGACGACGCCGAAGACGCCCGAGAGGTTGCCACCCACGCAGCGATCCTGGCCCCTGCCGGCCCGCACGCCAAGGGTCAGTACGCGCCCTTGCGGGCGAGCACCACCCCGACGGTGCGCCACAGGATGCTCAGGTCGTACGCCAGCGACCAGTTGTCGACGTAGTAGAGGTCGAGCCGGACCGCCTCGTCCCAGGACAGGTCGGAGCGACCGGAGACCTGCCACAGCCCCGTCATGCCCGGCCGGACCAGCAGCCGGCGGCGCACGTCGCCGAGGAAGTCGCCGTCGTCGGCGGGCAGCGGGCGCGGCCCGACCAGCGACATCTCGCCCTTCAACACGTTGATCAACTGCGGCAGCTCGTCCAGCGAGGAGGCGCGCAGGAAGCGGCCCACCGGGAAGACCCGGGGATCCTCCTTCATCTTGAACAGCATGCCGTCGGTCTCGTTCCGGTCGACCAGGCTGGCCAGCCGGTCCTCCGCGTTCACGTACATGGTGCGGAACTTCCAGACCCGGAAGGTGCGGCCCTCGTGGCCCACCCGGGGCTGACGGAAGAAGACCGGGCCCGGGTCGGAGATCCGGATCGCGATCGCGATGAACAGGAAGACCGGGGCCAGCAGCAGCAGGCCGAACCCGGCGGCCACCCGGTCCATCAGGTTCTTGGCGAGCAGCGCCGGCCCGGAGAGCGTCGGCTCCTCGACGTGCAGCAGCGGCAGGCCCTCGATCGGCCGGATGTGCACCCGGGGGCCGGCGATGTCGGTCAACTGCGGGGCGACGACCAGGTCGACGCCCGAGCCCTCCAACTGCCAGGCCAGCCGGCGCAGCTCGCCCGGCTCGGAACTCGCCGAGCCGCAGACCGCGATCGTGTCGCCGCCGACCTCCCGGACGAGGGCGAGGACGTCGCGGCCCGCGTACACGGGGACCGGGGTCTCGATGCCCTTGGCCGCCGCGTAGCCGTCGGTGACGTGGATGGCGACCGGCATCAGCCCGGCGGCCGGGTTGCGGGTGACCGCCGTGTAGACCTCCAGGCACTCCGGCAGGGTGCCGATCAGCACCATCCGGTGACCGGCCTGGCTGATGTTGCGCCGGACCACGTGCAGCACGAAGCGGCAGAGCATCCGGTTCAGCAGGATCAGCAGCAGCGCCGCGAGCAGGGCGGTGCCGACCGTGTAGCGGGACAGGTCGGTCTTGGTGGCGAAGGCGAGGAAGGACACCGTCGCGGCGACGGCGACGCCGGCCCGGATCACCCGCTTGTACTCGTCCGGGCCCAGGCCCAGGTAGCGCCGGTCGTAGGCCCGGTTGGCCCAGAGGCTGACGAGCCAGCCGAGCGGAAGGAGCCCGAACGCCACCGTGTGGAACCACGTCGGGTCCTGCTCGGCGTTGTAGAAGCCCGCCCGCGACTGGTCGAACGTCTCGATCGCGATCAGGCTGGCGACCGCGGCGGCTGCGAAGTCGAGCAGCAGCAGGAGCGTGATGTAGGGGCGGTGCCAGCGGGACACGCGACGGCGGGCCCGAGCCCACGCGGACCGGGGTACGCCGTTATGGGACGGCGGTGCCGGCGGCTGGATCTCGAAGCTGTCGACGTGCCGCACGAGTTTGCTCCGGCCTGTGTTGGTTACCGGGCGCTGGAGGCTTGTCGTCACCTCACCCATGTCCTCCCGCATGACACGAGCCACTCACTCACCGTGAGGGCCCGGTCGCCCACCGTCCCAGTCTCCCACGCGGGCGCCGACCCGTGCGCTGACCCGAGGGACAACGCGCCAGGTGTGGTGCCGCTGGGCGTCTGGCCGGCTCCGCGCCATTTCAGAAGCCGGGGACCGAGCCACTATACCGATGGATGACGGGCCCGGTAGAGCCGCAACTCAGACCTTCGGCGCGGGATGGCCGATTCCGTTCCGTAGTCGGCAGTGTCGTCACTCACCGTACGAGTCGCGACAACCGCCGGTCAGCGAGCGGCTTCCCGCCGGTCTGGCAGGTCGCGCAGTACTGGAGGCTGGAATCGGCGAACGAGACCTCGCGGACGGTGTCCCCGCAGAGCGGGCAGGGCTGCCCCCTCCGGGCGTGCACCTTCAGCCCCGAGCGCTTCTCGCCCTTCAGCTCGGCCGCCTTCTGCCCGACCGAGCGGCGTACCGCGTCGCCGAGCACCTCCCGCGTCGCCGCGTGCAGGGTCGCCAGCTGCTCGTCGGTCAGCCGGTTGGTGATCGCGAACGGGGACAGCTTCGCCGCGTGCAGGATCTCGTCGGAGTACGCGTTGCCGACGCCGGCCAGCACCGTCTGGTCGGTGAGCACCCCCTTGACCTGGCCCTTGCGGCTGCGCATCCGCTCGGTGAAGGTGGCCAGGTCGGCGGCGAGCGCGTCGGGGCCGAGGCGGGCCACCCCGGGCACCGCCTGCGGGTCGGTGACCAGGTAGACGGCGAGGCTCTTCTGGGTGCCGGCCTCGGTCAGGTCGAAGCCGGAACCGTCGTCGAGGCGTACCCGCAGTGCGATCGGTCCCTTGCCGGGGCGCAGCGGGGCGGCGGACGGAAACGCCTCCCGGTAGTGCAGCCAGCCCGCCCGGGCCAGGTGGACCACCAGGTGCAGGTCGCCGTCGAGCACCACGTCGAGGAACTTGCCGTGCCGGCGGGCGTCCGTCACGGTCCGCCCGGGGGCGGCGGTCGGCGCCGGGTCGTACGTCTTCAGGGCGCTGATCGCGGCGACCTCCAACCGGTCGACGCGCCGCCCCACCGCGCGCTCACGCAGGTAGTCCGTGAGCGCCTCAACCTCCGGTAGTTCGGGCACCAGCCAACGGTAGCCTTCTTTCCCGTGAGCGCGAGGAATGAGCTTGCGAGTCCCGCAGTCGCGAACGAAAGGCAAGCTCCGTGAGAATCGTGGTGGCGCACAACCGGTACCGGGAGGCTCAGCCTTCCGGTGAGAACACGATCGTCGACGCGGAGATCGCCCAGCTCACCGCGGCCGGGGTGGAGGTGCTGCCGTTCATCCGCAGCTCGGACGAGATCCCGACGATGTCGAAGTCGGCCAAGGCCCTGCTGCCGATCTCGCCGATCTGGGCGCCCCGCGCGCAGGAGGACCTGAGCCGGCTCATCACCGAGCACCGGCCGGACGTGCTGCACCTGCACAACCCGTACCCCCTGATCTCGCCCTGGATCGTGCGGACCGCGCACCGGCACGGCGTGCCGGTGGTGCAGACGGTGCACAACTACCGCCAGGTCTGCTCCTCCGGCCTCTACTTCCGGGACGGGATGATCTGCCAGGACTGCCGGGGCCGGGCCCTGGGCGTGCCGGCGATCGTGCACCGCTGCTACCGGGGCTCGCGGGCGCAGAGCGCCCTGATGGCGACCACGCTGGCCGTGCACCGGGGCACGTGGCGCTCGGTGGACCGGTTCGTCGCGCTCACCTCGGCGGTCGCCGACCACCTGCGCGACTACGGCATCCCGACCGAGCGGATCGTGGTGAAGCCGAACGGCATCCCCGACCCGGGGGCGCCCGCGCCGCTCGGCGACGGCTTCCTCTACATGGCCCGGCTCTCCCCGGAGAAGGGGCTGGACCTGCTGCTGGACGCCTGGCGGCGGCACCCGGACGGGGCGCTCGGCCCGCTGCGCATCGCCGGCGACGGCGAGCTGCGCCCGCTGGCCGAGGCCGCCGCCGCCGAGCGCGCCGACGTGACCTACCTCGGGCCGCTGGACCGTGCCGGGGTGCGCGCCGCGGTCGAGGCCAGCGCGGTGATCATCGCGGCCTCCACCTGGCACGACGTGCTGCCCACCGTGATCATCGAGGCGTTCGCCGCCGGCCGCCCGGTGCTCGGCACCGCGCTCGGCGGCATCCCGTACCTCGTCGGCGCCGACGCGCCCCGGGAACCGGCCGGCACCGGCCCGGCCGCCGTCGCCACGGCCGCTCCGGGGGAGGGCCGCGTCGCGCTGCCCGCCGGCGTGCAGGCGGGCGAGGCGGGCTGGGTGGTGCCCCCGGAGCCGGCCGCCATGGCCGCCGCCCTGCCGGTGGCCCGGGCCGGCGCGGCGCGCATCGCCCCGGCGGCACGCGCCCGCTACGAGCGCACGTTCCACCCCGACGTGGTCACCAAGCGCCTCCTCGACGTGTACGCCTCCTTGAGCTGACCGCCCGGTTGCCGATTCTCTGGTCGGGGCGGCTCAGAGGCCTGTCAGCCAGCCAGGAGGTGAGGCCGCCGCCGCGAGCCTCGCATCGAGGGCAGACCCATGGACGATCAGGCGGGTCTTACCACTGCCGCCGTCCTGCCCGAACTCGCCACCTTCCGGGAAGCTTGTTCTGCTATTTGAGACGGCCGGAGATCTTGGCAGGAAAGTGCCCCTGGAGGGGCGCTCTCTTACCAAGATCTCCGCCACCACGGTCATGGCGGCGGCGCCTCACGGGCGGGCAGTCGTGTGGCGGACGTGCCGTCCGAGCGGTAGCACAGACGGGGCAGCTCGACAGGGGGCGAGGGAGGGTGGGCCGGCCCGGCGCGGGCCGCCCCGGCGTCATACCTCAGCGGAGGGAGGCGCGGGCGGAGAAGGCGATGCTGGCGAGCAGGAAACCGCCGTTGACGATCGTGAACGCGACAATCACCCAGAGGACGAGGGCGGGGGCGAAGGCCAGCACCAGGCCGGCGGCGAAGATGACCGCGCCGTAGTCGCGGACCAGCTTAACCAGGCGTACGGGCAGCGAGGTCGACGTGACCATGCTGGCGGCGTTCGGGCCGGCCTGCATCACCGACGTGACCAGGTTGACCATCCAGGTGCCGGCGAAGACGGCGACCAGCCAGCTCGGCGTCGACGGCTCCTGCGCCACCGCCGTGGCGGCCAGGGCGGCCACCAGGGCGATCTGGGCGGCGACATCGCAGAGCACGTCGACCCGGGCGCCCGCCGCGCTGCCCTGGCCCGTCACCCGGGCGAGTTGGCCGTCGGCGCAGTCCAGTGCGTACGCCACCTGCCAGCCGACCAGCGCGAGCAGCCCGACCGCCCAGGCCGGCACGTCGCCGGCGGCGACCCGCCCGGCGAGCGCGACCACGGTGACCGAGGTGGCCAGGCCGAGCACCAGGTTGGCGATGGTCAGCGCGGTCGGGCGCAGCCCGAGGCGCTGGGCGACGAGCGCGAAGACCGCGCCCAGCCACTGGCTGATCGATTCGCTGAACAGGCCGCCGCCCCGGTTCACCCGGTGGAAGTCGGCGACGGTGGGACGGGGCTCAGCCAAGGTGGTCGCGGATTGCACCGGCGTAGTCTGCCAGTCGCTCACGCGTCTCGGTAGGCGACATCGCCAGGTGTTCGAGGATCGTGTAGCGGTCCGGCCGGGTCCGGGGCGCGAACTGCACGGCATCGACGAACTGCTCGTCGGTCAGGCCCAGGTCGCCCGGCGTGGTGGCGAGGCCGTGCCGGTGCAGGCAGTGGGCGAGGCGACCGAACCGGTCGGTGTCTCCCCGCAGGAAGGTGCAGAAGAGGGCGCCGAGCCCCACCTGCTCGCCGTGGGCGGCGGTGCCGGGGTGCAGCCGGTCGATCGCGTGGGAGATCTCGTGGTCGCCGCCGCTGGCCGGGCGCGTCGACCCGCACACCGAGCTGGCGATGCCGCCCATGATCAGCGCCTCGGCCAGCGTGGTGAGGAAGCTGTCGTCGGTGATCTTGCCGGGGTGGTTGAGCAGCGCCTCGGCGCCCGTCCGGGCCAGCGTCACCGCGAGCCCGTCGATGGGCTCGCCGCGTACCTCGTGGGCCAGCTCCCAGTCGGCGCAGGCGTTCAGGTTGCTCACCGCGTCGCCGATGCCGGCCTGGGTCTGCCGGTCCGGGCCGTTCTCCACGAAGTCGAGGTCGACGATGACCGCGATCGGGATGTGCACCCCGTAGGAGCCCTTGCCGCCCTCGTGGTCGAGCGAGGCGGTGGGGGAGGCGATGCCGTCGTTCGCCAGGCTCGTCGCCACCGTCACCATCGGGATCCCGTAGCGGGTGGCCGCGTACTTGGCGGTGTCGATGGTCTTGCCGCCGCCGATGCCCACCACGGCGTCGTAGTGGCGGCGGCGCAGCCGGTCACCGAGGTCGTTCGCCGCGTCGATGGTGCCGCCTGCGACGGTGAAGACGTCGGCCGCGCCGAGCGACGGCCGGCACAGCTCGACGATCCGTTCACCCTGCCCGGGGCCGACCACCACGGCCACGTCCCCGCCGGCCGAGATCCGCCGGTCGGCCAGCAGCGGCCCGAGGTCGGCCACCGCACCCCGCCGGACCTCGATCACCAGCGGGGTGTTGACCGTACGGGCTAGTAGTGGCACGCGATCTCCCGCGCCCGGGCCAGGTCGGCGTGGTTGTCGACCTCGACCCAGGAGACGTCGCCGATCGGCGCCGCCCGCACCTCGCCGCCACGGTCGGCGAACTCCTGGTAGCCGTCCTCGTAGTAGAGGTTCGGGTCACGTCGCCACGTCGCCTCCAGCGCGTCGGCGAGGGCGTCGGCCACCTGCGGCTCGATCAGCGTCGCGCCGATGTACTCCCCGTACGCCTCGCCCGGGTCCATGATCTTGGTGATCCGGGTGAGCTGGCCGGCGGCGTCGAAGGTGGTCTTCATCTCCTCCTCGGCCAGCGGCTTGATGGTGTCGACGGCGAGCAGGATGCCCGGGCCGCGCTCGGCCAGCAGGGTCTTCTCCACGCTCACCGGGTGCACGGTGTCGCCGTTGACCAGCAGCACGCCCCGGGCGAAGTGCTCCCGGGCCAGCCAGAGGGAGTACGCGTTGTTCCACTCCTCGGCCTTGTCGTTGTGCACGAGGGTGATCGTGACGCCGTACCGCTTCTCCAGGTCGGCCTGGCGGGAGACGACCGCGTCGGCGGCGTAGCCGACCACGATCACGATGTCGGTGAGCCCCACCTCGGCCAGGTTACGCAGCGCGATGTCCAGGATGGTGGTGTCGCCGTCCACCGGCACCAACGCCTTGGGCAGGGTGTCGGTGTACGGGCGCAGCCGGCGCCCCGCCCCGGCTGCGAGCACCATCCCGATCATTGAGGCGTCCTCCCTCGTACGACTCCCGGTCACCGCTGGAGGATAGCCCCGCGCGGCGGCACCGCTGCGGCCAACCGGGTCAGCCGGGCAGCGCCGCCAGGTCCGCCAGCACCGCCAGCCGCTCCTCGGCGCTCAGCACCGCGTACGGGGCGGCGGCCCGCCGGTCGGTCTCCAGCTCGATGGCGAGCTGCTCGGGGCCGGGCGGCAGGGCTGCGGCGCTCGCCGCGCTGTGCCCGGCGGCCGTCCACGCGGCGGCGTGCGCGTCGGCCCGGTGGTAGCGCATCGTGCCGAGCCGGTTCAGCAGCAGCACGCCGGTCGTGGTGCCGTCCGGCTCGTAGGGCGGCGCCGTCGCGGCGAACGCGGCACCCGCGTCGGCGCCCTCCTGGTCGGCCAGCACCAGCGCGCACGTGAGTACCCGGCCGAACGCCTCGACCAGCCGCAGCACCCGGTCCTCGTGCCCCGCCCAGAGCTCCTCGGTGACCTCCGCGTGCACCTGCCAGATCTCGGCGAGGAAGGCCAGCCCGCGCTCGGTGGCGGAGAGCCCGCCCTCGGGGCTGCGGTGGATCATCCCGTACGCGACCTGCTTGTCCAGGGCCCGCCGGCACTCGACCGGGTCTCGGTAGCGGGTGACCGCGGCGAAGCCCGCCTCGTCGACCGTCCCGCCCGGCGCCGCGAGGCGGGTGCGGAACTCCAGCAGGAAGCCGGTGGCCGCCGGCCCGCCGTACCGCTGGCTCAGCTCGGCGCCGCCGCCGTCGCGGCCGGCGAGGATGCCGGCGACGAACGCGCGGTCCACCGCCGGGGCGACCAGGCCGGCGAACCGGTGCGGCGCCAGCTCGACGGTGTCGTTCACAGACCGATCGAACGCAGGGCGGCGAAGCCTTCGGCCGCGATCCGGCGGATGAGGCCGTCGTTGACGTCGCGGTGCTCGTCGAGCAGGTCCAGCTCGTCGGCGGCGAGCCACCGGAACTCGGTGTGCCTGCCCGCCTCCAGCGTCGGCCGGGCCAGGTCGCCGTCGACCCGGACCAGCCAGTCGCGCTCGACGCGGGCCAGGCCGTCGTCGGCGACGTAGCGGTACTCCCCGACGTGGCCGAGCACGTGCGACACCGTCCAGCCGGTCTCCTCGGTCACCTCCCGGCGCAGCGCGTCCATCCAGTCCTCGCCCGGTTCCAGATGGCCGCCGACGATGTCCCAGCAGTTGGGAAAGATGCGCCGGTGGGGAGACCGTCGCTGGACGAAGAGTCGACCGTCGTCGTCGACGATCAGCGCGCCGGCGCAGCGTAGAGGCTCGGTGGACACGCCACGACAGTAGCGAGCGGTGGCGCCCTCCGGCGACGCCCGGCCTCGTCGCCGGTCCGTGGGCGGCCCCGACGGCCGGGCCGGCCGGAACGCCGGCACGCGCGATGGTGTGGCGGGCCGATCGACGGGTAAGGATTCCGTGCGGGCACGGACGGGCCGTGACCCGCGACGGAGGTCCTCATGCGTGGCGCGGATCGGCTGGTCGAACAGCAGTACGCGATGCTCCTGCGGCGGGACGTGGCCCGGCTGCCGGACCTCTACGCGGCCGACGCCTTCTACTCGATGCCCGGCGTCACGGTGCGTCCGATCGAGTTGCCCGCCCTGCTGCGCACCTGGACCGGAGCGTTCCCGGACCTGTCCGTCGACCCGCTCGGGTCGGTGCAGACGGCCGGCGGCGCGGCCGTCGAGCAGCGGCTCACCGGCACCCACACGGGGGTGCTGCACACCCCGTTCGGCACCGTCGCGCCGACCGGCCGACTGGTGAGCTGGGACGTGGTCGACGTCGTCCGGGTCCGGCGCGGACGGATCGCGGCCTGGCGGTCCTACTTCGACTGGGGGCAGCTCATCGCGGCGCTCGGCCTGCACGTGGACGGGCTCTCCCGGGAAGCGCAGCACGACCCGCTCGGCCTTCCGGTCTGACCTGTCGCCGACCGGTCGACGCCGGTCACCCGTCCCGGTGGCTCAGGATGCGGACATCGCCGTGCCTTCCGCGCGCACCCCGTCGCCTTCCGTACGCTGAACAGCCATGACCGCCGAGCAGCTGATCTCCTTCGCCCGTGGCGCTCCCTCCCTGGACATCGTCGATGTCGAGGGGCTCAAGGCCGCCGCCGTCCGCGCGTTCGACGCCGACCCCGCCGGGGTGACCGCGTACGGCACCTCCGTCGGCTACCTCCCGCTGCGGAAGTGGATCGCCGATAAGCACGGGGTCTCCGCCGACCAGGTGCTGATCACCAACGGGTCGTTGCAGGCGGACGCGTTCCTCTTCGACCACCTGGTCCGCCCCGGTGACGCGGTGGTGGTGGAGCGTCCGACGTACGACCGGACGCTGCTCAACCTCCAGCGGATGGGCAGCGAGCTGCACGGCGTCTCCATCCAGCCGGACGGGCTCGACACCGCCGAGCTGCGCAAGCTGCTGGAGTCCGGGGTGCGGCCCCGGCTGGCGCACGTCATCCCGAACTACCAGAACCCGGCCGGCGTGACGCTGAGCCTGGAGAAGCGCCGGGAGCTGCTCGACCTCGCCGCCGAGTACGAGTTCACGATCTTCGAGGACGACCCGTACGCCGACATCCGGTTCCGGGGCGAGGCGCTGCCGTCGATGCTCTCGCTGGACACCCGCAACGTGGTCGTGCACGCCTCCAGCTTCACCAAGACGGTCTGCCCGGGCGTACGGGTCGGCTACCTGGTGGGTCCGGCGGACCTGATCGGCGACATCGCGAAGAAGGCGACCAGCCTCTACATCTCGCCGGGCATGGTCTCCGAGGCGATCGTGCACCAGTTCTGCGTCTCCGGCGACATCGAGCGCTCCATCGAGACCGTGCGCGCCGCGCTCGGCGAGCGGGCCCGGGTGCTGGCCGAGTCCCTGCGCCGGCACATCCCGGAGGCCCGGTTCGTGGAGCCGGACGGCGGTTACTTCCTCTGGGTCGAGCTGCCCGAGGACGTCGAGGTTGACAGGCTCGCGCCGGCCGCCGCCGAGCGCGGGGTCGCCGTGGTCAAGGGCAGCGACTTCGTCGTCGACGGCGGGCGGCACGCCCTGCGGCTGGCGTACTCGGCGGTGACCGCCGACCGCATCGACGAGGGCGTACGGCGCCTGGCGGAGGCCATGGCGGCCGTACGGAGCTGAATTTCTGTCAGATTTCTGACAGTTGGACGATCGTGGCCGTCCCGGGTCTCCCGCCGGGGCGGCCGGCGGCCCACAATGCTGCGAGCGTCACTCACCACGTGTAGCGGAACTCACCGCCCGGTGCCGGCCCCCGCCGCGCCCGGCGACGGGACCGGGCCAGCCCGACCGGCGGCACGTGGGGCGGCGCGACCAGCACAACCCCCGCCCCCAAAGGGCGCCGGGTGGGCCGTGTCGTCCCCTCACCCCCCTGAAGCGACCCGGCCCACCCGGCGCCACCCTCCCGCCGATCGTCACCGGCGGTGATCATCGACGGCGGCGTACTGTTCACCGGCGGCAGCGCGTGGGGAGGGGGCGTGATGACGGACCGGGAGCGGACGACCGCGTCGAACGGCGGACGGGTGCTCAGGCCCCGGGACTGGGTGGCGCCGGTGCGGGCGATGACCCGCCGGCTCAACTCCGACACCCCCCAGCAGGCGTCCCCGCCGGCCGGCCCGCAGCGCAGCGCGGTGGTGGACTGCGCCCTCTACGTGGACGGCCGCCGGCAGCCCGGCGACTGGCGGTACGCCGAGGCGCTCGCCGCGGCCCGCCGCGAGGAGCACGGCTTCGTCTGGCTCGGCCTGCACGAGCCGGAGCTGGCCGAGATGACCGCCATCGCCGCCACGTACGGGCTGCACGAACTGGCCGTCGAGGACGCGGTGAAGGCGCAGCAGCGCCCCAAGCTGGAGCAGTTCGGCGAGGTCAGCTTCCTGGTGCTGCGGACCGCCCGGTACTGCGAGCACGCCGAGCTGACCGAGCACTCCGAGGTCGTCGAGACCGGCCAGGTGATGCTCTTCATCGGCCCGAACTTCCTGATCAGCGTGCGGCACGGGGACGCCTGCCGGCTGGCCCCCGTCCGCGCCGACCTGGAGACGAAACAGGACCTGCTGCTCCAGGGGCCCTGGGCGGTGGCGTACGCGGTCACCGACCGGGTGGTGGACATCTACCTGGAGGTCGCCGACCGGCTGGAGGACGACCTCGACACGCTGGAGGCCGACGTGTTCGACCGTCAGTCCACCGGCCGGATCCAGCGGATCTACCAGATGAAGCGGGAACTGGTGGAGTTCAAGCGGGCGGTGATGCCGTTGCAGCGCCCGCTGCTGACCCTCACCGCGCAGATGAACCGCGACGTGCCGAAGGAGATCCGCCGCTACTTCCGCGACGTGCAGGACCACCTGAGCCGCACCGTCGAGCAGGTCAACTCCTACGACGACCTGCTCAACTCCATCCTCCAGGCGCGGCTGGCCCAGGTCACGGTCGACCAGAACAACGACATGCGCAAGATCGCGGCGTGGGCCGCCATCGCCGCCGTGTGGACCGCCATCGCCGGCATCTACGGGATGAACTTCGAGGTCATGCCGGAGCTGCGGATGACGTACGGCTATCCGGTCGTGCTCGCCCTGATGCTGGCGATCTCGCTGGCCCTCTACCGCTGGTTCCGCCGCAACGGCTGGCTCTGACGGCCCGGGGCTCGACGACCAGCCGCCGCCGGGCGCGGACCGGGCGCCGTGGCCCCGTCGGGCGCGGAAGCGCCGGCGGTGCGGCGGGGAGCCGCTTCGCCGGCGCTTTCCGGAACCGACAGGGGTGTCAGCGGCGGCCGTTCTTGGCGCCGCCCTTGCCGAGCGCCTCGGTCAGGTCGTCCGCCGGACGGCCCGTGGTGTCCTTGGCGCCCTCGGCCACCGACGGGACCTTGTCCGTCGCGTGGACCGTCGGCTGCTTGCCGGGGGTGGTGGTGGAGGCGCTGTCGCCGCCGGCCACCGCCGAGCTGCCGGCGCCGGTCGGGCCGCCGGCCACGCCCGAGCCGCTCGACACCGTCGAGGCGTCGGTCACCGGGGTGCGGATCTCCATGGTCTCCACCTCGTCGCGCATCGGCTCCAGGGTGCGGGTCGGGTCGTACTCGGCCCACTCCTGCTGCTCCCGGCGCCGCCGCATCGCCACCGCGGCGACCCCGGCCACCGCGCCGGCCGCGAGCAGACCGGTCATCATGGACCCGCCCCGCCGGGAGTTCTTCTTCCGGGAAGCCTTCATGTTCTTCGCCTTGACCTTCCTGCCGGCCGCGACCTGCTTGGCTGCCAGGGCCTTCCTGCCGGTGACCGCCTTGCCCGCCGCCTCGGCCTGCGCCTTGCGGACGGCCAGGGCCAGCGGCGCGAGCGCGGCAACCGTGGACGCGAGGCCGCTCGACGCGCGGTCGCGCACGATGACGGCCGTCGGCGCGACGGCGCCCCGGGCCGCCTGGACCCGCGGGGCGACGGTGGCACCGGCACCCTTCGCGGCATACGTCGCGGCCTGCCTCAGGTGACCGAGGCCCTGGTTCAGCTCCACCTTGGCCAGCTGCCCCTGGGTCTTACGCCGCCCGATTCCAAACACGGTCCCACCTCCTGGGAGTTGTTCCTTCGTCATCCTCCACCTTCGGATGCCTCCGCACTGCCAGATCGGGCACATGGGAGGATCCGCATGGAACTGACCAACGAGTGAGGAGTACCCGTGGCCGAGGCTGTCTACGCCACCTTGCACACCAACGCTGGCCCGATCCGGCTGGAGCTCTTCCAGAACCACGCCCCGAAGACCGTGAAGAACTTCGTCGACCTGGCGGAGGGCAACCGCGAATACATCGACCCGCGTACGGGTCAGCCGGGCAGCGGGCCGTACTACGACGGCACGATCTCGCACCGGGTGATCAGCGGCTTCATGATCCAGATGGGCGACCCGACCGGCACCGGGCGCGGTGGCCCGGGCTACAAGTTCGGTGACGAGTTTCACCCGGAGCTGCGCTTCGACCAGCCGTACCTGCTGGCGATGGCGAACGCCGGGCCGGGCACCAACGGCTCGCAGTTCTTCATCACCGTGTCGCCGACGCCGCACCTGAACAACCGGCACACCATCTTCGGGAAGGTGGCCGACGAGCAGTCCGTGAAGGTCGTCGACGCGATCGCCAACACCCCGACCGGCCCGAACGACCGGCCGCTCCAGGACGTCGTCATCGAGCGGGTCGAGATCGAGCGGACCGCTGCCTGAGCGGTCCGCGAGGTACCTTTGCCGACATGACTGAGCGCTCCGAGGGCCGGAACCGGTTGGTGGTCCGCGCGATCCGCGACGGCGGGCTGGCGTGGTGAGCGAGTCACCACCCACCACCCCGGTCTGCTACCGGCACCCCGACCGGGAGACGTACGTCCGCTGCACCCGCTGCGACCGGCCGATCTGCCCGGACTGCATGCGGGAGGCGTCGGTCGGGTTCCAGTGCCCGGAGTGCGTGGCGGAGGGACGTCGTAGCGTGCGGCCGGCGCGCACCGCCTTCGGTGGCGGTGCCGCCGGCCGCCACGGCTACGTGACCAAGGCGCTGATCGCGCTCAACGTGCTGATGATGCTGCTCTCCATCGCCTCCGACCGGGGCGGGGACGCGCTGGTCGGCGGCTCCGGCTTCGGCGGTCTGATGGGCGGCAGCACGCCGCTGACCGACTGGGGCTCGGTGCTCGGCGGCGCGATCTTCCCGGACGGCACGATCGGCGGCATCGCCGAGGGCGAGTGGTACCGCCTGGTCACCGCGATGTTCCTGCACTACGGCGTGGTCCACCTGCTGCTGAACATGTGGGCGCTGTGGGTGCTCGGCCGGTCGCTGGAGGCCAGCCTCGGGCCGCTGCGGTTCCTGGCGCTCTACCTGGTCGCCGGGCTGGGCGGGAACGTCGCCGCCTACCTGTTCAGCGCCGAGAACCAGCTCACCGCCGGCGCCTCCACGTCGATCTTCGGCCTGTTCGCCGCGCTGGTGGTCATCGAACGGAAGATGGGGCGGGACATCTCCCAGGTGCTCCCCGTCCTGGTGATCAACCTGGTCTTCACGTTCACCGTGCCGGGCATCTCGATCCCCGGGCACCTGGGCGGCCTGGTGATCGGCGCGCTGCTGGCGCTCGTGTTCGCGTACGCCCCACGGTCGCGTCGGACGCTGGTGCAGTTCGCGGGCGGCGCGTTGATCGTGGTGGCGTTGATCGGCCTGGCCATGGTCCGTACCGCGGCCATCGTCGGCGGCTGATCCTCGGCCCGGATGCGCGGGCCCGCTCAGTGCGGGCGGGCCTCGCGCACGGCCTCGGCCACCTCGGCGGGATCCGCGCCGAGGTCGTGGCGGCCGAAGAGGTGCAGCGACTCCCCCGCGTCGATCTCCAGCAGCTCGCTGGTCAGGCCCCGCCGCGCGCGGCGGTCCACGGTCACCTTCTCGACGGCCGACCAGGGCAGCCGCCGGTGTCCCGCGAAGCCCTGGACGACCGTGATCCCGTCCGGGTCGACCGCGAGCCGGACGGGCGCGACCAGGTCGCGCGCGGCCCAGCCGGCGAGCGCGGCAGCCGTGAGCACGGCCAGCGCCAGCCGGATCGGGTCGCTCCCGTCGAGGAGCAGGGCCAGCGCGAGCAGCGCGACCGCGCCGGTCAGCTTGAGCGCCGGCAGGGTGGGCGGCACCCGCCACTGCCGGGTCGGGGCCGGGTGTGCAGGCATCCGTTCAGCATGCCAGGGCACCGGGGGAGGACGCCCGGCCCGCCGACGACGTAGGATCGGGGCCGGCCCAAGTTACCGGGGAGTAGTCATGAGTGACGCAGTCATCGTCGGCGCGGTACGCACCCCGGTGGGGCGGCGCAAGGGCAGCCTGGCCGCCGTGCACCCGGTCGACCTCTCGGCGCACGTGCTGCGTGCCCTCGCCGAGCGCACCGGCATCGATCCGGCGCAGGTCGACGACGTGGTCTGGGGCTGCGTCTCCCAGGTCGGCGACCAGTCGTGGAACGTCGCCCGCAACGGTGTCCTCGCCGCCGGCTGGCCCGAGTCGGTGCCCGGCACCACGCTCGACCGGCAGTGCGGCTCCAGCCAGCAGGCCCTGCACTTCGCCGCCGCCACCGTCCTCTCCGGTCAGGCCGACCTGGTCGTCGCCGGTGGCGTCGAGTCGATGACCCGGGTCGCGATGGGCTCCAGCGTGGCCGGCGGGTCGCCCTTCAGCGACCAGCTTCGCGACCGCTACCGCGGCGTCGAGGGCTTCGCCGACGACGCGCCGCTGCCGTTCAACCAGGGCGTCGGGGCGGAGCTGATCGCCGAGCGCTGGCGCTTCTCCCGCGCGCAGCTCGACGAGTTCGCGCTCGCCAGCCACGAGAAGGCCGCCGCCGCGCAGGACGCCGGCGCCTTCGACGCCGAGATCGCCCCGGTCGCCCTGGCCGACGGCGGCAAGTTCGCCGCCGACGAGGGCATCCGGCGGGACACCTCGCTGGAGAAGCTCGGCGAGCTGGCCACTCCGTTCCGCCCCGACGGCGTCGTCACCGCCGGCTCCGCGTCGCAGATCTCCGATGGCGCGGCGGCGCTCGCCGTCACCACCAGCGAGTGGGCCAGCAGGCACGGCCTGCGCCCGCTGGCCCGCGTGCACACCGCCGTCGTCGCCGCCGACGACCCCGTCACCATGCTCACCGCGCCCATCCCGGCCACCGCGAAGGCGCTGCGCCGCGCCGGGCTGGGCATCGAGGAGATCGGGGTGTACGAGGTGAACGAGGCGTTCGCGCCGGTGCCGCTGGCCTGGCTGGCGGAGACCGAGGCGGACCCGGAGCGGCTCAACCCGCGCGGCGGCGCGATCGCCCTCGGCCACCCGCTCGGCGGATCCGGCGCCCGGATCATGACCACCATGCTCGCCCACATGCGGGACAACGACATCCGCTACGGCCTCCAGACGATGTGCGAGGGCGGCGGCATGGCCAACGCCACGATCGTCGAGTTGCTGTAGGGCGACGGGTAAACCCGTGGCCCGGCGGTGCGGGCGACGGCTACGTTGCCCGGCGTGACTGACGCCACCACGCCGCCCGCCGACCAGGCGACCACGCCGCCCGCCGACCGGGCGACCGCGCCACGTGCCGACTGGGCCGACCCGCACTGGCGGGATGCCGCGCTCGGCTGGGTCGGCGACCAGCTCGGCCGGCTCGGGCGGCGGATCGTCGGGCCGGTCGAGCCCCGGGTCCGACCCTGGTCGCTGGTCTGGCGGGTGCCCACCGACGCCGGCGACGTCTGGTTCAAGGCGAACAACCCCGGCACCCGGCACGAGGCGGCGCTGCTGGCCGCGTTGGCCCGGCTCGTCCCCGGTCGGGTGCTCGACCCGGTCGCCGTGGACGCCGGCCGAGGCTGGTCCCTGCTGCCGGACGGCGGCCGGACGCTACGCGACGCGCTGGGCGGCGATCGGAGCCTGCTGTCCCGTTGGGAGCGGGTCCTGCCGGAGTACGCCGACCTGCAACGCACGGTCGCGCCCCGGGCCGGCGAACTGCTCGCGCTCGGGGTGCCCGACCACCGGCCGGAAGCGCTGCCGGACCTGTTCGAGGCGCTGCTCGACGACGAGGAGGCGCTGCTGCTGGGCGCGGAGGACGGGCTGAGCGTCGCAACGCACGAGCGGCTGCGCGCCCACCGGGCCGGGTTCGCCGACGACTGCCGGCGGCTGGCCGGGACGGGCGTCGCGCCGACCGTCCAGCACGACGACCTGCACGACGGCAACGTCTTCGTGGCCGACGACGGGTACCGCTTCTTCGACTGGGGCGACGCCTCGGTGGCCCATCCGTTCGGCACCCTGCTGGTGACGCTGAACTCGGTCGCGCACACCTTCGGGCTGCCCGAGGGCGACCCGGCACTGGCGCGGCTGCGCGACGCCTACCTGGAGCCGTGGTCCGACCGGCACGACCCGGGGACGCTGCGCGAGGCGGCCCGGCTGGCCGTCCGCGTCACCCGGGTGAGCCGGGCGCTCTCCTGGCGTCGGGCCCTCCAGACCCCCGATCCGGCCCGGACGGAGTACGCGTCCGCGGTGCCCGGCTGGTTGCAGGAGCTGTTCGAGCCCGATCCGGTCTGAGCGCGGTGCCGGGCGCGCCCGGCACCGGGGAGCGATCGTCGCTCCGGCCGGCGGCCCGACATCGAACACGGTAGCGGCCTCGACACGGACCGTCGACTGTGGTCAGAATCAGCGGGCCGGCGCGGCGTCCGGGACGCGGAGCGTCCGCCCTGCCGGCCCGTCCGACTGACAGGACAGAACGGGGAGAACGTGAAATCCACCCTCTCGCTCGGCGGGCTGCGCCGTGCCACCCGCCGGACCGTGGCCGTCGCCACCACCGGCATCCTCGGCGCCGCCCTCGCCCTGGCGGTCACCACCGGCCCGGCCCACGCCGCCGTCGGGCCGCAGCCCGGCACCTACACGGGCCTCGGCTTCGACGCCTGCACCGCGCCGACCAGCGCCCAGATGGAGGCCTGGCGCGAGCACTCGCCGTACCGGGCGATCGTGATCTACTTCGGTGGGTCCAGCCGGGGCTGCGACCAGCCCGCCCTGACGGCCGAGTGGGTCGCCACCCAGACGGCGGCGGGCTGGCACCTCGTGCCGATGTGGGTCGGCCTCCAGGCCCCGTGCCTGGCCACCGGCCGCCCGCGCATCGACCCGGCCCAGGCGGCGGCGCAGGGCCGCACCGAGGCCGACGACGCCATGGCACAGGCGGTGGCCCTCGGCCTGCCGCGGGAGAGCGTCCTCTTCTACGACATGGAGGACTACGACGGCGGCGACGCGGCCTGCACCACGGCGGTCACCACGTTCATGAGCGCGTGGACCGTCCGGCTCCACGACCACGGCTACCTCTCCGGCTTCTACAGCAGCATGGCCCGCGGGGTCGCCGACCAGGTCGCCGCGTACCACACCCCGGGCTACGTGCGACCGGACTATGTCGACTTTGCCCGCTGGGACGACGTGGCGACGGTCTCCGACCCGGGCATCCCCGCCGACTACTGGGCGCCGAAGCGGCGGATCAAGCAGCACGTCGGCCCGCACGACGAGACCTGGGGCGGGGTCACCATCAACATCGACGGCGACTACCTCGACGTCGCCCCGCTGCCGGCCACCCGGTTCGGCGACTTCACCGGGAACGGCTGGTCGGATATCGGCTACCGGGACCCGGCCACCGGGCAGCTGCACGTCTACGGCGGCAACGGCACGACCCTGAGCGGCCGGGTGACGTTGGGCGCCGGCTGGAACGGCATGGACGTGCTCGTCCGGGCCGGTGACTTCGACCGCACCGGCGGCGAGGACGTCATCGCCCGCGAGAAGGCCACCGGCTACCTGTGGCTCTACCCGGGCACCGGCTCCGGGGTCGGCAGCCGGATCATGCTGGGTGCCGGCTGGAACAGCGTCCGGGAGATCACCCCCATCGGCGACTACAACCGCGACGGTTTCCAGGACCTGGTGGCGGTGCAGACCTCCACCGGCGCCCTCTACCTCTACCCGGGCACGGGCACCGCGTTCACCACCCGGGTGCTGCTCGGATCCGGCTGGAACACGGTGGACGAGCTGAACGGCGGCGGCGACTTCAACGGCGACGGCTACCCGGACGTGGTGGCCCGGGAGAAGAGCACGGGCGACCTCTACCTCTACCCGGGTCGTACCGGCGCGCCCAACACCCGGACGAAGATCGGCGCCGACTGGGACACGATGCGCGACCTGGTGCAGCTCGGTGACTTCGACCGGGACGGTCGGCCGGACCTGGTCGCCGTGCAGGTGTCGAGTGGCTACGTCTACCGGTACCGCTGGACCGGCACCGGGTTGGCGGCGCCGATCCGGCTCGGCACCGGCTTCGGACCGATGACGCCGCTGTTCTGAGTGCCGCCGGCCGGGCCCGGCGACGCGGCGGGCCAGGCCGGCGGCCCCGTCGTGGTCGCCGGTCTCGACAAGGACGGCCGGCCGGGGCAGAATCGGCGCGCCGGCGTCGAGCGAGAGACGTGTCGACGTCCGCCCGCCGGCCATCCGCAACGAGGATCGGGGACTCGTGACGCTTCATTCCACTCTGCCCGTCGGCCGCTGGCGGGCCGTCGCGGCGACGGCGGTCGCCGTGCTCGCCGCCGGTGTCGCCCTGACCGCCACGGCCGGTCCCGTGCGGGCCGCCGGCTATGCCGGCCCGCACCCGGGCACCTTCACCGGTCTGGGCTTCGACACCTGCACCGCGCCGTCGAACGCGGCGATGAAGGCGTGGCTGGCCTCGCCGTACCGGGCGGTCGGCATCTACATCGGTGGGAACGGCCGGGCCTGCGCCCAGCCGAACCTGACCCGGGAGTGGGTGACCACGCAGGCGGCGGCGGGCTGGCGGTTCTTCCCGCTCTACGTCGGGCCGCAGGCGCCCTGCCGCAGCACCAGCAAGCCGCGTATCGACCCGGCGCAGGCGGCGGCGCAGGGGCGGTCGGCGGCCGACGACGCCGCGGCGCGGGCGCGCGACCTGGGGCTGGCCCGGGAGAGCACGGTCTTCTACAACATGGAGAAGTACCCGAGCGGTGACGCGGCCTGCTCGGCGGCGGTGCGGACCTTCACCCACGCCTGGACCACCCGGCTGCACGACCACGGTTACCTCTCCGGTTTCTACACCGACGTGGCCTCCGGGGGGCTCGCGGACCAGGTCTCCGCGTACGAGCTCGCCGGCCACGGTCGCCCCGACTATCTGGACTTCGCCCGCTGGGACGGCGTGCGGACGGTGACGGACGAGGCGCTGCCGGAGTCGTACTGGCTGCCGAAGCGGCGGATGAAGCAGTACCAGGGCGACCACCACGAGACGTGGGGCGGGGTGACGATCAACATCGACAGCAATCATCTCGACCTCGCCGTGCTGCCGGCCACCCCGTTCGGCGACTTCACCGGCAACGGTTGGGCGGACCTGGGCTACCGCGATCCGGCCACCGGCCAGCTGCACGTCTACGGCGGCAACGGCGCCACGCTCAGCGGCCGGGTCTCGCTCGGCGCGGGCTGGAACGGCATGGACGCGATCGTCCGGACCGGCAACTTCGACCGGTCCGGCGGCGAGGACCTGCTGGCCCGCGAGAAGGCGACCGGTTACCTCTGGTTCTACCCGGGCAACGGTGCGGGCGTGACCACCCGGGTCCGGGTCGGCAGCGGCTGGAACAGCATGCGGGAGATCACTCCCGTCGGCGACTGGAACGGCGACGGCTACCAGGATCTCGCGGCGGTGCAGACCTCCACCGGCGTCCTCTGGCTCTATCCCGGCACGGGCACCGGGTTCGGCAGCCGGGTCGCCCTCGGCGGCGCGGGCTGGACCGAGCGGGCCGAGTTGACCGGCGGGGCCGACTTCACCGGCGACGGGCGCCTCGACCTGCTCGCGCGGGATGAGAGCACGGGTTACCTGCACGTCCACCCGGGCGGCCCGGACGGGCTCCTCGGCAGCCCGCTCGACGCCGGCGCCGGTTGGGGCGGCGTGCGCGACCTCGTCCAGCTCGGCGACTTCGACCGGGACGGCCAGCCGGACCTGGTCGCGGTCCAGCAGTCGACCGGCTACGTGCTGCGGTACCGGTGGAACGGCGCCGGTTGGCTCAGCCCGACCCGGCTGGGCAGCGGTTTCGGTCCGATGCAGCCGCTGCTCTGAGGTTGCCCGATCCGGGTCCACCGACGCGGTGGGCCCGGAGTCGGACAGGCGGTGCGATGGCCTGCCGTGGAAGTTCTGCAATTTGCGCGTGACCCACGTCACCCCCGCGCCGCCGTCGTTGGGCAGGGCATGGACGTCTTCTCCCGAACGTTCCTCCCGGCCGCCTCCGAGGCCGGGCTGGCGGTGCAGACCGTCACCCGGCACATGCCGGTCTTCCGGCGCTGCGTCGGTTCCGGCGACGCCACCATCCTCGTCACCCGGTGCGCCCGGCCGGACCGCCCGATGGCCGGCGAGTACCTGCTCCTGCTGACCCACCGACGGCTGGTCGTCACCCAGCAGACCCGCGTGCTGCACCGGCTGCGCCTGCACCTCAACACGGAACTGCGCGAGCTCAGCAACGTCACCTGGAGCCCGGACCCGCGCCTGCACTCGGTCGAGCTGGCCGCCACCGCGATCGACGGGATGCGCGAGCGGTTCCTCATCCGCACCCGCCACCCGAAGCAGGTGTGGCAGCTCGACGCACTGCTCAACCACGCCTTCCGGACCCGGCTGCGGACGCCCCGGGAGCGGCTCGTCGCCACCATCGGCGAGGCGCCGCCGGTCGCGCGGCCCGTCGCCTTCCGGCCCGCCGTGGTGCGCTGACCGTCTTCTTACCGAACCCGAACATCCGTTGACCCGCGCGGCGGCACCGGGTCGGCAATCATGGGCCGGTGACCGTCGACGCCGCGCCTCGCGGGCTCGTCCTCGTGGTGGAGGACGAGCCGGCCATCGCCGACCTGGTCCGGCTCTACCTGACCCGGGACGGCTTCGGCGTACACCTGGAACGGGACGGGGCGGCCGGACTGGCCGCCGCCCGCCGCCTGCGCCCGGTGGCCTGCGTCCTTGACATCGCGCTGCCCGCCCTGACCGGCACCGAGGTCTGCCGCCGCCTGCGCGAGGCCGGCGACTGGACGCCGGTCATCTTCCTCACCGCCCGCGACGACGAGGTGGACCGCGTCGTCGGCCTGGAGCTGGGGGCGGACGACTACGTCACCAAGCCGTTCAGCCCGCGCGAACTGGTCGCCCGGGTGCGGGCGGTGCTGCGGCGCACCGCCGGGACGCCCGAGGGCACGGGCCTGCCCCGGATCGTCGGCGCGGTGGCCCTCGACCCGACCCGCCGGACGGTGACGGTCGCGGGTGCCCCGGTCCAGCTCACCTCCACCGAGTTCGACCTGTTGGCGCACCTGATGGCCCGACCGGGGCGGGTCTTCACCAGGGAGGAGCTGCTCGCCGGGGTCTGGGGGTACGCGGCGCACGCCGGCACCCGGACCGTCGACGTGCACGTCGCACAGGTCCGGGCGAAGCTCGGCGCGGCCGGCGTGATCCGTACCCACCGGGGCGTCGGGTACTCCGCCGATGGCTGAGCCGACCGTCGCACCGCCGCCACGGCACCGTCCCGGCCGGACGCTGAACTCCCGCGCGGTGCTGGTCACCTGCGCGGTCGCCCTGGTCTCGGTGCTGGTCACCGCGATCGTCGCGGTGCCCCTGGCGGTACGCGGCGTGGAACGGCACGACCGCGAGGCGTTGGCCGCCCAGGCCCGGCTCGCGGCCGAGGTGCTGCGCCCCAGGCTGGAGACCGGGCGGACCACCGACGAGGAGCGCATCGTCCGGCAGCTGAACGCCCAGGGCGTCGACGCGTACCTCGTCCGGGGCGGGGTGGCGGAGCGCCCCGGTCTGCCGCCACGGGTGGTGCGGCGCGTCGCCGAGGGACGCAACGTGTCGACCCGCCGCGTGATCGACGGGCAACGCACGCTGATCGAGGGGCGCGCCCTGCCCGGCGGCAACGGGGTGGTGCTGACCCGTGCCCGGCCCGCCGCGCCGTGGCGGCAGGTGGTGCCCAGCCTCTGGCTGCCGCTGCTGGCCGGGCTCGCCGCCGGGGTGGCCGCCGGGCTGCTGCTCGCCCGCCGGCTGGCCCGACCGATCCGGCGCGCCGCCGACGCCGCCGCCCGGCTGCGCGCGGGGGACCGGGCGGTACGCGTGCCGGTGGAGCCGCCCGACGAGGTGGCCGACCTGGCGTACGCGCTGAACGGGCTGGCCACCGCGCTGGCCACGAGCGAGGGCCGGCAACGGGAGTTCCTGCTCTCCGTCTCGCACGAGCTGCGCACCCCGTTGACCGCGATCCGGGGCTACGCCGAGGCCCTGGCCGACGGGGTGATCGGGCCGGCGGACGCGGCCGGCGCCGGTCGTACCGTCCTCGCGGAGGCGCAGCGCCTGGACCGGCTGGTCAGCGACCTGCTGGCGTTGGCCCGGCTGGAGGCCGCCGACTTCCCGCTCGAACCGGTGCCGGTGGACCTCGCCCGGCTGGCCGCCGACGCGGGTCGGACCTGGGCCGACCGGTGCGCGGCGGTGGGGGTGCCGTTCCGCGCGGAGATCCCGGACGCGCCGGTGCCGGTCCACACCGATCCGGGCCGGATCCGGCAGGTGATGGACGGGCTGCTGGAGAACGCGCTGCGGGTCGTACCGCCGGGGGCGCCGATCGTGCTCGCGGTCCGGGCGGCCGGCGCGGACCCGCTGGCGGGCGGCGTCGTCGAGGTCCGCGACGGCGGACCGGGCCTCACCGACGACGACCTGGCGGTCGCCTTCGAGCGCGGCGCCCTGCACCAGCGCTACCGGGGGGTGCGCAAGGTCGGCAGCGGGTTGGGGCTGGCGCTCGCCGCCGGCCTGGTCCGCCGGCTCGGCGGGGACGTCGCGGCCGGGCACGCGCCGGAGGGCGGCGCCGCGTTCACCGTCCGGCTGCCCCCGGATCCTTACCGGACCCGAACATCGCTCTGACCCTCCGCTCGCCGGTGGGCGGGAGGCTGGGGTTCCACGGACGAGAGGGAGACCCATGGCACGTTGGGGAATCGCCACCACCACGCTGCTCGCGGCCGTCGCGCTCGGCGTCGGCGGATGCGGTGCCGCCGGACCGGCCGGTCAGCCGGCCCGGGAGACCGCCGTCGAGGTCGCCGCGGCGCTGGGCGCGGAGGGCCAGGCGCTGGCCGCGCTGGGCTTCGACGCCGGCGACCTGGACGTCGAGCCGCTGGCCGCACCCGCCTCGCCGGAGGCGTCGCCGGGCGCGGCCGGGGAGAAGCGGCGGGAACGCGCCCAGGAGCGCCGCGAGCGCCGGCAGGCCCGGGTGCTGCTGCGGCGGGACGCCCTGCACGGCGAGGCCGTGGTGCGGACGAAGGACGGCGGTACGCGGACCGTCGCCGTGCAGCGGGGCGAGGTGACCGCCGTCGACGGCGACTCGATGACGGTGAAGTCCGCCGACGGCTTCACCATGACCTGGACCTTCGGCGACAAGCTGCGCGTCGTGGAGCGTCGCACGACGATCCGGTCCGCCGACGTGAAGGTCGGCACGACGGTCGGCGTGGCCGGTGCCAAGGAGGGCGACGGCGGGGTCGCCCGCCTGGTCGTCGTGCCGGCCCGGCAGAAGTAGGTGGGGGTGTGGCCCGTCGGCGACGGCGGGCCACACCACGCCGGCCGGCGCGGGCGGTGCCACCCGGGGAGGGCGGCACCGCTCACGCGGGCGGGTCGGACTCAGTAGACGCGGGAGCCGATGAAGTCGTCGTGCCCGTAGCCGACCGGGTTGGCGAAGTTGCGGGACTCGAAGGACCACTGCTGGCGGCTGCTGGTGGAGCAGGCGGCCAGGCGCAGCCGGGGGGTGCCCAGCAGCGGGTTGTCGAACGCCAGGCAGAGGTTGGCGTTGCCGGCCGTCCGGATCTGGTTGCCGGCCAGCACGAACTTCTGGTTCGCGCCGCCGTGGCAGTCGTGGATGTTCACCGCCGTACCGGCGCTCAGCGATCCGCCCGAGACGTCCAGGCAGCGGTCGTGGGAGAGCTCCGAGTGCAGCGACTGCCGGGTCGGGTCGTACCAGAAGCCCTGGTTGCGCCCGCCGTGACAGCCGTACGACTGCTGGGGGGTGCCGTTGCGCGAGTCGTAGCCCTTGCCGTCGACGCAGGTGCCCGTGGCGGCGTTGCGCAGCTGCTTGAACTCGAAGAGCCCGTCGTAGAGCACGCCGTTGCCGGTGCTGGCCGGGTCCACGCAGGTCGCCCGCTGCCGCCCGGAGTCGACGAACTGGGTGACGCACTGGGCGAACATGCCGTGCCCCCGCTTGTTCGGGTGGAACGACTGCCGGGCCGCGTTCTCGTCCCAGACGCCGATCTCGATGAACAGGCCGCGTACGGAGGTGCTGTCGGTGCACACCTCGTGGCCGTGGAAGAGCCGGCTGGCGTCCAGGTAGCGGGTGCCCGTGTTGGTCGCCGCCGCCCGCAGCGCCGACTCGAACATCGGCACCGCCTTGTTCCGGGCGAACGCGGCGTCGGCCAGGTAGAGCAGGCAGCCGCCGGCGTACCAGCCGGGGAAGTTCGGGTTGTCCTCCACGTCCGGGCTGCCCGGGCTCGGGTACGACATGAGCACCAGCTCGTAGTCGGACTGGAGGTAGCCGGCGCCGGTCATGGTCCGCCGGATGTCGGTGAGCGCGTCCTCGACCGCCCGCCGGCTGCCGTCGGTGCGGACGCTCCACTGGTCGGTGTAGGTGGGATAGCAGGCGCCCTGGAGGAGGACCCGGCGGACGGCGCAGTCGGTGGCGACCGGGCCGAACTGGATCGTGCCGTCGCCGTTGGCGCCGACCACCACCCAGATCAGCTTGATGTGCGTGTTGCGCGCCTTGATGGCCAGGTGGTCGCCCTGGTTCAGCTCGTTGTGCTGGGTGGGCCCGCCCCGGATCAGGTTCCACGGGGTCGCGCCGGAGCAGGCGATGTTGTACTTCTCGTCGGCGGTCAGCCCGGTGCGGAACACCGCCTGGTCGTACGAGCGGTCGCACCAGTTGCCGGGCTGGTGGGTGCCGGGCACGTAGTTGCCCACCCCCTCGCCCGAGATCTCGCTGTCGCCCATGGTGATCAGCGCGGTGCGGCGCTGCTCGATGGGGCGGACGGCGGGCGTGCCGTAGAGCGCGGTGGCCTCGGCGGCGCGGATTGTCTCCAGGTTGGCGGGGAGCGGCTGGACGGCCGGACGGTCGGCCGCGGTGGCGGGGGAGGCCGTTCCGGCGAGCATCGGCAGGACGAGAGCGGCGGCGGCGACGACGGTGAGGGCCCGTCGTCGGGTCGCGCGTTCGCGCCTGGCGGAGGAACCAAGCATCGACGCACTCCTTTCGGCTCGATCGCGGGACGTCGATCGAGTTACCAGAAGGTAGCGTCGGCTTCGAGGTATGTGAATGCGTCTCGTAATCGTTGCGCGCAGAGTGCAGAACCGGGCGATCCGGTCGAATCGCTCGGCGGCCGGCTTCCCGGCGGGTCAGCTCTCCGGCGGGAGGGCGTAGCCCACGTAGCCCCGGAACTGCACGTGCCAGCCCGCCGGCACCAGCGCCGTGCACGCCGGCCGGCTGCCCGTGCAGACGATGGCGTCCACCGAGGCCGGATCGGCCGGCGGGCGCCCGGGCAGCACCGACTGGAGCGCCACCAGCTCCGGCGGGCGGCCGTCCGCGCCGCGCAGCAGCAGCCACCAGGGGTACTCCCAGTTGTCGTTCTGCTGCACCAGGCCGATCCGGCGGGCGTCCGTCGCGCGTACCGCCCCGGCGGCCCAGCGGAACTCCTCCGCCCACTGGGGGCGGCGCAGGAACCGGGTGTCCCATTCGGAGGTGGTGAAGACCGAGCCCGCCCCGACCAGCCGGCGCGGGAAGCCGTACGACACCGCCAGCACCCCGGCCAGCGCGCTGCCGGCCAGCACGCTCACCGCGAGCCCGGCCGCCACCGGCCGCCGGCCACCCGCGCCGCCGGCCCGGCGCCGGAACAGCGCGTCCAGCCAGAGCCCCGCCAGCGGTACGGCCAGCGCCAGCGCGTAGAGCAGCAGGCGGTTGCCCCACGGCTGCCACTTGATCATGGCGGTGTGCAGCAGCACGGCCGCCACCACGACCACCGCGTACGCGCGCAGCGGACCCGCCTGTGTCGGGGCGACCCGACCGGGCCGGGCCAGCGCGTACGCCGCGCCGATCACCGCCAGCGCCCCGGCCAGCGGGAAGGCCACCCGGTCCTCGTCCGGGTACCACGACGGCACCGGGAACCGTTCCCGCCCGAAGGTGGTGGCCCGGTCCTGCGGGTCCACCCCGATGATCCCGGCAGCGCCGACGATCGCCTCGGCACCCGCCCGGCGCAGCGGCGCGAGCGGCGTGTCGAACGCGGTGTGCGCGATCCGCAGCGCGTTGACCAGCAACGACGGCGGGTCGTGCCGTTCCATCGGAATGGACTCGCGCAGCCGGGGCGGCCCGAGCGGATGCCCGAACTCGGCGGTCACCCGGGCCAGGAACGGCCCGACCACCACCACCGCCACCAGCAGGATCAGCGCCGACCCGGCGACCGTCCGACGCACCTGCCGCCGCGACCAACCACCGGTCCGGGACGCGCCGGTGCCCCGGCCGGGCGGCCCGGCGCGGTCCGGCGCGGAGCCGGTCCGGGCCAGCCGGAGCTGGGCCAGCCCCCAGAGCAGCAGCAGCGGTCCGACCGCGACCAGGCCGCTGGTCTTGGTCAGCGCGGTCAGCCCGGTGGCCGCTCCCAGCGCCAGCATCGCCCCGGCCCCGGCGCGCCGGCGCAGCCCGTCCAGCGCCACCGTGGCCGCGCAGGCCACCCAGGCGGCGCAGACCAGGTCCGTCTGGGTGCTGGTCGCCTGGAGCGCCACCATCGGGGTGGTGGCGAGCACGAACGCGGTCAGCAGTTGGGCCCGCCGTCCCCCGCCGAGCTGCGCGGTGATCCGGGTGGCCGCCAGCAGTGCGCCGACGCCGGCCGCCCACTGCACCAGGTGGTGCAGCGCGTCCCCGCCGGTGAACAGGCGCAGGTGCAGCAGCAGGTACTCGGCGCCGGGCGGGATGGTCACCTGCCGGTGGATGGCGGTGGGCCAGAAGTCCAGGCCGCCCCGCGCCACCCAGTGCTCCACCTTGGGCAGGTGGTAGGTCTGCGAGTCGAAGTTGTTCGGCTCGGCCAGCAGGGCGATCAGCAACTCGACCAGCAGCAGCCCGCCGACCGTGCCGGCGAGCAGCCGCTCACCCCGACCCGCCGTACGCCAGGCGTCAGCCAGCCGGGTCCACCGCCCGGCGTGGCGGGGTGCGACGGGACGTGCGGCGGCCGGCGGCGGAGGAGGGGGCGGGGCGCCGACGGCCGGGCCGGCCGTCGCGCCGACCAGCGCGGGCTCGGACGCGGCGACGGCCTCGACGGCGCGGTGCGCGGCGGCGACCACGGCCGTGCCGCGCGCTTCGTCCCGGCGGCGTCGCCAGCCGACGGCGGCGAGCGCGCCGGCGAGGAGCGTCAGCCACGCCACGGCGAACGCCGGCAGGGTGAGCAGCCGCAGCGCGCCCAGTAGTTCCACCGTGAGCACCGCGAACGCCCCGGTCACCAGAGCTGCCCGGACCAGCGCGAGGCGCCGCCCCGCCACGGTCCCGGCCGCGACCGGACGGAGCGCGACGGCGAGCAGTCCGATCGCGGCGACCGGCGCCAGGGCGAGCAGGTAGCCGACTGCCGACATGCCGGCAGTAAACACCATGAACCTGAGGCCGCCGCGCCCAATGCCCGCAGTGCTGAGCACCGGTCGCCAATGGCCAGGCTAGGCTAGGGCAGACATATCGTCGCCACCGTGGAGATTTCCGTGAAGCTCTCGATCCTCATGCCGGTCTACAACGAGGAAGAGCGCATCGCGGATGCCCTCAAGCAGGCACTGGCGGTCGACTACCCGTGTGAGATCGAGCTGGTCGTGGTCGACGACGGCAGTCGGGACGGCACCGGGGAGATCCTCGGTCGGGCCGACGACGCGCGCCTGCGGGTCATCACCCACCAGCGTAACGCCGGCAAGGGCGCCGCCATCAAGACGGCGGTCGACAACGCCGAGGGCGACTACATGGTCATTCTCGACGCCGACCTGGAGTACGACCCGCTGGACATCCCGAAGCTGCTCGACCCGGTGCTCGACGGGCGGGCCACGGTGGTCTACGGCAACCGCACCTTCGGCAGCCACAGCGCCTACAGCTTCTGGTACGTGATGGGCAACAAGGGCGTCACGATGGCGGCGAACGTCCTGTTCAACTCCTACATCGGCGACCTGGAGACCTGCTTCAAGCTGATGCCGGTCGCGCTCTACCGCTCGCTCGACATCCGCTCGCGCGGCTTCGGCATGGAGGCCGAGGTCACCGGCAAGCTGCTGCGCCAGCGCATCCGCCCCTACGAGGTCCCGATCAGCTACCGGGCGCGGGGCCGCGAAGAGGGCAAGAAGATCACCTGGAAGGACGGCGTCGAGGCGATCTGGATCCTGGGCCGCGAGCGCACCCGCCGCCGCCCTCTCGGCGCCCCGACCCGCTGACCCCTCCCGCCCTCCCGCGTCGCCCCCCGCCACCGCCGGCCTCCACGCCGCCGCGGTCGGCGTGATTCAGCGGCCGGCGTGATTCAGCGGCCGGCGTGATTCAGCGGCCGGCCGGCACCGGCGCCGCGTCCAGGAACCCGGCGACCGAACGGCGCAGCCCGGTGACGTCCAGCCCGTGCCAGCGGGTGTGGTCCTCGGCCGAGCCGTAGCGGCGCAGCTCCTCCCGTCCCACGCCGAGCGCCAGCAGCCGGTGCGGCCGGTCGGCCAGGGCCGCCGACACCACCCGGGCCGACGTACCGGCCAGGTAGGGCTCCACCAGGATCACCGCGTCGCCGGCCAGCGCCCGCAGCCCCGCCGTGTCGAACGGCCGCGGCCGGTGGGTGTAGGCCACCGTCACGCCCAGGTCGCCGACCGCCGCCAGCGCCGCGTCCGCCACCGGCCCGACCGCGACCAGCAGCGGCGCGCCCGGCCCGGCGTCCCGGAGCACCCGCAGCGCGCCGTCGCCGCCGTACGGGCGGGCGTTGTGCAGCGTCGACAGTCGCAGGTACGCCGAGCCGTCGGCGGCCACCGCGTCCCGCAGCAGCGCCGGCACCTCGTCGGGGTGACCGGGGACGTGCACCGTCCAGCCGTGCAGGGTGTCGATCAGCGAGACGTCGGCCGGCGACAGGTGGGTACGCCCCGACTCCGCCCGGTCGTACGACGCGCCGATGCTGACCAGCACCGCGCCCACGCCCTGGTGGTCCAGGTCGAGCTTGATCTGCTCGTACGCCCGCTCGATCAGGAACGGGGCGTAGCTGTGCGCGATCGGCCGGAGCCCGGTCAGGGCGAGCCCGCCGGCCACGCCCACCAGCAGTTGTTCCCGGATACCGACGTTCAGCACCCGGTCCGGGTGCCGGTACGCGGCCGGGGTGAACGCGTCGGCGGAGATGTCGGCCAGCACCAGGGCCGTACGCGGATCCTCCGCCAGCAGCGTGGTGGTGGTCTCGATGAAGCGGTCCCGCACGGTCACTCCCCCTGGTCGACGACCGCGACGACGACGTGCGGCCGGTGGTTGTCGTGCCCGGTCAGGGCGGTGTGCAGGGCGTCGTGGTCGTGCCCGTCGACGGTGGTGGCGGTCCAGCCGTTGACGGTGAACCGGGCCGCGGCGCCGCCGGCCCAGCCGTGCGTGGCGGAGCCGTTGTCGACCACGATCGCGGTCAGGCCGCCCAGCCCGGTCGCCCCCGCGTACGCGATCGCCTCGTGGTTGGAGCCCTCGTCCAACTCCGCGTCGCCGAGCAGCACGTGCACCCGGGGCGTCAGCAGGCCCTGGGCGCGCAGCCCGAGCGCGGTGCCCACGCCGAGCCCGAGCCCGTGGCCCAGCGAGCCGGAGCCGATCTCCACCCCGGGCACCAGCACCCGGTCGGGGTGGTCGCCGAGCCGGCTGGCGGGCCCGCCCTGGTCGTCGAGCCAGTCGGCGGGAACGAACCCCTTCGCGGCGAGTACGGCGTAGTAGCCGGCCACGGCGTGGCCCTTGGAGAGCAGGAACCGGTCCCGCCCGGGGTCGTCGACGGTCTCCGGGGTGACCCGGAGGACCCGGTCGTAGAGCACCCAGAGCACGTCGACGGTGGAGCGGACGTTCGGGCTGAACTCCCGGCCCGCGCGTACCCGCTCGTACAGCGGCGCGACGGGTCCCGGCAGCGGCGGGGCGCCCGGGTGGCGGGGTGGCGCGGCGGTCGGGGCACGGGGTGGCGCGGCGGTCGGGGCCGGGCCCGCGCTGGCGGTGGTCGTGGTCATGCCGCTAGCCTGCAAGTTGAAGTCCACTTCAACTCAAGGCGACGTGATGCACGAGTCTCTGACCATCGGCCAGCTCTCCGTCCGCAGCGGCGTCGCGCCCTCGGCGCTGCGCTACTACGAGCGGCTCGGGCTGATCCGGGCGGAGCGGACGGGCGGCAACCAGCGCCGCTACGCCCGCACCGAGCTGCGCCGGGTGGCGTTCGTCCGGATCTCCCAGCAGGTCGGCATCTCGCTGGAGGAGATCCGGGAGGCGCTGGACTCCCTGCCCGCGTCCCGCACGCCGAGCGCGGAGGACTGGGCGCGGCTCTCCGCGACCTGGCGGGAGCGGCTGAACGAGAAGATCCGGCTGATGACGAAGCTCCGCGACGACCTCGACGGCTGCATCGGCTGCGGCTGCCTGTCCCTGCAACGCTGCACGCTCTACAACCCGGAGGACTCGCTCGCCGGCGAGGGCCCGGGCGCCCGCCTGGTGCTCCCCCGCGAGGTCGCGGACCCGACGCCGACGCCCTGACCCGCCGGGGCGGACCGCGCGTCAGCCGGTCGTGAGCAGCACCTTGCCGACGTGGTCGTTCGACTCGACCAGCCGGTGCGCCCGCGCCGCCTCCGTCATCGGCACCCGCCGGTCCACGACCGGCCGGACCGCGCCCGACTCGACCAGCGGCCACACCTGCTCGCGGACGCCGCGCACGATCTCCGCCTTCTCCTCCAGCGGCCGGGACCGCAGTGCGGTGGCCGCGATCGTGCCCCGCTTGGCCAGCAGCGCCCCGAGATCCAGCTCGCCCTTGCGGCCACCCTGCATGCCGATCACCACCAGCCGGCCGCCCGTGGCCAGCGCCGCCACGTTCCGGGGCAGGTAGGCGGCGCCCATGATGTCGAGGATGACGTCGGCGCCCCGGCCGCCGGTGACCCGCCGGACCTCCTCGACGAAGTCCTGCTCCCGGTAGTCGATCGTGTGCGCCGCCCCCAGCTCACGCAGCCGCTCGTGCTTCGCGGCGCGGGCGGTGACCGCCACGGTCGCGCCCAGCGCCACCGCGAGCTGGATCGCGAAGGTGCCGATGCCGCTGCCGCCGCCGTGCAGCAGCAGCGTCTCGCCCCTGCCGAGCCGGGCCACCTGCACCACGTTCGACCAGACCGTGCAGGCGACCTCGGGCAGCGCCGCCGCGTCGACCAGGTCGACGCCGGCCGGCACCGGCAGGAGCTGCCCGGCCGGCACCGCGACCCGCTCCGCGTAGCCGCCGCCGGCCAGCAGCGCGCAGACCTCCCGGCCCACCTCCCAGCCGGCCACGTCGGGCCCGATCGCGCTGATCACCCCGGAGCACTCCAGCCCGGGGTACGCGGGCGCGCCCGGCGGCGGCGGGTAGTGCCCCTGCCGTTGCAGCAGGTCGGCCCGGTTGACCGCGCTGGCCCGCACGTCGACGACCACCTCGCCCGGGCCGGGCTCGGGATCGGGCACCTCGCTCCAGACCAGTGCGTCGGGTCCGCCGGGCTCCGGGACAGTCATCGCGCGCATGGTCCGTGTCTACCCCACCCGCCCGTCGGTCCACGCCCGGGCCAGGATCTCGTCCACCGTCCGCGCCGGGGTCAGCGCCGAAGTGTCCAGCCAGAGCCCGATCCGGGGCGTCTGCGCCCGGAAGTCCGCGTCCAGGTCGGCGACCGGCCAGTCCCCGTACCCCTTCTTGTCGCGCGCCTCCTCGCGGGCGGCGACGGCCTCGGGGCTCGGCGCGAGCACCACGACCGCCAACGGCCGGTGCCGGATCCGGTCGACCATCGCCGGCAGGTCCGCCCCGAGGATCACGTCCTGGAGCACCACGGTGAAGCCGGCGGCGGCGTACCGGTCCGCCGCCGCCGCCGCGAGGTCGTAGCGCAACCGCAGCTGCCGCCAGGCCTCCGGCGACGGCTCGGCGGTCATCTCCTCCCGGCCGCTCACCACCATCCGCCGGAAGACGTCGCCGCGCAGGTGCACCGCGCGGGGCAGCCGCCGGGCCAGCGCCTCGGCCACAGTGGACTTTCCGGCGGCCATGATTCCGCTGATCAGCACCACCGACGGGTTCTCCCACATGCCGTCGATCATGCCAGCGCGGGTGCGGTGCCCGCTCGCCCGCAGCGGGTCCGTGGCAGACTAGGCACGTCGCGCACCCTCGGGCGCGCGGCCCGGGAGGGTTCGCCTAGTGGCCGATGGCGCTGGTCTTGAAAACCGGTAAGGCAGCGATGTCTTCGTGGGTTCGAATCCCACACCCTCCGCCCCAAAAACGCCCCTGGCCAGCACGAATGCCGGCCAGAGGGAGCAATTCCAGGGCGGCGCTCGTTCGTAGCCCACTCATCAGCCATGTACCGCTGGGCTATCCGGTCAGGGGTCAACTTCAGCGGTTCGTGTGTTGTCTGCGTGTCGCTGTGTGGCCGTCATCGGGCATAGCAGCAGGTCAGCGCCGTGAGCTTCGCGGTCCTGAAAACCGGTAAGGCAGCGATGTCTTCGTGGGTTCGAATCCCACACGCCTCCGCGGCCGATGATCTCTTCCGGTGCAGCTCAGCCCCGGTTTCAGGCCGGGGCTGACCGCCGGTGAGGGCTGGGAAGGCTCATTCGTAGTGGTAGTGGCACTGCGCGATCTGCACCGTGTCGTCCATGATCCGGTATACGAGGCGGTGTTCCTGGTCGATGCGTCTCGACCAAAACCCCGCCCAGTTGCCGCGAAGCTGCTCCGGTTTGCCGATGCCTTCATGGCCGTTGCGTCGGATGTCCTCGATCAAGGTGTTCACTCGCCTGAGCATCTGACGATCTCGCTGCCAGGTCAGGTAGTCGTCCCAGCCTCGGCCGGCGAACTGGACCTTCACGCGGCCGAGGCCCCACCTGAAGTGGCGTCGGGGTCGATCAGGTCGTGTGTCTCCCCACCCCCGTTGCGCAACTCTTCGACGGCTTCGTTCAGGCGGCGCGCGTTGGCGGGGCTGGCCATCAGGTAGGCCGTCTCCTTCAACGACTCGTACTCCCGCAACGAGATGATGACTGCGGCCTCCCGGCCGGAGCGGGTCACCACCACTTCCTCGGCGTCGTCCACGACATGATCGAGCATCTTGGCCAGGTTCTGTCGGACTTCTGAGTAGGGGACGGTCCGCATGCTGCCTCCCAACGTTACGTACAATAAATTGTACAAGGTCACGGGGCTGCTTGTCGGATGCTCCGACGCCAGGCAAGCCTGAGTCTGTGCAGAAGAGGGTGCGGCGGCTACGCCCAGCGCGCGCCGTTGCGTACCGCCAAGGCTATGTCCAGTAGGTGGCTCAGCCGGTACCACAGCACCCGGGCCTGCCTCATCGACAGCACGAGGTGGGCGGCGGCGCTGTCCTCGACGCTCGTCAGGCTCACCATTGCCTCGGCGGCCGGGTGCAGCGCTTGCACCAGGCCCACGTCGACGATGAACGCCTCCATCCGGTTGGTGTCCAGGTGACGGGTTCGGGAACGGTGGTGGCCTCGGCGCTGGCAGCCGTCCCGGTCGCACCAGCGCGGGCAGGCGGTCGGGTTGACGCCGGCAAGGGCGCCGGTCTGGTACACGTGCACGTAGCCGCAGTGCCGATCCAGACCTGCCGCGCCGGCCGGGTGGGCATCCAGTCCCGCCCGCGCGCTCGCAGTCGTTGTGCTGCTAAGGCAAGCTAACTCCTGGTCAGCCGCTGTCGAGCGAACTGCACCTCCAGCAGACCTACGGCGTAGCCCGGGGCACTGTGCGGATGGCCATGCGGGAGCTGCGCGACCGGGGTCTTGTCGTCACCGTGCACGCACGAGGGACGTTCGTGGCCGAGCAGCCTGACGCAGCCTCGGAGTAGAGCCTTCAGCCCGCTCGCTCGGCTCGCCGTGTACGTGCGGAGATGTCGTCAGCAGCGGAGGTAGGTGCCGCACAGCGGCGG
The DNA here is from genome assembly GCF_031845925.1 of Micromonospora reichwaldensis. Classification (NCBI taxonomy): domain Bacteria; kingdom Bacillati; phylum Actinomycetota; class Actinomycetes; order Micromonosporales; family Micromonosporaceae; genus Micromonospora; species Micromonospora reichwaldensis. The sequence continues at coordinate 61,422 of NZ_JAVRFL010000001.1, read as the reverse complement.
CGCGTCGACGCGGCAGACCTTCCAGCCGCCGCCGAAGCCGCCCTCCTCCATGGTGTGGAAGCGCCACCGGTGGGTGGCGCCGGTGAAGGTGACGCTCCCCGTGGAGTCGACCTCCGTGAACCGGAGGTCCACCATCGCCGAGACCATGCCGTCCGGGTCGGTCTGCCAGTTGGTCGTCTCGACCCGTACGCCGAACGTGGCCTGCGAATCGACCTGTTTGCGCAGGTCGCGAGCCTGCCGAAACAGCTCGTCCCGATTGTCGCCGCACAGGCACCGGTTGATGTCGGGGTTGTCGTCCGGCTGGAAGACCGCCAGGAGGTACGCCTCGGCCGCCGCAGCGGGCGTCTTCTCGCCCCGGCCTGCCTCGATCGCCCTCGTCACCGACTGCCTGACGGGCGCGCCTATGCAGGCAATCGCGAAGGCGACGGCGGCGGCGACCGTCGCCCGGCGACGCCACTGCCGGGCGGTGAGAGGCATCTCGAGCACCGGGCGAGACTACGTGCCCGAGCGACGACGGGCGGGGTCGCGAGGCGGCCGGGCACGTGTCACACGACGGCCAGCGGGCGTACGGGCGAGCCCGTGCCGCCGACGATCGGCAGCGGGGCGAGGACGAACAGGAACTCGCTCACGCCGGCCTCCGCCAGCGAGTCCAGCCGCAGGTGCTCGACGATGTAGATGCCCGCCTCCACCAGCAGCAGCCGGTGGACCGGCAGCACGCGGAACCCGGCGCCGGGAGGGATCTGCTCGTAGGCGGTGGTGTCCGCGCCCGTCAGGGCGACCCCGTGCTCCGCGAGCCAGGCCGCGCCGGAGGGGTCGACGCCGGGCACGCCCGTGTCGAGACCGAGGTAGGCCGCCGGATCCGACCAGTGCCGGGCCCAGCCGGTACGGACCAGCGCCACGTCACCCTCGACCAGCCGCACACCCGTACGCCGCAGGCACCGTTCGAGGTCGTCGGCGGTCACGCCGTACCCGCCGGGAAGGACGTCGACTTCGTGGGCCGAGGCGACGTCCAGCAGCACCCCCCGCCGGACGAACGGCGGAATGGTCTCGGTGCCGTGTACGCGGAACCGGCCACCCGACTGCGCCTCGGCGGCGTCGTGGCCGCCGTGCAGCAGCCCGTCCTGCGAGATGTGCGACAGCGCGTCGACGTGGGTCCCGACGTGCCCGCCGGTGACGATCAGCTCGCCGGCCGACGAACCGCCGTCGGCACGCACCACGTCGCCGTGCCGACGGAGCAGGGCCAGGCGGAACCCCGGGTGGTTCGGCGCGCAGGGCATCCCCTCCTCGAACGGCTGGCTGAGGTCGTGGATGGTGACGCCTGCGGCGACGGCGTCCAGGAGTGCGGTCATGGCGGTGATCCTGTCTCTACGGGGATGACGGATGCGTACCGGGCCGATTTCCGGGTGCGGGTCTCGGGTGATGATTCCCCGTAATGGCTCCGCCACGTGTCCGGCACGGGTCACGCGACGAAATCGAGATTGCAACGGCCGATGTCGTCACCGTCGCGTGTGAAGCGGGGCCAGCCGACGGCCGGTCACTGTACTCGGCGACCCCGGACCGGTCGACCCCTGAAATGTTCGACACTTACCGTGTCCGCAATCAATACCGCGAGTTCGCCCCTGCCCGCCAAGCCGCTCGTGCCGTACACTCGCATCCGATTCAATAGCGAGTCGGGCGAAGGGGTGCGGTTCACGGTGCGACACGACAATTCGGACTGCAATTTCGCGGAATTGAACGCGCCGCTGGTGGCCGCGCTTCAGGCCGAGCCGGCGCGGTCCGCGCTCGTCGCGGCCGCGCCGTCGGTACGGCGCTTCATGGACGATCTCGGTGCCACCCGGATGCGGTTCATCCCCTATCCGCTGGTCATCGACCGGGACGAGTTCGACCGGATGGCGGAGGCGGCCTGCGCCATGATCGAGGCGCAGACGGTGGTGATCCGCGAGTTCCTCCGGTCGGGGCCTCCCGAGAAACTGTTGACGGAATTCGGCCTGCCCGCCGAGATCGCGCCCTTCGTCAATTGGGAACAACTGGATTCCGTCGAGCAGGTCTTCGCCCGCGTCGACGTGCTACCGACTCCGTCCGGATACCAGTTCTGTGAATTCAACATCGACTCGTCGATTTCCGGATTCGAGTTCCACGACTGCTATCAGGTGATGGGTGAGGCGGTCGACATTCCGTGGCTCGCCGGCACGCCGAGGCCTGAGGAACAGATCGCGGACGTCGTCATCAGGGCTTTCCACCAGGGCAGTTTCGACCGGGTGGTGGTGTGTGACTGGTCGAGCCGCATCGGGGTCGGCTACTTCGGCTTCGAGTTGCTGACCGAGACGCTACGCCGGCGCCTGCCCGACGTGCCGGTCGAGCTGGTCTTCCACGCCGACTATCCGGAGCGGTGGCTCGATCCGGCGGCCGGAAAGCGCACCCTGGTCTATCGCGGCTTCATGCACGAGGACATGGACGACGACTACGACTTCATCACCCGGCTGGTCGGCAGCGGCGCCTCCGTGATCAACCTCTTCGAGGCCGAGATCCGTACGCACAAGCGCTGGATGGCGATGTTCTGGGAGGAGCGCTTCGCCAGCCTGCTGCCCGAAGGCGTGCGCGACATGGTCGCCCGCTACGTGCCCCACACCGTCTCGGTGACCCCGGAGAACCGTGACCACCTGCTGGCGGACCGCGCCGAGTACGTGTTCAAGTTCGGGCACTCGTCCGGCGGGCACGACGTCATGCTCGGGGCCGACCACGACGCGGACACGATCGCCGTCCGGCTGGCCGAACGCGGCCCCGACGGCTGGCTCGCCCAGCGCCGTGTGCAGCTCGCCGAGTGCCGGTTCGCCCCCGAGGCCGGTGCCGAGCCGGTGCCCCACCACGTGGTGCTCGGGCTCTACGTGCTCGGCGGCGAGTGCTCCGGCCTGAACATCCGCGCCGACCGTGGCTCGGCCGTGGTCAACATCCACCAGTCGGCGGCCAGCGGCTGGGCCATCCCCATGGACGCCGACGAACGGCGCCAGCTCATCGAGCGCGTGCAGGCGATGGGGCCGGCGGCCCGCGAACGACACTGACACCAGTTGGAGGCACGATGGAAATTCCCCTGTACCAGGTCGACGCGTTCACCGACCGGGTGTTCTTCGGCAATCCGGCCGCGGTCTGCCCCCTGGACGAGTGGCTCAGCGACGAGGTGATGCAGGCGATCGGCCTGGAGAACAACCTCGCGGAGACCGCGTTCATCATCGACCGGGGCGACAGCTTCGCGCTGCGCTGGTTCACGCCGTCGATGGAGGTCGACCTGTGCGGGCACGCCACGCTCGCCGCGGCCCACGTGGTGCTGAACCACCTGCGGCCCGAGTGGGACGAGGTCACCTTCCACTCCAACACGGGTCCCCTCGTCGTCAGCCGTACCCCGGAGGGACAGTTCGTGATGTCCTTCCCCGCGTTGCCGCGCGAGCGGGTCGACCCGCCGGAGGCCCTGCTCGCCGGGCTGTCGATCGCGCCCACCGCGGTCTACGGGGGCATGGACTACATGGCGGTCTACGACAACGAGGAGGACCTGCGCGCGATCGAACCCGACCAGCGGATGCTCGGGACCCTCGACCGGCGCGCGGTGGTCGTGACGGCCCCCGGCATCTCCTCCGACTTCGTCGCCCGCTTCTTCGGCCCCAAGCAGTCGATCCCGGAGGACCAGTTCACCGGGTCGGCCCACTGCATGCTGGTCCCCTACTGGGCGGAGGAGCTGGGCAGGACCAGCCTGACCTCCCGGCAGTTCTCTCCCCGGCTCGGCAAGACGCTGACCATCCACGCCAACTGCGAGCTGCGCGGCGACCGGGTCATCCTGGGCGGGTCGACGCGCCAGTACCTGGCCGGCGTCATCACGCTGGACGACGACGAGGTCGCTCGGCTCAGTCGCTGAGCTGCCGTGCCTCCGGCCGCGCCCCGTCGGCCGCCGCCCCCTCGGGCGGCGGCTCCGGGGCCGGCTCGGGTCCGGACTCGGGCTCGGTGGGCATCTCCACCACCCGACGCAGCGGCGAGAAGTACAGCGGAACGATGGAGACGAGTTCGCCGGCGACCGCGAGCGCGAGGGTCTGGCGGACACCGATGACGTTCGCGACCAGCCCCGCGACCGACGCGCCCAACGGGATCACGCCCCAGACCAGGAACCGCATCGTCGCGCTCAACCGGGCCTGCATGCCCGGCGCGCACAGCGCCTGCCGGACCGACAGTTGCAGGATGTTGGAGACGACGATGCATCCCGAGGCGATGCCGTAGCCGATGCCGGCGACGATCAGCCAGCCACCGCTGCGCGCGAACGGCAGCGGAATCGAGGCGAGCCCCGCCAGCACGCACGCGCCGAGGACCGTCGGCCCGACGCCGAAGCGCCGGGACAGCCGGACCGCCGAGAGGGCGCCGAGGGTCGCGCCGGCACCGGCGCCGGAGAAGATGATCCCGATGTACGCCGACGGCAGCCGCAGCACCGACGCCAGCAGCAGCAGGAACATGGTGGTGGTCGCGATGTTGCAGAAGTTGTACGTCGAGCTGCGGATGGCCATCACCCGGAACATCGGCACCCGCAGCACGTACCTGATGCCGTCGCGCACGTCCCGGACCAGCGTGGTGTTGCGTGCCGGCGGGGCTGCCGCCGCCCCGGTCACCCGGATCCGGCTGAGCAGCACGGTGGCGATGCCGAAGCAGACGGCCGCCGCGCCGAGGACGTACGACGACGTGGCCAGCGCCAACAGGAAGCCGGCGATGGCCGGGCCGGTGATCTCCGCCAGCGAGAGGGTGAACTCCACCCGCGAGTTGGCGCCGGGCAGCAGCTGCCGGTCCACGATCCGCGGCAGGACGCTCTGGTAGGAGATCCCCAGGAAGACCGTGCACAGGCTCCCCGCGAACATCAACGCGTACAGCGCGGGCATGGTGAGGTTGCCGGCCAGCGCCAGTGCCGCGACGACCCCGAACACGGCCGTACGGCCCAGGCTGGAAAACACCAGGACCCGTTCCCCGCGCCGGCGGTCGATCCACGCGCCGGCCGGTAGTCCGAGGAGCAGGAAGCCCAGGAACTCGCAGGTCACCAGGAAACCGACCTGCGCCGGTGTGGCGTTCAGGGTCTTCACGGCGAACAGCGGGATGACGACCGTCGCCACCTCGAAGCCGAACTGGCTGACGGTCTCGGCGCTCCACAGCAGGCGGAAGTTCTTCTTCAGGGTGATCTCCTACCCGTGACCGGTGGCGGTGTTCAGGCCCCCGGGTGCAGCAGCACCGGTGCCAGCAGGACGTTCGCGATGCCTCGGACCACGGTCCCCGGCACGGTGGTCAGGCGGCAGGAGAAGCCGGTGTGCCCACCGGGCCCGTAGTGCATCCCCCACACCGCGTACCAGTCCCGTTCCGTGACGCCGTCGGTGTCGAAGCCCGGCTCCACCCGCTGGACGACCCTCCGTTGCAGGATGTGACGACCGCTCCCGGCCGCCGTGGCGAGCGCCGCCCGCCACGTCTCGTCGTCGACCGTCCAGCCGGCCACCGTGCCCTCGCCGCGGGCCAGGGTGGTGGGTTTCAGGATGGTGTCCGCCCGGTCGCGGACGAAGCCGGTCAGGTCGCTGGCCGCGTCGACGTGGGTCGTCTCGGGAAGGATGCGCCGCAACGCGGCGCGTTCGCCGTCGGTCAGCGCGTCCTGCACCTCGGGGAGCCACACCAGGGCGAGGCACGCCTTGCTGTTGTACATGTCGTGCACCGGCGAGGTGGCCATCGGCGGCAGGGAGGAGCCCGGCTCCGGATGCAGCCGCTGCCAGGCCGCCACGGGGTCCGGCTCCTCCGCGAGTTCCGTCAGGTTGAACAACCGCAGCAGGTGGGTCGCCCCGGCGACGTGGTCGGCGACGGTGCCGTCCGGCTCGTGCAGGTCCGCGACCTCCGCCAGGCGGGTCCGCAGCGGACGATCGGAGTACGCCTCCAGGCACTCGCCCAGGGGGCGCCAGTCGCCGGCCCACTCGGCGAGCGCGCCGGTCGCCTCGACCATCAGCACCTCCGTCTGCCCGAGTGCCTCGGCGTCGTGCCCCGTGCGCGTGGTCTCCACCGTGCGCAGCAGGTCGAGCAGGGCGGTGATGGGGTCGAGGTGTCGCAGTCCGTGCCGCTCGGCGAAGGGCCGGAAGGCCGGCTCCGCCATGACGGCGGGGAGCCAGGCGGTGCGTTCGGCACCGCCGACGGCGGGGCTCAGGCCCAGCTCCAGGACCTTGAACCCGGTCCCGTCGTGGATCAGGTCGGCGCGGCCGTACGGCACCAGGGCGGGCAGGTCGGTTCCGGCCAACAGCGGGCGCAGCACCTCCGGCACGTCGGTCAGCGCGCCGAACGCGGCCGCGCTGCCGCCCGCGAGCAGGTGCGGCAGCCGCCCCACGACGTCGAGCAGCACCGTGAAGTCGGCGTAGAACGACGCGAGCTCCCGCTCGTCGACGAACATCACCCGGTGGAAGCTCTGTGCCTCGATGTCGGGCCCCAGCACGCGGCCGGCGGTGCGCGCCGGCAGGTCCGGCGGCAGCTCACCGTCGCGTACCGCCCGCAGGTAGTCCGTCGCCGGGTCCTGCGACGCCGACCGGTGCGGTGCGCTCATGCGGCTGCCTCCCGCGTGGCGGCGGCCCGCCGGCGGGCGCGTGCGGTGCCGCCGACGGTCAGCCGTGGCGTGCGCTGGTCAGGCCGACAGGAACAGGGCACCCGCTGCCTCCAGTTCGCGTAGCTGGCGGTAGTCATCCGAGATCGTCTCCGGGCTCTCGTGGACCAGGAAGACCAGGCCCGGGGTCGTGTACGAGTTGACGGTGACCTGCAACGGGTCGCCGGTCTCCAGGTAGGTGTCGACGGTGTGGAAGGACGGCAGCCCGCGCAGCAGCGGCAGGTCGTAGCCGGCGAGGGTCCCCGAGTGGCGGGACAGCAACTGCACCATGGCGGCGTGCCGGCGGAGCACGGGACGCCAGCCCTCGCGGACCCGGGCGGCGAAGCGGTCCGGGGCCACGATCGTCTCGGCCACCAACTGCACCGCGTTGGTGCCCGTCGCCTCGGTCAGTTGCGAGATGTCGATCGAGCCCATGAACCGGGCGCCGGTCTCGACGAGCACCGGCTCACCGGCGATCATCATGACCTCCGTGTGCGCCGTCCCCTCGCGGATGTCCAGGGCGTCGAGCACGGTCCCGACGAAGCCGTGCAGTTGCTCGAAGACGGCATCGCGGGGATCGACGAGCCGTTCCAGGTCGTAGAGCGCCGTACCGCCCTCGTGGCGCTTCCTGGTGTGCCAGATGTCCGAGACGACGTACCCGCCCCCTGCCGACACGGTGTTGACGGCGTACTCGTCGCCGGTCATGAACGGCTGGACGAGAAGTTCCCCGATGGGGTCGCCGAACACGTCGGGTGCGCCCAGCCAGCTCTTGAACGCGGTGTCGAGGTCCGCCTCGGAGCGGCACCGCAGGAAGCCGAAGCTGCCGGAACTGGCTCGGGGCTTGACGACGGCGTCGCCGAGCCAGCCCCCCGCGCGCAGCCACTCCGCCGCCTCGTCGCGGGAGGCGGTGCTCAGGTGCGGGATGACGGCGACGCCCCCGGCCGCCGCGGCGCGTGCCATGTGGTGCTTGTCGCGGCGGCACCGGGTCGTCGCCGGATCGTTGCCGGGCACGCCGAGCGCCCTGGCCAGCTGGTCACCCAGCTCGACGCCGGTCTCGGCGCCGGCCACCACGCTGCGCGGGCGCAGGCCCGCCCGGTCGAGCCGGTCGACGATGGTGCTGACGTCGCCGTCGTGGAGGTAGGTGTCGAGGTAGGCGTGGTCGACGCCGGTACGCAGGAGGAACTGCGGCAGGTCCGGGTCGCTCTGCACGTGCACCGCGCCGAGGCCGTAACCGGCGAGGGCCGGCGCGAGCGCGTTGGCCGTCGAGTACCCGTCCACGACGACACAGACTTGGCTGGCGTGTCGCATGATCCGCCTCAGGACTCTCGGGCCAGCAGGAAGTACGTCCGCATCGGGGGGATCATGTCGAGCCGCGCGGCGACGGGTGAGTGCCGGGCCGCCCCCTCCAGCAGGTCGAACACGTTGTCCGGGGTGATGTCCCGGGTGAACATCGTCTTGATGGCGATCTTCAGGAAGTCCCGGTAGTTGGTGGTGTCCATGAGCACCCCGGCGCGCTCGAACGCGGCGAGTTCCTCCTGGTCGATCGGCTGCCGCGCGACCTGGTGCGTGCTCGGGATGCGGGGCGACTGGACCTCGCCGGTGAAGCAGGCGGCGAGCGAGTCGGCCTGGAAGTCGAGCACGAGGTGGGTGCGGTCCTTCGTCCACCCGGAGACCGCGCTGTGGGCCTGGGTCGCGTCGAGGAACCAGATCTCACCGACGTTCATGTGGTAGAGCGTCGTGTTGTGCGAGCTGACGCAGGACTCGTGGGTCTCCAGCGGAAGGTGGATCCGGATCAGGTTCGTGTCGAGTTCGAGGTAGTCCCGGTGCGGCACGAGCGCGCTGCCGGGGGTCAGCCGGGCGAGCCGGCCGTACTTGAGGCGGGACATGTCGAACAGCTCACCCACCAGGTGCCGCACGTACGGCAGGCGCTGGCCAAGGTCGGTGACGACGGCCGGGCCCTCGAACGGGTCGAGTCCCGCGTCGAGGCCGAGGCCCGTGCCGTTCCACACCGCGCAACTCTTCCAGGCGCCGCAGACGAAGTCGCTGTACTTGTCCGTGTAGGGAAACGACGCCATGGTGTCGAGGTCCGTGGCGAGGCTGTCGGCGTCGATGTCGCACGTGCCGAGGATGCCGGTTTCGGTCGAGTTCATAACGGTGGTCATGGTCGGTACCTTCCAGCGGGGTGAGGGGCGGAGCCGCACGTCGTCGGGAGGGCGGCCGGCGTGGCTCACACGCCGAGTCGCTCCTTGAGCTCGGCGAAGAAGGGCACGTGGAGGAACTCCCGCTTCTCCTCGTCGTACCGGGTGTACCGGCGGGTGAAGTCGATCAGTCCCGCGCGGGCGGCCTCGACCCCCTCGGTCAGGACGACGTCCTCCAGCTCGGCGATCTCGGTGACGAGCGTGCTCAGCGCCTCGGGCAGGCTCGGCAGGAGCCGGATCCGTCCCTCGTCGATCGTCAGGGCGCCGTGCCCGCGCAGGTAGTTGAAGAGCAGTTGCGACGCGATGGCGTCGTAGTTCGGCTTCGGGATCCCCTCGACCGAGTACCGCAGCAGCCGCTCGGCGAGGACGAATTCGAAGGTCAGCGCGGCGAGCTCACGATCGATGTCCGCGTCGTCGAGGCAGACCAGCATCGACTTGACGTCGACCCGCATCTCCTCCAGGCCGGCCAGCGGCTTGTAGCTCTTCGCGGACAGGAACTGCGGGATCGGCATGCTGCCCGTGCGGTGGTGGAACTCGTGCAGCCGCACCCAGGAACCGGCGGCCCGCTCGACGCCGGAGTCGTCGACGCCGGACAGCAGCGGGAACGAGCCCGGGACCATGGCGGCGTCGATGAGCCGGCGGGTGAGGCGGTGCCGGGCGACGAACTTGTCGATGAAGTAGAAGATCAGGTCGTTCGGTTCCTGGCGACCGTCGATGTGGTTCTCCGGGAAGAGCGCCACGACGACCCGACTGTCGAAACCGGCGCTGTGCCGGAGCAGGTTGACCGGCATCGTCGGGCTCGGGTAGCGGTCCACGAGCACGGGGTCGGACGGGATGGGCTCGTACTCCAGGTAGTCCAGACCGAGCGACGGGAAGTACGCGGCCGAGAACACGGACAGGAGCGTGTTGTCGGCCCGCGAGTTGATGTGCCGCTTCGTGGCCGTGAGCTGCGGCGTGTCGTGTGCGCCGGACAGGTCCTCGACGAGTGCCCTGGCCGCGGGCTGGGCACCGAGCGACGCCGAGTCGGCGATCCAACCGGCCAGCCGGCGCAGCGCCTCCGGCGATCCGGGCTCGGTCTCGCGCTGGTAGCGGGCACGCAGCTCGTTCACTTCGTTGACGACGGCGTCTGTTTCCACTGTGGGGAGGGACGATCGCATGGCAGCTCCTATCCTCGAAGCCGGATGACTCCGGCGGTCGCCACCACGGGCCCGGGGCGTCGTCGGTGGCGGCCGTCAGTGCCGTTCTCGGTTGGTCGCGCTACGACAGGTCCCGGGCGAAGTCGTCCAGCAGGTCCGCCCACGCCGGGACGTACGACTCCGCGAGCGCGACGAAGTGCTGCGCCTCGGCCGGGGTGGAGACCAGGTGACTCATGCCGGCCTCGTCGTCGCTGACGGACGCGGCGTGGCCCGTCTCCGCCCGGATGTGCGAGTCGATCCAGGCGTAGTCGCGCTGCTCGGGAAGGACCTGGCGACCGTCCACGGTGACCTTGCCGTACAGGCGCCGGAACGCGACCGCGATGTCGAGGGCGATGGTCTCCACGACACGGAGCTGGACCGCACCACCCAGCTCCTCGGCTGCCATGGCGTCCATGACGTCGAGGATGCGGGTCAGCGCGGCGGACTCGGCGGGCGCGTCCGCGCTGCCCATGGCCGAGCGCAGCGGTGCGCAGATGGTGTCCGCCCACCACAGGTAGTGGACACCGTCCACACCCTCCGGTGCGACCTCCGCGAATGCCGCCGCCCGATTGTCCAGATCGTCCCCGATGACTCGGTAAGCCATCTGATACGCTCCGAGTACCTCTCGACTCACTGTGTAGTCGCGAGCCAGGCGTCGCCCGTGCGCACCGAGGCTGGAGATGGTGGTGAACATGAACGACTGAGTGGTCCGCTGCCACTTCTCCGCGATCCGCAGCGCACCGGCAGGGCTCACCGAGGTGGCCTCCTTCGCGCCCGCGAAGAACCGGTTGTTGCGTCGGGTGAGGCCTGCCTCGTCGATCAGTCGATCGATGGTGGCGTCGGCCTGCACACGGAGGTCGGTCAAATCGAGTGCGGTGGTCATCGTGCCCTCCTCGCTTGTAGGGACCGGGCGGAGTGCTCCGCGAAGCCCGCCAGGACAGGCCAAGGTCGACGAAGGTCATCGAGTCGACGCGGGCCTATGATCATCGAATATGGTGTATCGCGCAACGGGAAGACGGTCGAACCCCTGTGCTGCCCCCTAAGCAGGTGGCATCCCCTCGTGCGTTGCCTCAGAAGTGGGTAGTAGTCCCCGCCAGTTCAGCGTGACCAGCGTCAACTCGACGCGAGCGACGGTACGGCGCGGGTCAGACCGCCGTCCGGCTCGCCGGCGTCCACGAACGGCGCCGCCAGTCGCTCCGGCACCCCCATGTTGCGCGCGAAGATCCCGAGCCGGTGCTGCCAGGCGGGCACATCCGATGGTGGCGCGATCGGCACGGTGCCGCGGGCGACCAGCTCGGCGTACTCGTCGCGATCCGCGTTGCCGGTGGCGATCGAGTGCCGGAGAGCCGCCTCCAGGTCACGCCGGGCGTTGACGACGCACATCGTCCACTTGAGCAGGACGGTCGCGGTGCAACCGGGTGCGACGTCGAGCACCCCGGCGTTGCGTCGCAGCCGCGACGAGTCGGTGGTGTTGATCGCCACCTTGAGGTGGGCGGACACCACCTCCGCGCCGCGCACCTCCGGATACCACTGGCTGAGCTGACGGAGCGCCAGCTGGGCGCGTTCGGCCGCCTCGGGGTGACCGTTGCGCAGGAAGTGCCGGAAGTCGTCGGGCAGCGCGTAGGTTGTCGGGTCGACGCGGTGCACCGCGATGTGCGCCGCCGGCGGGTAGTAGACGAGCGCGGTGTCCTGACTGAAGGGACTGAACATGCCGCCGTACTCGTCCTCGAGCTTCAGGCACGTGTAGTTCTTCGTGGTGCGCTCGGGCAGTTCGACGAAGAGGATCTGGCGCAGCGCCATGTAGATGGGGGGCAGCGCGAGCGACGGGTTGAGACGGCGCGCGATCGCCGGGGTCTCGGTGGCGGCACAGAGTGCGACCTGGTCGCCGACGACCGTCTTCCGCGCGCCGTCCTCGACGTACTCCACCTGGTAGGTGCCGTCGGGCCGGCGGCTCACCCCGGTCACGTCGGCGCCACCGCGTACCTCGACGCCGCTGCGGCGCAGCTCCTGGTCGAGCAGCGCGGTGACGACGACCGGGTTGATGCCCCGCTGCGGAGTGACGAAGGCGGCGCCGACGTCGGCGACCCCGTCCGGCGCGGGGATCTCGCGGCAGACCTGCTCCGGCGCGCCGAACAACGCGTTGGCCGGGTCCTCGGCGCAGAGCTGCGCGTAACGGTCCTGGATGACCCGCATGTTCTCCCGGCACTGGCCGATGATGTCGGTGCCGCTGTCCTGCATGGCCTGGGAGGCGATGACCCGGCTGTGGTCCTTGCCACCGAAGACGAGGTCGGGGAAGAAGCGTTCGTTGACCAGGCGCCCGTCGAAGCAGTCCCGGGCGCTCTGCGGATCGAACGGATACTCGGCACCGCTGTGGTTCTCGCTGACGATGTTGCTGGCCCCCGTGCAGATCGGGTAGGCCTCGGACGAGCGGGCCTCGGCCCGCTCCAGCAGAAGGACCCGGTATCCCGCGCGGCTACGCATGATCGCGGTCAGGCAGCCCGCGATACCTCCGCCGATCACGATGTGCAGCTCGGTTCGCTTCACTCTGTCAATCCCTCTGTCATGGGCAACGATCCTTTGCCGCAACACGAGCTGAACCAGGTCCCGGTTTCGGCACCGTGCCCGGCCGGACAGCGCGTCCTGCTGCGGATCTTGGGGTGGAAGAGCGTGAGGTGGCAGGCCGGGGGACGTTGGCTGGAGGAGGGGTGCCCTCGTTGGCGGTAGACGGTAACAAACTTCGATCAACCCCGGAAGGATCTTCCGATAGGACAGGGGTTCGAGCGGCCGGGCCCGCTCACACCGCTCTCACCAGCGCCGATACCGGATCGGGGGCGCCCACGTTCGCGCTCCGGAGCGGATGACGCGGATCTGTACCCTCTCTGCCATGTCTGGTTCCCCCCTCGTCGACGACCTGCGTGCGGCGCTCGGCGACGCCGTCCTGACCGACCCCGACCTGCTCCGGATGCACCGCAAGGACGAGGCCGATCTGTGCGAGGCCGGCACCCCGCTGGTCGTCGTCCGTCCACGAAGCACGGCCGATGTGGTCGAGGCGGTGACGATCGCCGGGCGGTACGGCGTGCCGGTGGTGCCGCAGGGGGCGCGTACGGGGCTGGCGGGCGCGGCGAACGCGGTCGACGGCGCGGTGGTGATCAGCATGGTCGCGATGGACGCCGTGCTGGAGATCGACCCGGTGAGCCGCATCGCCGTGGTGCAGCCAGGGGTGGTCAACGCGGCGCTGTCGGCGGAGGTGGCGAAACAGGGGTTGTGGTATCCGCCGGATCCGGGATCGTGGGAGATGTCGACGATCGGTGGGAACGTCTCCACCAACGCGGGTGGCATGTGCTGCGTCAAGTACGGCGTGACCACCGAGTACGTGTTGGGGCTGGAGGTCGTGTTGGCTTCCGGGGAGGTGTTGCGTACTGGTCGGCGTACCGCCAAGGGGGTGGCGGGTTACGACCTCACCCGGCTCTTCGTGGGTTCCGAGGGCACCCTCGGGGTGATCACCGAGGTGACCGTGGCGCTGCGGCCCGCCCCGGCGGAGTCGCTGACCATGGTGGCGGTCTTCCCGACCACCGCCGCCGCCGGCAGGGCGGTCGCCCGGATCGCTGAACACGGACTCACCCCCAGCCTGCTGGAACTGATCGACCGCACGTACCTGCGGGCGATCGAGGCGTACCGGCCGATGGGCCTGCGTACCGACGTCGAGGCGCTGCTGCTGGCGTCGGCGGACACCGGGCCCCAGGCCGCCGGGGACCTGGCGCGGCTCGCCGAGCTGTGCGAGGCGGCCGGCGCCGACGAGATCCACACGGCCACCGACGCCGTGGAGGCGGCGGCCCTGTTGCAGGCCCGCCGGCTGGGGCACGCGGCGATGGAGAAGTTCGCCAGGGAGTCGTTCCCCACCGGCAACGGTGGAATGGTGATCGACGACGTGGCGGTCCCCCGGGCGGCGTTGGCGGCGCTGCTCGACGGGGTGGCCCGGATCGCGGCCGAGTGCGACGTGACCATCGGCGTGGTCGGTCACGCCGGCGACGGCAACATGCACCCGAACATCGTGGTGGACCGGGCCGACCCGGCGAGCCTCGAACGCGGCCGGCGCGCGTTCGACGAGATCATGCGCCTCGGCCTCGAACTGGGCGGCACCTGCACCGGCGAGCACGGGGTGGGCCTGCTCAAGCGCGACTGGCTCGCCCGCGAGATCGGCCCGGTGAGCCTGCGGGTGCACCAGGCGATCAAGGCCGCCCTGGACCCGGCCGGCCTGCTCAACCCCGGCAAGGTCTTCTGATGCCCGCCACCCTCCGGCGGGCCGTACGGAGATGAGGAGAGCGTGCCGACCATAGCCATCGTCGACGGATACTCCACAGGCAGCGCGCTGAGCCGGGCGCTGGCCGAGCGGGGGGTGACCTGCGTCCACGTACGCAGCGGCGAGTCCCTGTACGACTACTACCTGAAGACGTTCCGCCCCGGCGACTACGCGGTCGACCTCGGCTTCGTCGCCGACGAGGACCACCTCGTCGACCGGCTGCGGGCGCTCGGCGTCGACCGGGTCGTCGCGGGCACCGAGCCGGGGGTGGTCCTCGCCGACACGCTCAACCACCTGCTCGGCACGCCCGGCAACGACATCGCCACGGTCACCGCGCGGCGCGACAAGTCGGCGATGGCGGCGACCGTGGCCGCCGCCGGTCTCGCCGTGCCCGCCGGCCGGTGCTTCGAGTCCGTGGACCAGGCGGTCTCCTGGTACGCGACCAGCCTGTCCGGCCCGGCCGTCGTCAAGCCCGTGGACGGCGCGGGCACCGACAACGTGCGGTTCTGCGAGAGTCTCGACGAGGTGCGCCTCGCCTGCGCGACGGTCCTGGCCTCGGTCAACCTGTACGGCGTACCCAATCGACGCGTGCTGGTCCAGGAGCGGCTCGTCGGGACCGAGTTCTACGTCAACACGGTCTCGTACGCCGGCGCGCACCGGGTCGCCGAGATCTGGCGGTACACGAAACGGCCGGGTCCGGGCGGCGGCCCCATCTACGACTACGAGGAGCCGGTCGACCGGGGCTCGGCCCTGGCCCGACAGCTCCGTGAGTTCGTCTCCGGGGTGCTCGACGCGCTCGGTGTCCGGTCCTCGGCGGCACACACCGAGCTCATGCTCACCGACCGGGGGCCGGTGCTGATCGAGGCCGGGGCCCGCCTCGGGGGAGCGACCCTGCCCGACGTCGTGGCCAAGTTCTGCGGTGTGTCGCAGACCTTCCTACAGGCCCAGCACCTCGTCGATCCGGCGTCGCTCGACCAGTTCGACGACCGTACGCCGGGCTGGGCCGCCGCCGTCCGGAACGTGTCGCTGATTAACCCGGTCCCCGTCGCCGCCCAGGCGGGGGACTGGTACGCCCGGCTGTCGGAGCTGCCGGCGGCCGTGGCGATCGCCGCGCGCTGCTCCCCCGGGGCCGGACTGCCGCAGACCGTCGACCTGTTCAGCTCGCCCGGCTACCTCTATCTCGCCGCGGAGGACCCGGCCGAGGTCGAGCGGAGCTACGAGATGTTGCGCCGCTGGGAACGGCACGGCCTGTACGGGAGCTGACACCGCCCGGCGCTGCCGGTTCGATCGCGGGTGCCGACGGGGTAAGAAGGTGCGGAGAACAACCGCCCACCGGAAGGACCCCCCCGATGACCCTGGAACGACCGATCGCCCCGGACCCGTACGACCTGCTGCCGACCGTTGCGTCGTTCACGCTGACCAGTGACGACGTGCAGAACGGCGAGCCGATGGACGCCGCGTACGCCCACGGCAGCGTCGGGGGCGACAACATCTCGCCGCAGCTCGCCTGGTCCGGCTTCCCGGCCGAGACCAAGGGCTTCGTGGTGACCTGCCTCGACCCGGACGCGCCGACGGGCAGCGGCTTCTGGCACTGGGTCCTGGTGAACCTGCCGGCCGACGTGACGCGGCTGCCGCGCGGCGCGGCCGGCGACGACCTCGGCGGCGCCTTCACGGTCCGCAACGACTACGGCGACCGGGGCTACGGGGGCGCCGCCCCACCAGCCGGCGACCGGCCGCACCGCTACGTGTTCGCGGTGCACGCCCTGGACGTGGAGCGCCTCGACGTCACCCCCGCCGCGACCCCCGCCGTCGTCGGCTTCAACCTGGCCTTCCACACCCTGGCCCGCGCCGTGATCCGTCCCACCTACCAGGTCAAGGAGTAACCCGGACCGGGCCCGGCCTCAGGAGGGGACCCGGGCCACCGCGAAGACCGACTGGCCGAACGGGGGGAGGACGCGCTGTTCCGCCGCCTTGGTGGCGGGCAGCACGAGGGTGTCGTAGACCTTGACCATCGGGCCCTCCTTCGGCATCAGCCGGAAGACCTTGGTCGCCATGAAGTAGCCGATCAGGCCGAGCGCGTTCGCGTAGTGGATCTTCTCCACCGTCAGGCCGGCGTCGGTCATCGCGGCGGCCAGGGTCTTCTTCGTGTAGCGCCGTACGTGGCCGGTGGCGATGTCCGCCGGGCTCATCGCGAACTGGAAGGCGGGCACGATGATGATGACGTTGCCGCCCGGCCGGACCAGGTCGCGCATGCTGCGCAGCGCGCCCACGTGGTCCTCGATGTGCTCCAGCACGTTGTACGACACGGCGGCGCTGTAGTCGCCCCGGTCGGAGTGCGGCAGCAGCATCTGCCGGACCTCGATGCGGGGCTGGTCGGCCAGCCGCTCCTTCAGCAGGACGAGCCGGTCCGGGTCGGCCTCGGTGGCGGTGAAGCGCGGCAGGTGCTCCGCCCACTCCAGCGCGTAGTCGCCGAGCCCGCTGCCGATCTCGATCGGGTTGTCACCGAGGTACGGCAGGGCCAGCTCGACGAACCAGCGTCGGTGGTTGACCGCCGTCGCGAGACCCTCCAGGACCTCGGACTGCACGCGCTGATCCCCAGTGATTTCTGCCATGCGTCGATTCCTCACGATATGAACTCGACCCGCGCCTGGACCGACAGAGTGAAACATCCGCACTGGCAACAGAGAAATCGGGGCACCCGTGGTGGCCGAAATGCGGTCGGGGGTGGGCACGTGATCGGCGGTCGGCGAACCCGGCACATGGTACGGCAGTACCCCGAAACATGTCACCTCGGCGTCATAGCCTGACTACTCTACGAATCGTCATGACTACTCCTGAATCGGGCCTCCCCGCTGGCGAGTCAGGGCCCGGGGCGTCGGTGGGCGGGCCCGACCGGGGCGTACGGCCCTGGAAGGGGTGGTGGACGGACGCCGCCGCGGTGGCGAGTTTCGTCGTGCTGGGCTTCTGGGTGACCGCGCGGCTCTGGCTGCGCCCCTCGCACGGCATCCGGGACAACCGCACCGACCAGTCGCAGTTCGAGTGGATGATGGCGCACGGCGCGCGCGTGGTGACCGATTTTGTTGATCCATTCACCTCGGACCGGATGAACGTGCCGGAGACCGTCAATCTGATGGCAAATACGTCCGTATTATCCGTATCTCTGCCAATGACGCCCGTCACACTCCTGCTCGGCACCCGCGCGTCGTTTCTGCTCTTTCTCACCCTGGGCATGATCGCCACGGCGACGGCCTGGTACTTCCTGCTGTCCCGGGTGGTCGTCGGCGCCCGCGGGCCGGCCTGGCTCGGCGCCGCGTTCTGCGCGTACGCCCCGGCGATGGTCTCGCACGCCAACGCGCACCCCAACATCGTCTCGCAGTACGTGGTGCCCCTGATCGTCTGGCGCACCCTGCGGCTCGCCGAGCCGGGGCGCTGGCTGCGCAACGGGCTGCTGCTCGCGGCGGTCATCGTGTGGCAGGCCTTCCTCAACCTCGAGGTGCTGCTGATGACCGCCATCGGGCTGGGCGTGGTGGTCGGGGCGCTCGCCCTCGGCCGGCCCGAGCTGCGCCGGCGGGTCCGGCCGTTCCTCGCGGGCCTGGCGGTGGCCGCCGTCGCGGCACTGGTGGTGCTCGCGTATCCGCTTCACGTCCAGTTCTTCGGCCCGGGGGCGTACCACGGGCTGTCCTGGCTGATCCGGGGCTACTCGACGGACCTCGCGTCGTTCGTGGCGTACTCGCGGGAGTCCCTGGCCGGTGACGCCCGCAGCGCACAGGGGTTGGCGAAGAACCCCACCGAGGAGAACGCCTTCTTCGGCTGGCCGCTGGTGGTGCTCGTCGTCGCCCTGGTCTGGTGGCTGCGCCGGCACGTCGTGGTACGCGGACTCGCCGTCCTCGCGCTCCTCTTCGGCCTGCTCTCCCTCGGACGGGAGGTGCAGCTGAACGGCAGGGGGACCGGGATACCCGGCCCGTGGGCGGCGTTGGAGAACCTGCCCCTTCTGCACTCGGTGGTGCCGACCCGGTGGGCGCTGGCGATCACCCCGATCGTCGGGGTGCTGCTCGCCTACGGGGCGGACCACGCGCGCGCCCTGGCCGCCCGGCACCCGCGGGCACGCCCGCAGATCCGCTTCGCCACCGCCACGGTGCTGGTCATGGCTCTGCTGCCGATCCTGCCGACCCCGCTGCCCACCACCCGGCTCGACCCCGTGCCCGCCTTCGTCACCTCGGGCGCCTGGCGGCCGTACGCGGACGGCGGGCGGAGCATCGTGACCCTCCCGCTGCCCGACACCCACTACGCCGATCCGCTGCGCTGGTCGGCGCGGACCGGCCTGGACATGCCCATCGCCCGCGGCTACTTCCTCGGCCCCGACACCCGCCCCGGCCGGGACCGGGTCGCCCTGTTCTCCGCGCCGCCCCGCCCCACCAGCGAGTTCTTCGCCGAGATCCGGCGGACCGGCGCGGTGCCGCCGATCACCCCGCAGGCACGGGTCGACGCGGTCGGGGACCTGCGGTACTGGCGGGCGGGCGCGGTCGTCCTCGGGCCGCACCGGCAGGCCGACGCGCTGCGCCGGGGCATGACCGAGCTGACCGGCGTCCGCCCCACGTACACCGGTGGGGTCTGGCTCTGGGACGTCCGCCCGTTCACCGACTGACGCCCGGCGGTCCGTCGGCCGGCGGTCAGGCCTGGCGGACGCAGCAGCCCTGGCAGATCTTGGGCTTGGGGAGGGTGAACGCCAGGCAGCAGGTGCGCCGCTGCACGGTCGGCTCGCCGTTCGCGCCCGGGACCAGCTCCACCAGGTCGGCGAGGTCGAGCGCGCCGAGCAGCGTCTCGATCGTCTCGACCGACGAGCCGGGCAGGCCGTCGGCGGCCCGGAGGACGCCGTGGGCGATGCCCGAGGCCACCGACCCGAGCAGGGTACGCGCGCCGATGCGCACCTCGGCCTGGATCGCGGCGACCATCGGGGCCAGGTGGGCGTCGAGCAGCGAGGCCCGGAGCACCCGGAGTAGCTCCGCCTCGTCCGCGACGACCCGCACCTCGGGCAGCCCGGCGAGCGCCAGCGGGTCGCTCGGCAGCACCGCGACCGTGGTCGAGCGGCGCAGGCCCATGGTGAGCAGCGGTCGGTGGTCCTCGAAGTGGATCAGCACGTCGGCCGGGTCGAGCAACGGCACCCGTCGGGCCGAGGCCCAGCCGAGCGCCACGGGCAGCGCCGTCCAGTAGCTGTACGACTTCCAGGCCAGCGCGGCGCAGGCGTGCGGGGTGCCGCCCCAGCGCGAGCTGGCCGAGCGCAGGAACTCCGGCAGGAGGGTGCCGTCGACCAGGGTGGTCGCCGGGCGCCAGCCGAACTCGTCGTGCACCAGCAGGCCGGGCGCGAGACCGGGCACGTCGTCGGTGCCGAACATCGCGCGCATGGCGGCGGTGACCGGGGCCAGCGGCGCGGCGGCGGTGTGGCGCTCCGGCATCACCGCTGTCACTGGACTCACCCACCCCGTCGTCGCTGTCGGCGGGCACCCGCCCGTCGCTGAGCTAAGGCTAGCCTAACCACATCTGGCGAGATAAGGGAAGGCTCGCCTGCGTCGGATCTGAAGGGGCGCCGGTCACTCCACCCGTGCGGCGTACTACCCGGTCATCGGGGCGGAAAACGTCGCCCCAGTATCGACAGGCATCGCTGCCTGTCAAGGCTCGTGTCGGCAAGGTGCCAGTTCCGTGTGCGCGTCGCCACAGAACGTGAAACTGATACTCCCGGCCACGAGGAAGCTGATGACCTCACCGCTCGATCGGGCTGCCGACTCCTTCGCCGCCGAGATCGCCCGGCACCGCACGGGGCGGGGGCTGTCCAAGAAGCAGCTCGCCACCCTGATGGGCTTCGACCCGTCGTACGTCAGCCACGTCGAGGGGCGCCGGCACCGCCCCACCGAGGACTTCGCGCGCCGCGCCGAGGCCGTGCTGGAGGCCGGCGGCGCGATCTGGCAGCGCTTCAAGGAGTACGACGAGCTGCGGCACGCCCGGGCCGAGCGGGCACACCGGGACCCACCCGTACCCGGGCAGTGGATGCCGCCCGGCACCGGACTGATCGTCGAGCGGGAACTCGCCACCCTCACCCACCTCGGCGACGCCTACCGCTGCGTCATCCGGCGCGAGCTGTACAACGCCGGCACCGAGCCGGTCACCCGCTACCTGGTGCGGATCGCCGTCGACCGCTACCCCAACGACCCGGGGCGCTCCAACCTGCACCACCGCGAACACCCGCTGACCTTCGCCGAGCTGCGGCTGCGGGCGTACCGGGAGGACGGGGACGAGCGGGAGGCGATGCACTGGCGGGCCAAGCACGACCGCGACGCCTTCAAGGAGCTGTGGCTGCTCTTCGAGAACGCCGACCGGCGCTTCCCCCTCTACCCGGGGGACCGGGCCACCATCGAGTACGCGTACTGCGTCGGGCACGACAAGTGGGGCCCCTGGTTCCAGCGGGCCGTCCGGCTGCCCACCCGGCAGATGGCCGTACGCCTGGACCTTCCGGCCGCGGTCGACCCGCAGGTGTGGGGCGCGGAGACCTCGCTCTCGGCGGAGGAGGGCCCGCTGCGCACGCCCGTGACCAGACGCGAGGACGCCGACCGGGTGATCTTCGACTGGGCGACCGAGGACCCGCCGCTCAACGCGCGGTACCGGTTGCAGTGGCGGTTCCGCAGCCGGCCCGACGCCGAGCCCGAGGAGGCCGGGCGGATCCGGCCCAGCGACCGGATGCGCGGCATCGGCATCGTGCAGCGCGGCGCCGACCTGCTCCGCCAGCCGGCCCGCCCGTTCGACCTGCCCCGCGAGGAACGGGAGGCCCGGGACGTCGCCGACCGCCTCGCGGCGACCCTGGTCCGCCTCGACGAGCTGCACCCGTTCCGCAAGGGGGTGGGCATCGCCGCCCCGCAGCTCGGCCTCGGTCGGGCGGTGGCGGTGGTCCGGCCCCCCGACCGGTCGGCCGAACCCGTCGTGCTGCTCAACCCCCGCGTCGTCGACGCCTCTCCCGACAGCGACGAGCAGTACGAGGGGTGCCTCTCCTTCTTTGACCACCGTGGCCTGGTGCCCCGGCCGCTCCGGCTCGACGTGGAGCACGCCCAGTACGACGGCAGCCGGATCATCACCTCGTTCGAGTTCGGCATGGCCCGGCTCGTCGCCCACGAGATCGACCACCTGGAGGGGCGGCTCTACGTCGACCGGATGGCGCCGGGGGTGCCGCTGGTGCCGGTCGAGGAGTACCGCGAGACCGGCCGGCCCTGGCGCTACTGACCTGCACGCACGCGTACCGGCGGCACGACCACGTCCGCCCGGGTGGGAAGGGGGACGGCCGGGCGGACGTGGTCGTGCGGGGCGGTGCCGGTCCGCCCGCTTGGGGGACCGGGGCGCGTGCCCCAGGGGGCAGGAGCACGCGCCCCGGTATGGGGGGAGGAACGCTTCTAGAGGTTGCCGAAGGTGTCGTAGCGGGTGTTCTCCGGCGGGACGCCGTCCTCGGCGAGGACCCGGAGGGTGGCCCGGACCATGCGGGCGGAACCGGAGACGTAACAGTCGTGCGCCGTCCACGGGCCGTACCGGCTGACCACGTTGGGGATGTCACCCAGTTCGCCGTCGAAGTCGGGGTCCTCGCTGCACGCCGGAGTGACCGACAGCCACGGGTGCGCGGCCACCAACTCCTGGAGCCCGGCCAGGCCGTACAGGTCCGCCGCCGTACGGGCGCCGTAGAAGACGTGCACCCAGCGGGTCCGGTTGTAGCCGGCCAGCTCCTCCACCAGCGCCTTGATCGGAGCCAGGCCGACGCCGCCCGCCACGCAGAGGATGTCCCGCTCCGAGGAGCGGTCCAGGGTCATCGACCCCATCGGCGCCGCCACCCGGAGCAGGTCGCCGGGCTTGACCCGGCGGACCAGCGCCCCGGACACCCAGCCGGCGCCCTCCGGCGTACGGACGTGGAACTCCAGCAGGTTGTCGTCGTTCGGGGCGTTCGCCACCGAGTAGGTGCGCCACACCCGGGGGAGGTGGCGGGGCACCTCCACGCTGACGTACTGGCCGGCCCGCCACGGCAGCGGGTGCTGCAACGCCCGACAGGTCAGCACCGCCGTGTCCCTGCCGTACCGCTCGTGGGTCAGCACCTCCGCGTGCCAGAACGGCGGGTTGTCGTCGGCCGCCGCCCCGGCCAGCATCTTCTCCGTGATCGCCGCGTACGCGTCCCGCCACGCCTGGTCGTACTCCAGGTTCCAGCCGTCGCCGGCGACGCTGCGCAGGGCGTCCAGCAGCGCGACGCCCATGGTCTCGTAGTGCGCCGCCGCGACGTGGTACTTGCGGTGGTCCCGGCCCAGCGAGCGCAGGTACTCGTCGAAGCTCTCCGGGTCGCCGACCGTCTGGGCGGCGGTGACGATCGCCTCCAGGATCCGGTCGCCCTGCCCGGTCATCTCCACCGGGAAGAGCTTGCGCAGCTCGGGGTCGAGCAGGAAGAGCCGGGCGTAGAAGTGACCGCTCAGCCGCTCCCGGTGCTCCTCGACCAGGGTCCAGCTCTCCTTCAGCAGCCTTGCGAAGTCGTCCACGAGGGCGCGCTCCTTCTCCTGACGGCGGATCGGGCACCCATAGAATGTCCACGGAGCGTGCCGGCCGGTCGCACAGAATGTGCGATCGGCTCGTGAGGCTCGTTCGGGCGGTGCCGCCGGCCGGTGCCGTCGACCGGTGCCGTCGGCCCTCGGCGTCGGGCAGAGTGGTGCGGTGACCGTTGAGCTGCAACGCCCGGCGACCCGCCGGATGCTCGGCACCGAGACGCTGCTCGTGCTCGGCCTCTCGCTCGGCCAGTCCGCCGTCTACGCGACGGTGTCGATCGTGGCGAAGCTGACCGCCGACGGGCCGCTGTCGAAGCAGACCGCCGCGCTCAACACGTCGGTGTCACCCCGGCCGTGGCTGGACCTGACGTACCAGCTGCTCGGGATCGTCTTCGCGCTGCTGCCGGTGCTGCTCGCCGTACACCTGCTGGCGCGGGACCCCGGCGATCCGGCACGGACGCTCGGCCTGGACGCCCGGCGGCCCGGTCAGGACCTGACCCGCGGCGCGGGCCTGGCCGCGCTGATCGGCCTGCCCGGCCTGGCGCTCTTCTGGGCGGCGGCCCAGCTCGGCGTCAACGCCACGCTGGTGCCGGCCGCGCTGCCCGACCTCTGGTGGACGGTGCCGGTGCTGATCCTCGCCGCCGTGCAGAACTCGGTGCTGGAGGAGGTGATCGTCGTCGGCTACCTGACGACCCGGCTGCGCCAGCTCCAGTGGCGGGTCGGCGCGATCGTGGCGACGAGTGCCCTGCTGCGCGGCTCCTACCACCTCTACCAGGGCTTCGGCGCCTTCCTCGGCAACGTGGTGATGGGCGTCGTGTTCAGCCTCTTCTACCTGCGCACCCGCCGGGTCATGCCGCTGGTCGTCGCGCACACGCTGCTCGACATCGTGGCCTTCCTCGGCTACGCCCTGCTGCCCAGGGAATGGTTCGACTGGCTCTGACTCCCGCCGGGTGCCGCCCCGGTAGATCTTGGTCGGAAAGCGCCCCTCCGGGGGCCGTTTCCTACCAAGATCTACCAGCGGCCCGCGTCCTTCTCCGCCGTGTTCCGCTCAGCCGAGCGCAGGCCGTCGGGGATCAGCGGGGCGTGGTCGCCGGTAGGCGTTGATCGCACGGGCGGCGAGCCGCTCGGCCGCCGCCGCGTCCCCGGCCGCGGCCACGAGCACCGCCGCGCCGGGCAGCAGCCGGGACGCCACCCGCAGCGCCAGCCAGCCGCCGGCCTGGGCGGCCAACGGCGCCGCCAGCCGCCACGCCGCCTCCGCCGCCCGGGGCCAGCCCGCCTCGTCGGGCGCGTCCGCCGCCCGGGCCGCCGCCAACGCGGCCCGCGCGCTCTCCGCGTCCGGGTGCACGCGGGTCAGCACCAGCAGCTCCACCGCCCGGTCCGGATGCGCCGGATCCCGGCCGTACGCCGCCGCCAGGTGCAGCACCAGGTTGGCCTGTGCCCACAGCACGGCCGCCAGCTCGGCCACCGGCGCGAAGAGCCCCGCCAGCGCGGCGCCCGCCCCGCCCACCCCGGCCTGCCGGACGAACCGCCGGGTCGCGAGCCGCGCCAAGCCGTCCGCTCCCGCATCGGGGTACGCGTCGCGCAGCCGCTGCGCCCAGTCGCGGGCACGCGGCCCGAACGCCTCGACGGCGGCGAGGGCCAGCAGTTCCGGCGCGAACGCGGGATGCTCCAGCACCCGCGCGGCGGCCAGCCGAAGGACCGTTTCCGGCGTACGCCCCGGCGGTGTCCCCGCCGCCCCGTCGCCAGCGTGCCGCTCGACCTCCTGCGGGGGCGCGGCGGTCGGGGCCTGGACGGAGGGCTGGACCGAGGCCTCGGCAGCGACCGTCGCCGGGGCGGCCTTCTTCGCGGGCGTCGCCTTCCGGGCAGGCTCGGCCCTCGCGGCCGGTGTGGCCTTCTTCGCGGGTGTCGCCCTCTTCGCGGGCGCGGCCTTCCGGGCGGCTGTGGTCTTCCGAGCGGGTGCGCCCTTCGTTGCCGCCGGGGGCGCCGCGCCTTCCGCCGTTCCCGGCTCTGTGGCTACCGCCGCCGTCGTGGCCGGCTCTGCGGCCTCCTTCGCCGCCGCTCCCGGCTCCGCGGCCTCCGCCAGCGTCGTCGCGTCGACCTGGTCTGCTGCCTCCTTTGCTGTGGGCGGTCGCGTTGGCGCGGCCTTCTTCGCGACCGCCCTCTTCCCGGGCGCCTTGCGGGCGGGGGTGGCGTTACCGCCAGAGGTCTGCGTGCCGGAGCCGGGCGGGCCCGCAGCGGTGGCGGACCCCGGCTGATCGCCGGCAGCGGTGGGCACGCCGTCGCCGGTGTGTGCGACGTCACTCCTGCCGGTCTCGTCCGCCTGGCCGAGCCGCTCCCGTGGTGCCTTTTCGGCAGCGCGGCCGGCTTGGCCGGGCTGCTTCCGTGGTGCCTTTTCGGTCGTGCGGTCGGCCTGGTCGGGCTGCTTCCGTGGTGCCTGTTCGGTCGTGCGGTCGGCCTGGTCGGGCTGTTCTTGTGGCGTCGGTTCGGTCGTGCGGTCGGCCTGGCGGGGTAGCGGCGGATCGGCCGAGGGCGGTTGGAAGAGCACCGCAGGCGCCGGCTGCGCCCGCCGAGGGCGCTTCCCGGAATCCTCCGGCCCGGCCGGCTCCGGCGCGGGGGGCGGACTGAAGGTCGCCTTCGGGGAGCGGCGGCGCGCTCCCTCAGCAGGCTCTCGGCGGGTCGGCTCGCGCGGCGGCTGCTCCTGCATATCGATGGAGCGTAGTCCTGATCACGCCCGTGCACAGCAGGGAAAGCCGAGGCCGGGGCGAGTCCCGGCCTGGTGCGGGACAGCCCGTCGCGCGGGCGGAGGGGCGGACCGGGGAAGTCGCTTTGCTCCTGATGGGTGCGGCCCTGTATCCTCGGGCGCGGTGGTCTGCAGGGCCACCAGGGAGACTTCGCCTAGTCTGGTCTATGGCGCCGCACTGCTAATGCGGTTGGGGTCTTAAAGCCCCTCCCGGGTTCGAATCCCGGAGTCTCCGCGCGAAAGCCGGGTGTGTAGACTGGCCAAGCACCGAGCGCCCGTAGCTCAACGGATAGAGCATCTGACTACGGATCAGAAGGTTAGGGGTTCGAGTCCCTTCGGGCGCACTTCACGATCAAGGCCGTGACCAGCGGAAACGCGGGTCACGGCCTTGGTCGCTTCTGCGGTTTGGGACGAAGCTTCCCAGGAGTTGGATCTGGTGCTTCTTGTCGCCGTGCTGTCCGGCGGGGGTCCGTGCCGGTTGGTGCTGGCCAGTGCGTTTGCGTGTCGGCTGGCCTGGATCATGGTCGGGGCGCCGGTACCTCAGGGGGGAAACCCGATATCCACTCTGGTCAGCGTTGTGGGGTCAGAGCGTCGGGGACAGGTACAGGAGACGGTTGGGCGAGCCGGCCCCCGGGTTGATCACTACCGGGTTGGCGACGCTGAACAGGTAGCTGGCCACCTGGGCCGGTGTCCAGGTCGGGTTGTTGCTGAGTACGCGAGCGGCGACACCGGCGACGAGCGGCGCGGCGTGTGAGGTGCCGCTGATCGTCTGGGTCGCGGTGATCGAGTTCCACCAGGCCGACGTGATGCGATCGCCGGGAGCGAAGATGTCCAGGCAGGGGCCGAAGTTCGACCAGCTTGCCCGGTTGTCGTTCGTCAACGTCGCGCCTACGGTCAGCGCGGCCGGCACCGACGCGGGTGAGACGGTGCAGGCGCTCACGTTCGAATTGCCGGCCGGAACCGTTACCGTGATGCCGTCGGCGACCGCGTTCGTCACCGCGGTGTTGAGTGCGACGGTGGGGCTGGTCAGCACGCCGATGTTCGCCACGGCCGGCTGCCCGGCGAGGTGGTTGGCGATCATCCAGTTGATCCCGTTGATCAGCATTGACAGCGTGCTCGGCAGGGCGCAGTCGAACACCTTGACCGCGACCGGCACAACGTTCTTGGCCGCCCCGTAGGTCGTCCCGCCGACGGTGCCGGCGACGTGGGTGCCGTGCCCGCTGCAGTCGTTGGCCGGGAGCGTGCCGTCGACGGCGTCGTAGCCGTACACCGCCTGGCCGCCGAAGTCGGCATGGCCGATCTGGATCCCGCTGTCCACGATGTACGCCCGGACGCCGGTCCCGACACTGGTGAAGTTGTAGGTGCCACTGAGTCCCAGCGGTGCGTCGATCCGGTCGAGGTTCCACGGCGCGTTCGTCTGGGTGGTGGCCAAGCTGGTCAGACGGTCGTGCTCCACGACCGCCACCGCCGGGTCGGCGGCCAGCCGGCGGGCCACCGGCTCGGAGGTCCGTACGGAGAAGCCGTTCAGCGCGTCGCGCCAGACCTGGTCCGGGCGGAAGCCGTACCGGTCGGCGAGGCGGGACACGCCAGCCTGCCGATCGGCGACCGTACCGCCGCTGTCCTTGAGGGTGACCACGTAGCTGCCGGGCACGGGGGTGGCGTTGCCGGCGCCGAGGATCTCGCCGGTCGCCCCGGACCGCGCCTCGGTGGCCGGTGTCGCAGTGGCCGGTCCGGCAGCCACGGTGAGGAGCAGGACCGTGGTGGCGAGCGTGGCCATGGCGGCCGTTCCGGCTCGGCGCTCGCGGGCGAAGATCGTGTGGCGGTGGAGCCTCATCTCCCAGCCTCCCTTTGTTCCGGCCATTCCGGCAGACGTACGACGCGCCGATTGAATGGTCCGAATGGTTTGCTGGATCGTACAGTCGATTTACGGCCGCATTCCATCGTAGAATCCATGAATCCAATTGATGGAAGTCTTTTTCGGCGGGGAGTGAGAAGAGTCCTGGCTCGATGTATCAGGGCTGCTTCCGGGGCCTCGACCGCGGCTGCTGCTGCCTGCGGGGCCGCGGCGGCCCCAGAGCACGGTACGTCCGCGTGCCCCCTGATTCCGCTGCCAGCCGTTGACATCGAAGCATTTCGTTGACACAGTCCGGGCCGATGGATGGTCCCGGGGGAGGCTGCGGTGTCGTTCCGATCCGTGCCCGCCGAGTGCGCCCTCGCGACGGCCTCAGCGGAGATCGCCCGGCTCGGCCTCACGGCGCGGGCGGCGGTCCTCGGCCCGGCCGCGTCGCCGATCATGCGCGTCACGCTGTTCCGGGACGGAGCACAGGTCGCCGTCGGTGTGGGAAAGGGAGCTGGTCCCCAGGGCGAGGCGAGCGCGTACTTCGAGGCCCTGGAGCGCTATCTCATGTCGGCCCGGGACAACCGCCGATGGACCGCGGACGCCACCAGGCTGGTGCCGGCGAGCGTCGTGGCCGGGCAGTCCGCCCTGGAGCCCGACCTGGCCGTGCAGCGGTGGGCGGCGGAGTTTCCGGACTCCGTCGCGGCGTGTGCCTCCTACGGCGGGGTCCGTTATCCCACGTTCCTCACCGATCCGCGCTACTACCGGTGGCCGGTGGCGGGTGACGACGTCCGGCCGTACCGCAGTCTGCTGCGGTACTCGTCCAGCCTGGGCACCGCCGCCGGCGTCGACCTGGCAGAGGCCGTCTACCACGGCCTCTGCGAGCTGATCGAACACGACGGGCTCGGTCAGGCGCTGCTGCGCTGGTACGTCGCCGGAGTCCCGGACGTCGACCTCGTACCCGTCGGCGAACTGCCGGACGGATTGCGTTCGCTGCACGCGGATGCCGTACGGGCGGCCGGCGCACCCGTACACCTGCTCGACATCACGACGGACCTGGACGTGCCGGTGTACGTGGCGGTCAGCCCGGCGGCCAGCGGCGGGCCGACCCGGCTCGGGGCCGGCGCGTCGCTCTGGGCCTCCGACGCCGCGTCGCGTGCCCTCGGCGAGCTGATCCAGGTCTGTGCGCTCTCCGCATCCACCGCCGACTCGCCCGCGGTCCAGCGTCTGGCGGCCTGGCCGGCACTGCAACGGTGTGCCCTGATGCCACTCGACGAGCTGCTCTCCGGCCCGGTGCGGGCGGCGCCGCTACGCGCGGACATGCCCGGCGACGGCAGCCCGGGTTGGGGGCTGGAGCGCGTCGGGCGGGCTCTGGCCTGGCACGGCATCGGCTACCACGTGTGCGAGGTCGCGCCAGTCGGCTCACCGATCGCGGTGGCCACCACGATCGCCCCAGGGCTGGAGCGCTTCAGCCTGGTGCGGCACGGGGTGCCCGTCATCCCGACCGGGCGGGGGTGGCACCTGTGGCCGTCGCCGGATAGGGCGACGGGCACCCGACCAGATCCAGTTCGAACGAGATGAGGGACAACATGTCTGCTGGCGGCTCCTGCTTCCGCACCGGTGACGAGGACGGTGAGCTGATGGCTCGTCATTCTTCCCCGGGCGGCGGCACTCTGTGCTTCCACCCCGCCGACGAGAACGGTGAGCTGACGGCTCGTCAGTCTCCCCCGGGCGGCACCCTGTGCTTCCACCCCGCTGACAACGGCGACGAGCCGGTGGCCCGTAACGTCTGGCCCGGCGGTGGCGGCGGCGCCGCGTGCTTCCACCCGGGCGACGGGGACGGTGCGCCGACGGCTCGCCTCGCCGACGATCTGGCGGCGGACCTGCACCTCGCGCTGACCGGCATCGACGATCGGCAACTCGCCCTGCTGGGCTGACGCAGGCCGTGACACAGCGCACCGAGGCAGCCGGCGTCGAAGGACGCCGGCTGTTCCACCGTGACTTCTCCTTCTGGTACGTCGCCCGATCGATCTCGGTCGCCGGGACCGCTGCCAGCGCCGTCGCCCTGCCGCTGCTGGTCTACCGTACGAGCGCCTCCCCGACGCTGACGGCGGCGGTGGTCGGCCTCGAAGCCCTGCCGTACCTGTTGTTCGGGCTCTTCGCCGGCGCCGCCGCGGACCGCCTGCCGCGCAAGCGCATGATGATCACCGCCGACGTGTGCTGCGCTCTCCTGCTCGCCACCGTGCCGGTCGCCGCGCTGTTCGATGCGCTGGCCTCCTGGTACCTGCTCGTCGTGGCGTTCGGCGTGGGCTGCGGCTTCTGCTGGTTCGACGCCGCGGCCTGGGGCACCTTCGTACGCATCGTCGGCAAGCCAGCGGTCACCCGGGCGAACAGCCTCATCTGGTCCACCGAGATCGTGCTGGAGATCGCCGCACCCGCCGCCGCCGGACTCCTGGCCGCGATCGCCGACCCCACCCTGGTGCTGGCCGTCGACGCCGCCACCTATCTGGTGTCCGCCGCGCTGCTCGCCCAGATCCGGACCGGGTCGGATCCGGGGCCGGCAGTGGCCCGCCGGCTGCGGGCCGAGATCCTCGAAGGAGTGCACTACCTCTGGCGAACGCCGGTCCTGCGTACGCTGACCGCTGCGGGCTTCGGCCTCAACGTCGCCGCCGGCGGCGTGCTGGGTCTGCTCGTCGTCCACGCCGACCAGGCTCTCGGCCTGCGCCCGGAGGACCAGCGTCTGGGCCTGCTCTACGCGGCCGCCGCGGTCGGCTCGCTGATCGCCGCCGTCCTCCTGCCCCGAGCGAGCCGTCGGGCCGGCCAGGGAACGGTGTCCATCGTGGGGCTCGTCATCTTCGTCGCGGCCCTCATCGGCCTGGCCGGCACCTCGGCGTTCACCCTGGCGCTGGCCGGATGGGCGATCTGGGCCGTGGCGCGCCTGACCGTGAACGCGAACGGCATCACCGTGCGCCAACTGCTCACCCCCGATGCGTTGCAGGGCCGCGTCAACACCACCGGGCGCATGCTGGCCTGGGGCGGCACTCCGTTCGGCGCCCTGATCGGCGGGCTGGCCGCGGACACCTACGGGGTCCGGGCCGCGTACCTGATGCTGGCTGTGCCCGTCGTGCTCAGCCTCGCCCTGGTCGTCGCCTCACCGGTGCGTGGCCTGCGCATCGCGGTCGACTAGCCCCTCACCCCGCGCGTCCACCGGGTCCCCGCGTGGTCAGCCTCGTCAGGACGCCCACGAGCACGGCCAGGGCGATGACCTGCGTAACGGCCACCGCAGTCGTCAGACTCGCCGGCGAGAGCTCGTACAGGAATCCGGCTGCGGCACCGCCGGCCAGCGCACCTGCGCCCTGCACCGCGGCGAACACCCCGTACGCGGTCGCTCTGCGTTCCCGTGGCACGAGATCGGCGACCAGTGCCTTGACGGTGGAGTCCTGCACACCTACGGCGGCACCCCACAGCAGGACCCCGGCCGCTGCCAGCGGCAGACCACCGCCGAACAGCAGGGCGGGCACGGCGGCGATCAGCGCCGGAAGCGCGATCAGCACCCGTGGGCCGGTCCGGTCGTAGAGAGCGCCGGTGAGGAGGGCGGCGAGCGCGCCGGCGGCCATCGCGGCCGCGTACATCAGCGGCACCGTCGCGGTCGCGACGACGCCCGCGCGAACGAGGTGGAAGCCGATCAGCCCGAATGTCACCAGGCCCGCTGTGCACAGCGCCATCGCCGCCGCGAACCAGTGGAACATCGCCGGCAACGTCGTCCGCCGTGCGGCACGGGTGGCCGGCGGGTCGGACGACGCCGAGGGGGTGCCGCCAGCCGGCATGTCGGTTCGCGCCCGAACGGCGAGCAGCAACAGCATCGCGACGACGCCTGGCAGGGCAAGGACGGCCAGAGCCGGCCAGAGGGTCCCCGCGGCCATCGCGACGACCGCGGCGACGAGCAGCGGGCCGGCGAAAGCGCCGACCTGGTCGAGTGCCTTGTGGACGCCCAGCCCTCTACCCAACCCGACGCGGCTGGCGGCGTCGGCCAACAGCGTCGACTTGGCCGGACTGCGGACCGCCTTGCCCAGCCGTTCGGCGAGGATCAACCCGGCGGCGACGGCCAGACCAGCGCCGCCCAACAGCGGCGTGAAGGCGAGCAGCGGCACGCAGACCGCGGTCAGCCCGTACCCGAGAAGGGTCAACGACCAGTACCGGCGGGTCCGGTCCGCAAGCGGCCCGGACACCAGCCGCAGCAGCAGTGCCGCCGCCTCACCGGCGCCGGTGACCAGTCCGACGACGACAGCGGACGCGCCCAGTGAGGCCAGCAGCGGCCCGTACACCGAGCGGGCACCTTCGTACACCATGTCGGCGGCCAGGCTCACCACGCCGAACCCGACGACGACCCGCCACGCCGAGCCGCCGCCGGTGGCCACACCTGTCCGGGACAGCAGCGGGCTGCGGGTCACCGTCCGCTCACCTGTGGCGCCGCCAGCGACATCCACTCCAGCGGCGTCATCCCCACGACCCACGTCCGAACGCACGTCGGCATTATGCGCAGCGGGTGGCGGCAGGAAGCAGGGTAGGTCTCGGGTGGCCGCCCCGGCGGCCCTCGGCGTGGGCCGTCGTTGGCCGGTGCCGCCCTGTGCCGCGTACGGCCGACGGGCGGTGACGGCCGTCGCGGCTGATACTTGGTCGATGACCAACCCTGATCTCGACCCGGAGCTGTATCCGCCGCTCGATCCTCGGGAGTCCGTGCCCGACGACGCGGCGCAACTACTTCCCGACACCCCCGACGAGCTGCCGGAAGCGCCTGTCGAACCGCTGCCGGACGACGGTGACCAGGCCGGCGGGGTCCGCGAACCGGCCTGATCGGCCGCGCGGGCCGGAGGCTCGCCGGGACCTGGAGCAGCTCGCCGACCAGGGGATGCTTGAGCGTTACCGCGGGGGCGCCCGCAGTCTGACCCTCCGTGGCGAGGCGCCACCGCCCTGACCGGCGCGCCTCAGCTGCGGCTACTGCTGCCCGGCGGTGAGCCCCGCCGCGACGAGCTCGCGCTCACCGGTCCGCTCGCCGAGGCGTCCCTGGCCGCGCTGCGTTTCGACACCGCGATCCTCGGCGTTGCGGCCTGACCGCGGCCTTTCTGTGGTGTGCGGTTCGAATCAACTGTGGGCGCAGGCTGAGCGCGTTGCCTCGTGCGGTGGCGGCGATGGCGGGTAGGTGACCCTTCAGCAGGTAGGGCTCGGCCAGGTTCCATAGGCGAGCGCCGGCCGCGCCCAGACCGGCGTCTGTCGCTGCCTATGCAACAAACCTGCACGTCTCCGCACTTGCCTCGCAGGCAAGCGCTTTCCTAGCCTGTGTTTCATCGATGTTTCGATCCCTGGCCGGGCTGAGGGTACGGACACGAAGCCGCATGCGGTGTCGGGCTGTGCAGGTAGTGCCCCGCACCGTGCTCACTCCTGAGGAGTCCAACAGTGCGAACCACAGTGCGACACAAGCTTCTTGCCGGCGGCACCGCCGTGGCTGCCGCAGCCGCGCTCGCCGCGGCGCTGCCGATGACCCAGGCGTCCGGTGCGGCTGGCGGCCCCAGTCCCGCATCGGTCGGCGTCAACGCGACGAACCTCAGCCTCGGAGCCGGCTCCGACGGCTCCAGCAAGGCCAGCGGCACCAGCTACGGCAACGTGCTCGACGGCAACATGAGCACGTACTGGTCGCCGACCGGCTCGACCGGCCGCATCTCGATCAAGTGGGACACCGCCACCACGGTGGCCTCGATCAACATCCGGGAGGCGGCCGGCGCCGTCGGGGTCATCGGCTCCTGGCGGGTCGTCAACAACGACACCGGCGCCACGCTGGCCAGCGGCACCGGGGCCGGGGTCGTCAACTTCGCCGCCACGTCGCTGCGCAAAATCAACTTCGAGATCACCGGCGCGACCGGTACGCCGAGGGTCGCCGAGTTCGAGACGTACGCCTCGGGCGGGACCACCCCGCCGCCGACGACTCCGCCGCCGACCACGCCGCCGCCGACCACGCCCCCGCCGACCACCCCGCCGCCGTCGAGCGGCACGCTGTACGTGGCGCCGACCGGCACCGACGGCGCGGCCGGCACGGAGGCGAACCCGACGACGCTCACCTCCGCGATCACCCGGATCGCGGCCGGCGGCACGATCTACCTGCGCGGCGGCACCTACCGCTACTCGCAGACCATCACCATCGGCCAGGGCAACAACGGCACGTCGAGCGCGCGCAAGAACATCTTCGCCTACCCGGGCGAGACCCCGGTCCTGAACTTCTCGGCCCAGAGTGAGGACCCCGCGAACCGTGGCCTCGCGGTGGGCGGATCGTACTGGCACATCCGCGGCATCGTCGTCGAGCGGGCCGGGGACAACGGCATCCTGCTCGCCGGAAACAACAACATCATCGAGCGTACGGTGACCCGCCACAACCGGGACTCGGGGCTACAGCTCTCGCGGCTGGTGGCCAACGCGCCCCGCGACCAGTGGCCGTCCAACAACCTCGTGGTGAGCACCGTGTCGCACGACAACGTCGACTCCGACGGTGAGGACGCCGACGGTTTCGCCCCGAAGCTCACCGTCGGTCCCGGCAACGTCTTCCGCTACACCGTGGCCCACAACAACATCGACGACGGCTACGACCTCTACACGAAGAGCGACACCGGGGCCATCGGCGCGGTGACCATCGAGTCCTCCCTCGCGTACGACAACGGCACCCTCAGCAACGGCGGCCAGGCCGGGGCCGGCGACCGCAACGGCTACAAGCTCGGTGGCGAGGACATCGGGGTGAACCACATCGTCCGGGGCAACATCGCCTACGACAACGGCAAGCACGGGTTCACCTACAACCGCAACCTGGGCACGATGCAGGTGTCGAACAACGCCAGCATCGGCAACACCGAGCGCAACTTCACCTTCGACGGCGGCTCCTCGGTGTTCCGGAACAACACCTCGTGTGACGGCGGCTCGAACGACAAGATCATCGGCAACTCCGACGGCTCGAACCAGTTCTGGTCCGGCACCAACGGATCCCGGTGCGCCCAGTACTCCGGCGCCCTGGGCTGGTCCTTCGCGTCCGACGGTCGCCTCGTGGTGACCTTCGGCGGCAGGGTCGTCACGCCGTAACGAGCGGTACGACGCCGGCGTCACCGCAGCGGTGACGCCGGCGTTCCGTCCGGTGCGGCCCGGCCGTGGCCGGGCTCGACCGGGGGAGCGTGTCGTGCGGGTGGTCCCCGCAGGAACCCGCCGGCAACCGACGACACCCTGCCGGTAGGTAGGCATCGATATGTTTACATGCCTCCATCGACTCGTGTATGAAGGCTGCAAGCACGTCTGGGTGCTGGTTCCTCGGGAGGAGCGACGATGAAACATGCCATGCGCCGCCTACGAACGGCGGCGGTCGCGCTGGGCGCCTGCACACTCGGGCTGAGTCTGATGTCGGCACCCGCCGCCGAGGCGTACTCGGTGCAACCTCTCGCGCCGCAATCCGAACGGGCACCCGAATCGGAGCAGTTCTCGGCGGAGGGCGTCACCACGGTCGGTGAACTCCGCACCGTCACCGGCACGCTGTCCTCCGCCGGCGACGGCCGGACGCAGGTCATCCGGCACCCCGGCGCGTCGTACGTCAAGGTGCACTTCAGCGCGCTGCGACTGGCCCACGGCGACTACGTCACCGTGGCGAGCCCCGACGGCCGGGAGAGCTACCGGTACGACCGCTACCTGAACCGGGCGACCGGCGCGGACTACACCACCGACGGACAGCCGGGCTTCTGGGCGATGTCGGTGGAGGGCGACACCGCGGTGGTGACGCTGCACAGCAGCCGCGCCTCCCGTGGCAACGTCGCGACCATCGACCGGTTCTGGCGCGGCTACGACCGCGCGGAGATCGCGCAGCACAACTTCTCCACGCAGTCCGTGTGCAGCACCGACGCCCGCCGCGACGTGGTCTGCTACCAGAACAGCCACCCCACCGAGTACGCCCGCGGCAGGGCCGTGGCGCGGCTGCTGATCAGCGGCGGCGGTATGTGCACCACCTGGCGGGTCGGCAACACCAACCGCATGCTGACCAACAAGCACTGCTTCTCGACGCAGGCCGCCGTCAGCGGTAGCGAGATGCAGTTCAACTACCAGTGCGCCACCTGCGGCGGCTCGAACCCCGGCGCTGGCACCAAGGTGAGCGGGGCGACCCTCTACAAGGTGAGCAGCGGCGGCTCCAGCGAGCTGGACTACGCCCTGTACTCGGTGAACAACTTCACCAGCATCCAGAGCTTCGGCACGCTGTACCTGGCGACGACCGCCACCACCACCGGCACGCGGATGTACATCCCGGGGCACGGCGACGGCAGCCCGAAGCGGCTGTCGATCTTCGAGGACACCCAGAACGGTGCGAACTGCACCGTGAAGAACGCGAACTACAACGCCTCGAACATCAGCTACAGCTGCGACACCTCCGGCGGCAACTCCGGCTCGCCGGTGCTGAACTCCAGCCACCGGGTGATCGCCCTGCACCACCTCGGCGGCTGCCCGTCGAACCAGGGCGCGAAGGCGCACCTGATCTACAACCAGATCGCCAGCATGATCGACAACAACGGCTGACGACGACTGACGACGACGGGCCGTCGGGGCGCGACACGCACCCCGGCGGCCCGTCCGCTCGCTCGTTCGTCGCCCCCGGCACACCCCGGGCGGCCACGGGGGGACACGTCAGGCCGGCACCGGTTGGTCGAACTGGGTGCGGTACAGCTCGGCGTACCGGCCGCCCCGGGCCAGCAGGTCGGGGTGCCGGCCGCGTTCCACGATCCGGCCCTGTTCGAGCACCAGGATCTGGTCGGCGGAGCGGATCGTGGAGAGCCGGTGCGCGATGACCACGCTGGTCCGCCCGGTCAACGCCTCACCCAGCGCCGCCTGCACCGCCGCCTCGGACGTCGAGTCGAGGTGTGCGGTGGCCTCGTCGAGGATCACCACACGGGGGCGGGAGAGCAGCAGCCGGGCGATGGTGAGCCGCTGACGTTCGCCGCCGGAGAGGCGGTATCCCCGTTCGCCCACGACCGTCTCCAGGCCGTCCGGCAGCGAGCGGATCAGGTCGGCCAGCCGCGCGCGACGCAGCACGTCCCAGAGGTCGTCCTCGTTCGCGTCCGGTCGGGCGTAGAGCAGGTTGGCGCGGATCGTGTCGTGCAGCAGGTGACCGTCCTGGGTGACCACCCCGAGGGCGTCCCGGACCGAGTCGCCGGTCAGGTCGCGGACGTCGCGCCCGGCGAGCCGGACGGCGCCGGCCTCCACGTCGTACAGGCGCGGCAGCAGTTGCGCGATGGTGGACTTGCCCGCGCCCGACGAGCCGACCAGGGCGACCATCTGGCCGGGCTCGGCGCGGAACGAGATCCCGTGCAGCACCTCCTCGCCGCCGCGGGTGTCGAGCTTCGCCACGTCCTCCAGCGAGGCCAGGGAGACCTTCTCGGCCGACGGGTACCCGAAGCGGACGTCGTCGAACTCCACCGCCACCGGCCCGTCGGGCAGCGGCCGGGCGTCCGGCTTGTCCTCGATCATCGGCTTCAGGTCCAGGATCTCGAAGACCCGTTCGAAGCTGACCAGCGCGCTCATGATCTCCACCCGCGCGCTGGCGAGCGAGGTCAGCGGCGCGTACAGGCGCGACAGCAGCAGGGCGAGCGCGACGACCGCGCCGGCGTCGAGCTGCCCGCCGATGGCGTACACGCCGCCCAGGCCGTACACCAGGGCCAGCGCGAGGGAACCGACCACCGTGAGGGCCGTGATGAAGACGGTCTGCAACATGGCGGTACGCACGCCGATGTCGCGCACGCGCCGCGCGCGGGCGGCGAACTCGGCGGACTCCTCCGCCGGCCGCCCGTAGAGCTTCACCAGGGTGGCGCCGGGCGCCGAGAACTTCTCGGTCATCCGGGTGCTCATCGCCGCGTTCAGGTCGGCCGCCTCCCGTTCGAGCCGGGCGAGCTTCCGGCCCATCCGCCGCGCGGGCAGCACGAAGATCGGCAGCAGCACCAGCGCCAGCAGGGTGATCTGCCAGGAGAAGGTCAGCATCACCGCGAGCGTCAGCAGCAGCGTCACGGCGTTGCCGACCACACCCGAGAGTGTGTCGCTGAACGCCTGCTGCGCCCCGATCACGTCGTTGTTGAGGCGCGAGACCAGGGCGCCGGTGCGGGTCCGGGTGAAGAACGCGACGGGCATCCGCTGCACGTGGTCGAAGACGGCGGTCCGCAGGTCGAGGATCAGGCCCTCGCCGATCCGCGCCGACTGGTAGCGGGTGAGCAGCCCCAGCCCGGCCTCGGCGAGCGCGATCAGGGCGATCGCCACGGCCAGCCGCACCACCGTCGCCGTGTCGGTGCCGGAGACGATCGCGTCGACCACCCGCCCGGCCAGCACCGGTGCGGCGACGGTCAGCACCGCGGCCACGACGCTGCCCGCCAGGAACCACGCGAGCAGGCGGCGGTGCGGGCGGGCGAAGCCGCCGATCCGCCTCAGGGTCGCCTTGGAGAAGGGCCGCTGGTCACGCTGATGCATCGCGTGGTGCAGGGACATCCACGCGGTGACTTCCATGCTCATGCCGCGAACCTAGGACCTGCAGCGCGGTTGAGGTCAAGCGAATTCGTCCCCTGTGGAACGGGGAGTGCGGGGCGGCCGGCGGGGCGCGTCCCTCCGACACTCCGCAGCGGCGGTGTCCGTCCGCTCGCGGACACCGCCACACTGAGATACTCTCCGTGCTGCTTCAGTCACGATGTCGTCGTTCGAAGGGGAACCCATGGTGAACCGTGAGCCGGTCGCGGAACCGTCCTTTGCCAGCGAAGGCTCCAAGCCGATGCCCTGGTCGCAGGCGCGTGAGCGGCTGACGGAGGCGGGCGAGTTCTTCCTGTGCACGGTCCGGCCGGACGGCCGGCCGCACGCCGTGCCGCTGCTGGCCATGTGGCTCGACCAGAGCATGTACTTCTGCTCCAGCGAGGCCGCCCACAAGGTCGACAACCTGGCCGCCAACCCGCACTGCGTCCTCACCGTCGGCAGCCCGGAGCTGGATCTCTCGATCGAGGGCACGGCATCCCGGGTCAGCGACTCGGCGACGCTCAAGCGCGTCGCCGAGGCGTACGGGGAGAAGTACGGCTGGGAGGTGACCCCGGTCGACGGTGGGATCGACGGCGACGGGATCGGCCCGTCGCCGTACCTCGTCTACGAGGTGACCCCGGCGAAGGTCATCGGCATGGACAAGGGTTCCGGTTTCAGCGCGACCCGGTGGCGGTTCGACTGAGCGCACCGGCCGGGGGCGTCAGCTGAGCGCCGAGGCGTGCCGGGCGGGGGGTGCGGTGCAGCCACCAGTAGGCGATGGCGAGGTTCACCAGCACGCTGAGCCACCCGCCCGCCTCGGCGGCGACGATCGGGTTCATGGACAGCCCGGTCAGCGCGCTGAACAGGAAGATCACCCGTCCCCACATGGTCTGCAGGGCGAAGGCGAAGCTGTAGACCATCCACTTCCGGTGCTCGGCGTAGCGGCGCTGACGGGCCGCGCGGAACCCGAGCACCGTCGTGGCGATCCATCCCACGGAGGCCAGCGCGCTGCCGAGCAGCCCGTTCGGCGCCGCGGCGAACGGCATGAGGACGAGCGCGAGCAGCGCGGACGGGATGGCGCCGGCGAAGACGTACAGCCGCCCGCTGAGCCGGTGCACCCTCGGGTACCGCAGGCGCAGCCACGGCCAGGCCTGGAGGCACAACGTCACCAGCGCGATGGTGCCGAAGAGGATGTGCACCACCAGGACGGCGTAGTGCGACGCGAAGCCGTCGTTCAGCACCACCCGTGACTGGCTCGGGTCGAGACCGAGGTACGGCGGCAGGACGAACAGCAGGAAGGCCCCGTTCAGCGCGACCAGTGGCACGATCCACGGTCGTCTCCACCACCGTACGGACGATCCCCGGGCACCGGCCTTGCGCACCGGCGGTCGGGACTGTCCGGCCTGCCGCGTCGGGCTGCCGGCCTCCTCCACGTACTGGGTCACGGTTGGATTCCTCCCAGGTCCGGACGGCGCTCTCCACGCCGGTCTGCCTCGACCCCCATGTGCCGTTTTCACGGTAGAGTCCGACAACCCGTCATATTTCTTTCAACGTGCTGGCTCGCCGTTGGTCCGCTCCGTGCGGCGACGTACGGAGATGGTGTGGTCGACCCGGATTCGGTCATCCCACGGTGCGCCGGCACGCGGGTCGTGGCCGGTCGTCCGCACGGGCCGAGGTGCCGGCGCGACGGTCCCGGGGCGCGCGATGCCTCCGGGGCGCGACGCCGCTCGACGTCGGGGCGGGCGGTCGCCGGGTTGGTATCCTTCGCCGTGCCGGCCCACCTGGCCCGGCTCGACCCCGCTCCGCGCGTCACCGATGTCCCGGGCCGGCCGTCGGCGACACCGAGCAGCTCAGCACAGTCGAGAGCCGAGGCGATGATGACCACCTTCAGTTGGTCGGAACTTCGGCGCGCTCCCATCCACGAGGACGACCACCTGCTCGTGCTCGACAAGCCGCCGGGCATCTCCGTGATGGGCGAGCGGCACGCCGAGTCCCTGACCGACCTGGCCGCCGCCGCCGGGGAGCCGGTGCACTGGGTGCACCGCATCGACAAGGTCACCTCGGGACTGCTGCTGCTGGCCAGGACGCCGTCGGCGCACGCCTCGCTGACCCGGCAGTTCGCCAACCGGGGCGCCGACAAGCGCTATCTGGCCTGGGTCGAGGGGGCGCGGCTGCCCGAGACCGGCACCATCGACCTGCCGCTGCGGCCGGGCCGCAAGGGCACCATCCGGATCGCGGGCGAGCGCGAGGCCATCCGCTACGACGCCGACCGCCGCCGATTCGCGCTGCCGGAGTCGGCCGTCGACCGGTCCAAGCCCTCCTACGAGTCCCGTACCGACTTCGCCACGGCGCTGGTCAGCGGCGACCGTACGCTGCTGGTGCTCAAGCCGGTCACCGGCCGGCGTCACCAGATCCGCGTCCACCTGGCGTGGCTCGGCTTCCCGATCGTCGGCGACCCGCTGTTCCACCGCGGGCAGGCGGACCAGCGGACGTACCTGCACTCGTGGGGCTGCGAGATCACCTGCGACTGGCGGGACGAGCCGCGTACCCGGTTCTGGGCCGCGCCCGGCGAGGCGTTCCTCGACGTCTTCGCCGACGGCCGCAAGCCCCGGCTCGACGACGCCCTCGACGCGCTGACCACCTGACCGTCCGACCCCCCCCCCACCGGCGTCCCCGGTCGGAGCGGCCGCCGGAAGTTCCAGCGGCGGCAGACCGGAGGTGTCGTTTCCGACAGATCCGGCCCCTTGTTTCCGCTCGCCATAGCGGCGCGGCGGGCCCGACCATTAGGCTCGGTTGCTGAGTGGAGCAGTAAGACATCGTCTCCACTCGATGCCGGGTTGCGAGTATTGGCTGGTTGCGGCACCGAAGGGCAGGACGGAGTGACCCGAGACGGCGAGCCAGGGGCCGACTTCGCCGAACGCGAGGACAGCAGACGCGTGGCGTACGAGGTGACCGGCGCGCCCGATGGCTTCCCCGTCTTCCTGCTCCACGGCACGCCCGGCAGCCGCCGTGGCCCGAAGCCACGCGGCATCGTCCTCTACCGCATGGGCGTCCGGCTGATCGCCTACGACCGACCCGGCTACGGCGACTCCGACCGGCGCGAGGACCGCGACGTCGCCGACGCCGCCCGCGACGTGGAGGCGATCGCCGACCACCTCGGCGTGGAGCAGTTCGCCGTCGTCGGCCGCTCCGGCGGCGGCCCGCACGCCCTCGCCTGCGCGGCCGACGCCCGGCTGCGCGGCCGGGTGACCCGGGTGGCCGTGCTGGTCAGCCTCGCCCCGTGGAACGCCATCGAGCTGGACTGGGTCGGCGGCATGAACACCGGCAACGTGCGCGGGTTCGGGGTCGGCAGCCCCGACACCGCCGCGGTGGTGGAGGAGATCCGCCAGCGCGCCGAGCGGGCCGCCGCGGACCCCCGGCTGCTCCTGGCGGACCTGCGGACGGAGATGAGCGCGGCGGACCGCCGGGCCGTCAACGACCCGGCGCTGCGCCGGCTCATCACCGACACCTACGCGGAGGCGCTCCGCTCCGGGCCGTACGGGTGGATCGACGACGTGCTGGCGTTCCGCCGCCCCTGGGCGTTCGACCTGTCGGCGATCGACACCGCGGCGACGCCGGTCCGGCTGTGGCACGGCGCCGACGACAACTTCGCCCCGGTCAGCCACGGCCGCTGGCTGGCCGCGCAGATACCCGGCGCCGAGATGGAGGTCCGGCCCGGGGCGGCACACTTCGACGCGGTCGAGGAGTTGCCGCGCATCCTGCGCTGGCTCGTCGACCCCGACCCGGCGCTGGGCGCCGACCTGCTGATCGGCGCCCGACCCGGTCAGTAGGGGTGCGGGTCCAGCACCCGGCGCACGTACCGCCCGTCGCGTAGCACCACGACGCTGGGGTGGTGCTGCCCGATCCGGTTGGCGAGCCGGTCGGCGATCCGCATCCGTCCGATGCTCACCCGCCCGCCGGACAGCGCCTGCTGGGCGGTCTCCAGGTTGCCCCGGCTGCGCAGCGTGTCCGGGTGCTCGGCCCCGAGCACCTCGGTCAACTGCTCCACCACGGCCCGCAGCCGGTCGCGTCCCTTCTCCGTCTCCCCGGCGAGGATGGTGAAGACCGCGACGTTGTTGGCCGCCGCCATGGCGAACGGGTGCCGGTCGCCGAGCGCGGCGAACACCTCCCGCGTCGTGGTCTCGGTGAGCGACCGGCCGGTGCCCGTGTCGCCGGCGTCCCACAGGGCCACGCCCAGGTTGATCCGGCAGACCAGCGAGTACGGGTGCTCGGCGCCGAACAGCCGGACGAACATCTGCTCCACCTCGCCCAGCTCCGTCAGCGCCTGCGCGCTCTGCCCCTGCAACATCAGGTTCGCCGTCCGGCTGAGCCAGCTGAACAGGGTGTCCGGGCTGGTCGGCCCCTGGGTGGCCAGCAGCCGCTGGTAGGTCTCGTCGAGCAGTTGGGCCGCCTCGGCGATCTCCCCGGTGCTGCGCAGCGACACGGCCAGGTTGGCCTGCGCGGTGAGCAGGTCCCGGGAGTGCTCGCCGAAGAGGTTCCGGTAACCCGTCACCGTCTCCCGCAGCAGCGCCACGGAACCCTCGTAGTCGCCCGTCTCCCGAAGGTCCCGGGCGAGGTTGTTGGCCGACGCCAACGTGTTCGGGTGATCGTGGCCGAGGACGACCCGCAGCCGACGGTTGGTGGCCTGGTCGCCGTCGAGGGCCTTGTCGAACATGCCCATCAGCCGGTAGGACGCGGCCAGGTTGTTGGCGGCGATGAGGGTTCCCCGGTGGTCCTCGCCGAAGACCTCGACCGACGCGGCGTACGTCCGCAGGTCACGCTCCAGGGCCTCCCGGTAGCGGCCCAGGGTGCGCAGGTCGGCCCCGTAGCCGCCGGCGGTCATCAGCGTGTGCGGGTGGCTGTCGCCGATCAGCTCCTCCTGCTGGCGCAGCGTGTCCTCGTCCAGCCGGTGGGCCTCCTCGAACCGCCCGAGGCTGCGCAGCAGGTTGGCCCAGTTGAACCGCAGGTGCAGCAGCTGGACGCGCAGCTTGCGGTGCTCCTGCCCGTCCGGCGGGAACTCCGCCAGTAGCGTCGACCAGACGGCCTCGGTCTCCCGCGCGTACCGCTCGCCCTGCTCGTAGCCGCCGTTGACGTAGATGTAGCGGATCCGGTCGATGACGAGCTGCCGGACGTCGTCGTCGCGGCAGGAGATCGCGTCGGACCCGTCGAGGTGCGGCCAGAGCATCCGCAGGCGCTGCCGGTTGGCCGGGTCCGACACCTCGCCGGGCGGTCGCGACCCGGCGAGGATCTGGTGCACCTCGTGCTTGGCCGTGATGAGCTCGGCGTCGGACATGCGGGCGCGCAGGGCGTTCTGCAACAGCCGGTGCACCTGCACCCGGTGGGCGTGCGGGTCGAGCTTGATCAGCGCGAGCTTGTTCATCCGCTGCACCAGCGCCGCCGCGATGTCGCGTTCGGACACCCGGTCCGCGACGCGGGCCGCCACCACCTTGTCGTACGGGGCGATGACCTGGGCCACCTGGTCGCCGTAGAGCAGTTCCAGGGAGATCTCCGGGGCGAGCACCGACGCGAGCTGGAGCAGCCGGTACGCCCCCGGGGAGCCCTGCCTCAGCCGTTGCAGTGGGAGGTCCCAGACCTCCGTCTCCAGGCCGGTGCGGCGCAGCCCGGCGAGGTACTCGTCGACCGGCGTGCGGGTGTCGGCCAACCACGCCCCGACCGTCGCGACGAAGATCGGCACGTTCTCCACGGCGTCGGCGACCTGCTCGGCCTCGGCCACGCTCATCAGGTGCTCGCCCAGGCGGGCGCGCAGGTGCGCCACGCTCTCCGCCCGCTCGAACGCCTCCACGTCCACCGCACGCGCCAGGTCGCCCCAGTCCGGGTTGCGGGTGG
The DNA here is from genome assembly GCF_031845925.1 of Micromonospora reichwaldensis. Classification (NCBI taxonomy): domain Bacteria; kingdom Bacillati; phylum Actinomycetota; class Actinomycetes; order Micromonosporales; family Micromonosporaceae; genus Micromonospora; species Micromonospora reichwaldensis. Next base: position 17,549 of record NZ_JAVRFL010000001.1, on the reverse strand, counting down.
TGACCAGCACGTGGCCGTTGCCCTGCGGCAGGTAGGGCCGGACGTCCTCGTACTGGTCGGCGTTGTCGAAGATGAGCAGCCAGTGCGGTGGAGGGCTGCCGTCGGGGCGGCGCTCGGTCTGGCCCAGCCGCTGCCGCAGGGCGCGGTTGGTCTCCGGAATGGTCGCCTGGGCCGGCAGGCCCAGCTCGTCGCTGAGCTCCGTCATGAGCACGTCGACGAACTGCGGCGGGTCGGCGGCCACCCACCAGATGATGTCGTACGCGCCCCGGAACCGGTGCGCGTACTCGATGGCGAGCTGCGTCTTGCCGAGACCGGGACCGCCCCGCAGCGCGACCGGGGTGCCGCCCCCGCCCGACGCCTTCAGCTCCTCCCGGAGCCTGCGCAGCAGGTCCTCGCGCCCGGTGAAGCGGGCGTTGCGGGCCGGCGCGTTGAAGACCGTGGCGCGCACCCCCGGGAAGCGGGCGGGACGCAGGCCGGTCGCGCCCACCGTGCGTCCCACCAGCTTCAGCAGGTGGGTCGCCGCGTCCTCGGCGGTGAGGTCGTGCACGGCCGCCCAGCTGCCGACCGGGACGTCCGGCACCGGCGGGGTGTCGTCGACGTGCACGGCCAGCCAGCTCGGCGCGCCCCGGTCGCCGTCGGTGTCGGGGCGGGCGCGCCGGGCCGCCAGGTAGGCCCGGGAGACCAGCCGGACCTCCCGGAAGGCCGGGCCCGCCGGCTCGGGCGCCGGCCCGTCCAGGGGCGCGGTGACGACCCGCAGGTCGGCCGAGTGCAGCACGGCCTGCGCCCACTCCGCCCAGACCTGATCCTCGGGCACGTGCCGCAGCACGATCAGCTCGTCCACGACCGTCGGCTTGCGCTCGAAGCGCTGCACCGTCCGGCGGCGCAACTGGTCGTCCACCCGGGGCAGACCGGTGATCCTGCCGTTGGTGATGTGGCTGGTCAGCGTCTCGTACGCGGACAGCAGCGTGGTTCGGCCGCCCGGCTCGTCGCCGAACGTCGCCAGCGTCTCCTCGTAGGCGTAGTACGCGCGGTAGGGCACCTCGACGGTCAGCCAGTACGCCTGCCGCTCGCTGTCGGTCATGCCGCCCGGCAGGCCGGTGAACTTCTGCATGGCCAGCGACCGCCCGGCGTCCCGCTTGCTCTTCTCCCCGTCGTCGACGCGCATCGGCACGGGCAGCACCCGCCGCGCCCGGCGCCCCTCGTAGTCGCGGACCCGGGCGGCCACCGCCGCGGCGCCGTCGATGCCCTGGTCGCTGAGGGTGAAGCAGTCGACCAGGACGTCGGGCAGGTGGATGGTGCAGATTTCGGCGACGTCGCTGATCCCGGTGCGGCTGTCGATGAGGGCGTAGTCGTAGTGCCGCTTCATGTCCTCGCGCAGCGCGTCGAAGAACTGCGCGCCGCCGAGCCGGTTGTAGAAGTTGTCCCAGTTGAGGCCGGTCACGCTGGTGGCGTAGTCGGGGTTGTGCCGGCCGGCCAGCAGCAGGTCGAGGCTGCCGCCGCCGGGGAACTCCCAACCCACCGAGAACGCGTAGCGGTGGACCCGGGCGTACTCCCGGTGCCAGTCGCCCGGCCGGGAGTCGGCGCCGGCCTCCTCGCGCCGGCGCGCGTTCTCCCACTCGTAGTCCAGGATCAGGTCCATCACGCCCCCGGTGGTGGCGACCTGCTCCGGGTCGAGGAACGGGGCGTAGAACCGGTGCAGGCCGGGGGATTCCAGGTCCCAGTCGGCGACGAGCACCCGCTGGCCGTTCGCGGCGAGGATCCACGCGGTGTTGGCCAGCGCCATGGTGCGGCCCGTACCGCCCTTGTAGGAGTAGAAGGTGACGACCTGCCCTTCGCGCGATGGCGTCATCGCTCGTCCTTCCCTCGCGTCGTGTCGAACGGCCGCGTCGGCGGCTGGCCCGGACCGGTGACCGGCGGGCCGTCGGACGGCCGGGACGGCCGCAGCGTCGGCTTCGGGGCGGCCGGGCCGTCGGGCGGGTACACCGGACCGTGCCGGAGGAACTGCTTGCGGGCCTCGGTCACCAGCAGCGGCGCGCAACGCTCGAACTCGTCGATCGCGCGTGCCGGCAGCACCCGGGGGAATCCGGCGTCCTGCAACGTACCGGCGATCGACTCGGGCGCCGACTCGCCACGCTCGTGTTCGGCTGCGATGACCAACGGGACGACCCAGCGCGGCAGGCCGTCCAGCGCGGCCCGGGCGGCGGCGGCACCGGTCGCGGCGTCCACCAGCACGACGGTGGGGCTCTCCGGCGCCAGGGTGCGGGCCGCCGCCAGGTCGACGACCCGGGTGGGCAGGCCCAGCCGCTCGCCGGTCGCGGCGACGTAGTCGGCCACCGCCAGCTCGTGCTGCCCGGCGTACGGCCGCCACCCCGCGTGGTCGGTGAGGGTGGTGACCACCAGCGCCGGGCCGCCGCCGTCGGTGACCGGGTGGCTGGACAACGTGGCCGCCCGGGAACGGGCCAGCGGCTGCGTCTCGGTCACCGTGACGATGCGTGCCGCCAGCGCCGCGAGGACGCTCTCGTACTGGCGGCGGTAGGCGCTGAGCTTGCAGAGGGCGCGCAGCCCGTTCTCGGCGTAGTCGGCCCGGTCGTCGGCGTCGTGGACCAGGTCGAGGGCCTGCGTCGTCTCGGGCCGGTCGCCCCAGGACGGCAGGGGCAGCCACAGCACCGGCAACAGGTGCCGCTCGGCCCGCGCCGGGGCGAGCCGGGTGAGCCGGCTGCGGAACGACTCGCGCTCGCCCAGCGCCCACGCGTTGCGGAAGTAGTTCGGCGAGTGCAGGGGCACGAAGACGTGCGTGAGGCTGAGCGCCTCGGTGAGGGTCTGCCTGAGGTCGGCCCCGGGGCTGACCTGACCGTCGAAGAAGCCGGCGTCGAGGTCGCCGCTCCTCGTGGCGCCGCGCCGCACGGCGGCGGCCAGGTCGTGGAAGAACCGGCTCACCCAGTAGTCGGTGTCCGGCCGGGACGCGGCCGACAGCGGCACCGAGTGGGCGTAGCTGAGGAAGAAGTAGGTCTCCCGGCGCGCGACGGCACGGGCCCCCGTGAGGTCAGACCACGTCATGTCCGACCTCCTCGAACGTCTCGCGCAACTGCCGTACGTCCGTCGGGACCTCCGCCCGCACCCAGTGGTTCTGGTAGGCCCGGGCGACCCGCTGCGCGAGCCGCCAGACCACCGCGTCGTAGGCGTCCTTGCCGTTCTTGCCGAGGCTCAACAGGCCGTAGATGCCCTCGTCGTGGTATTGCGGGGCGATGTCCGAGGGCAGCCGGGTCGGGGTGAACATCTGCCGCCGTGACACGACCTCCGGCAGCCGTCGACGGTCCACCACCGACCAGTTGACCGGGATGACCGGTGTCTCCCCGGCGGACGGCTCGGCGCCCGGCCGGTGCAGGACCTGCCGCCGGGTGAACGCGTCCCACTCCTTGGCGCACCAGGCGCTGTTCAGGTACTGCGGCGAGATCAACGGGATGAAGACCTGGCACTGGCCGGCGGCGAAGGCCAGATCCTCGGTCCACACCTGCCCGCCGTCGAGCATCCGGTCCATGAATCCGGCCGTCCGTCCCGGGCCGAGGCCGAGCAGCTCGACGACGTGGTCGGACAGGTCGACGAAGAGCTGGAAGACCTTCTGGTTGGTGTCGCGCGGGGGTGCGGCCACCCGGTTCTTCGTGCGGGCGTAGCTGAGGAAGAACACGGGGGCGCTCTCGTCCTCCCCGTACGTTTCCTCTGCCACCTACCGCTCCCGACCGGTGCAGCGACTCCCAGCCGTCCACAGTATCGACAGCCGCCAACCCGTCGCTGCCCCGTTCGTCACCGGCGGTGCTCATCCATCCACCCTCGGGCGAAGTCGACGGCCACCCGGAGACCCACGAGCCGGGCGTCGGCGCCGCCGACCCGCCCGGTGCGCACCGGCCCGGCGTCCGTCAGGGCCCGGCCGATCAGCGGGAAGTCGGAGTCGTGCAGGTCCGGGGCCCGGAAGTCGCGCCGGACCCGCCGCCCGGCGGCGTCGCACACGTAGCACCGGTACGCCCGGTCGGCCGGCGGGCGGCGCAGCCGGTACTCGGCCAGGTGGAACGCCGTGCAGACCGACCAGTCGACGCCGAGCAGCAGCACCACGGCGTCGGCGGCGTGGAGCGCGCCGAGGGGCGAGCGTTCGCCGAGGTGGCAGTCGAGGTCGTGGACGGCGGTCAGCCGGGCCGCGTCGGGGCCGAGGGCGGCGAAGGAGGTCTGCGGGTGGCGGCTCCGGGACGCCCCCGGCTGCCGGCGTACGTGCTCGGCGAAGACCCCCATGCCCTCGGCGGGGCTGCGCTCCGGGTCGAACGGCACGATGGCCGCCTCCGCCTCCGCGACCCCGGCGGCGCCCATGCCGGCGGTCGCCGCCCGGAACGCCCGCGAGGTGGTGGAGTTGCCGGCCGTCTGTGCCGGTACGACCACCGTGCCCGACCCGCCCAGCACGTCCCGCAGGGCGGCCAGCAGCGTGGCGGGGCCGCCCGCCACCCGACCGACGCGGGACAGGGCGCAGTGCACCAGCACGGTGGACCCCGGCCGCAGTCCCAGCGCGCGCAGGTCAGCCGTCAGCGTGGCCCGCCGGAGCGGGCCGGCGGTCACGGCCATGTGTCCACCGTGGCGCGCATCCCGCCGACGAACCGCTCGCCGGCGGCGGTCAGGACGCCGAGGTCGAGCAGGGCGTCGAGGGCCCCGTCGGTCCAGTCCCGGTAGCGGCGGAAGTGGCCCCCGGCGGCCGGCCCGGGCCGGTGGCGCCACACGTCGGCGACCGCCAGATGGGCGTAGACGCCGTGCAGCACGCCCTCCACCGGGCGCGGGTCGTCCCGCCACGGCACGCGCAGCGTCCGGGTGTCGTCGCGGTCGAACAGGTCGCAGACGTCCAGCACCGCGCTGAGCTTGAGGTGCTGCACCTCGTGCACCAGCAGCACGGCGAGGGTGGCGTCGTCGGGTACGGCCGTGACGGCCACCGCACCGAAGGCGGCGCCGGCGGCGGCGCTGCGGAACCGGCCGGTCGGCTCCGCGCGCAGCGGCACGACGGCCCGCAGCAGGGTGCGGACCCCCGCCGTGTAGCTGGTGGCCTCGGCGTCGATCCGCCGCACCGCCCCCTCCAGCCGTCGCGTCCACCCCAGCGCGGCGGCGCCGGACAGCCGCGGCTCGACCGGCAGGTCGTAGCCGTCCCGGTGCGGATCGGTGTCCTCCAACAGCAGCCGGTCACCGCCGAGTCGGACGGCACGCACCGGCAGCCAGCCGTCCGGCCCGTCCTCCCGTGCCGGGGCGCCGTCGTGGCTTGGGAGGACGGCGATCCGCCGGCCGGCGAGCCGGACGTCGCCGTCGTCGACGACGAGCCTGACGACGCCCCGCTCGGCACCGACCGCGAGCGCGCCCAGCGTCGGCAGGCCGACCACCCCGTCGCGCACCGGAACGGGCAGGTCGGCCCGGACCCCGGCGCGGACGGCGGCGGCCGCCGCCACGCAGGCCAGGTAGGACAGCTCGGCCGTCCCGTCCCGGCAGCGCCGCGCCCAGCGGCGCACGAAGGGGTGGGCCAGCACGGCGCGGACGGCGTCGGGGTGCGCGTCGTCCAGGTGGACCAGCAGCCGCCACCCGTCGGCCGCCACCGGGTCGCCCGCGGCCCGCTCGCTGAGCGCGACCAGCAGGGCGCGCACCAGCGCCAGGTGGACGGCGGCGAGCTGCGCGGCCGAGCCCGCCGTGCCCGCGCCGGTCGCCAGGTCGTCGAGGACACGCGGGTGGAGCGAGTCGGTGGGCCGGGCGGGTGCGTCGGCGACCGGTGCCGCCGTCACCACCCGGACGAGTTCCAGCAGGTCCGGGCAGTAGACGGACGGGTTGTCGAAGCCGTCTCCGGCGCGGTACCGGTGGGCGTAGAGCCCGCCGCCGCAGTGCCCGACCACCGGGCACGCGCGGCAGGTCGCGCAGAGACCGTCGAGACCGGTCTGCCGTACGGCGATCGCCGGGTGGGCCGCGGCGTCGTCCACCCGGTGGCGGAAGACGTCCAGGCCGGTGGCCGCGGCGCCGTCGAAGGCGGACTTGAGCGAGTCGACCTGCTCGAAGGTGCCGTCGGTCTCGACGACGACCAGGTCGGCCGGGCCGAGCCCGACCGCCTCGCTGCGGCTGCCGTGCCCCGACGCGGTGGAGAGCAGGGACTCCAGCAGGCGGATCGGCACCGGGCGTCCGTCGGCCAGCCAGCGCCGGTGGACGGCCAGCAGCCAGTCGGCGTACGGGGTGGCGGGGCCGTCGGGCCGGGCGGGCGGGTTGTCCCAGTTGGCGTGCGGCAGCAGGAAATCGACGTGCGGCGGCTCCTCGGCCAGCAGCGCCTCGTACACCCGGATCGGATCGTTGGCGAGGTCGACGGTGCAGAGGATGCCCGCGTAGCTGCTGCGGTACGCGGGGCTGCGCAGCAGCGACAGCGCCCGCAGCACCTGGCGGTGGCTGCTCGACCCGTTGGCGTGGCGGCGGTGCCGGTCGTTGGCGGCCCGGTCGCCGTCGAGCGAGATCCCCACCTTCACGTCGTGAGCGACCAGCACGTCGCAGGTCGCCGGGGTGAGCAGCACACCGTTGGTCTGCATCCGCAGGTCGAGCCGGGCCACCGGGCCGATGACGCGCCGCAGGGTGGCGGCGGTGGAGCCGAGCCGGGCGGCACCGGCGAGCAGGGGCTCACCGCCGTGCAGGACCACCCGTACGACGCCGAGCCGGTGCGCCGCCGCGTGCTCCGCGATCCGCTCCGCGACGGCCGTCACCGTGGCGGGAGCCATGACCCGGGGCTGGCGCCGCCAGGACTGGTCGGGGTGTTCGTAGACGTAGCAGTGGTCGCAGGCGAGGTCGCAGCGGCTGACCAGCTTCAGCACGTACTGCGTCAGCGGGGCGACCTGCCCGGTCGGCTGCCCGCCCGGCCCGGCTGGCTCAGATCGCAGAGATGAAGGCCGCGACGTCGACACGGGCCGGGCGATCCTCCCTGCGGCTGGTCACGCGGGCGACGGAGCGGGCCCGGTCGAGCGGGATCCGGCCGAGCGGGGTGCGCCGGAGGTCGTCCAGTGGCGGCGGGGTCGGATCGGGCGGGCGTACGGTGCGATCCACGTCGGTTCCCCCATTTGGAGTCGGGAGTGGACGGACGACCGCCCACGACGACGGTCAACGGCGACTATCGACGATGCTATATGGCACAACCTGTGATGTCACGGCTGCGCAGCGCCATCCTGCTCGATCACCTTCGCCATCCAGCCCTCGTTCGACAGCGAGATGATGCGCTCCGCCTCGGCGACGAACGCGTCGTCGTCGGCCCAGCCCAGCCCGGCCTCGCGGACCGTGCGCAGCCGGGTCAGCTGGTCGGCGGTGCGGGCGTACTCGATCTGGTGGTGCTCGTACTGCTGGGCTGAGCCGTAGCCGACCAGCGCCGTGGTCACGGCCGCCGCGACACCGATCCAGGCGGTGAGGCCGAGGTTGTCGCCGAGCACCCCGACCGTCGCGGAGACCAGGGCGGCGGCGATCGTGAGCCCCGTCGCCGCGTACCGGACCCGCCGCGCGGCGCGGGCCATCCGGCGGGCCGCCGGCAGGTAGTAGCCGTCGACCTGCCGCTGCAACCGTTCCGTCACGTACGTGGCCACGTCCGAGACGGCTGGCAGCGGACGGTCGGCCGGCGGCGCGTCCAGGGTGCGGCCGACCAGGTCGCCAGCGTCGTCCATGAGCGCGTCGAACCGGCCGAGCAGGACGGCGTCCCGGTCCGCGCCGCCGAACGGGGCGACCCCGGCGAGGTAGCGGTAGGTGTCCGCCTTCAGCGCCTCCGAGACCGAGCGGAGCCGGGTCCACGCGTGCACCGCCTCCCGGGAGGACCACCGGGCCGCCACCGGCACCACGAGCAGCGCCGCCGCCGCGACGATCGCGAGCGCCCGCCCCACACCGGGACGGGCGTGCCCGAGCTGGTTGGCGAGGGTGCCGCACACCGCGGCCCCCACGGTGAGCGCGGCGATGGTCAACCGCGCACGGGTGATCGCGCGCTTGGCCTCGCCGGACGCCCGTGACCAGGTAGCCTGCCGCTGCCAGATCGTCGCGACCGCTGCCGGGACATCGAAGTTCGCCACGATCCGATGGTAGGACGGCCGCGCCCGCGCCAGGGGGATCCGACATGGCCGTTGCGATCCGCGGGTCAGCGGGGCAGGAAGCTGTCGTACGCCTCGTCGTACCAGTCGGCCTCGTTGTGCCGGCGGAGCGCGCCGTTCACCCGGGTCAGCATCAGCCAGTTGTCGTTGAGCACCAACGCCGCGTCCTCGGGCCGGCTGGCCAGCACCCGGCCCACGGTCCGCAGCATGTGCGGCCTGCCCTTGTCGGTCAGCGTGTCCTTGCGCATGTGAAAGCCGATGTCGACGTAGGTCTCCGGCTCCCACTCCCACTGGACGCCACCGTCATCCTCCGCGCCGTAGTACCCGTGGCTGCCCGACGTGACGCTGACGACGTATCCGCACTCCTCGTCCAGGTCGGCACTGAGCAGGCGGTTCCCGGCCGGCGTCGGTGTCTCGGTGGCACCCGGAGCGGCGAGTTCGGCCACGAGCTCCAACGGGATGTCACCGGCCAGCGTCAGTCGGTAGGTGATGGACATGTATGGCGCCTTCCCCCAGTTCCGCCGGACGATTTCGACGATCGTGCCGCCCCTTGTGACCGCCACCAGTTCCTCCAACGCTGGTACCGGCCAGTCGTCGAACTGCTTCTGCAGGGCGGCGACGTCCCCCCGCCAATCCTGGAGGTTCAGCACCCCGGTAGCCCTGGCGGGCAATCTTGTCGGCGGTCTCGTTCTCCAGTTCCAGGCTGCGGCGTTCCGTTGGTCTCTCCTTCGCCGGGATTCGGGTCCGTGGCCCGGTCGGTGCGCCGCCGAGGGAGCCGGTGGCGGGCCTGGTCCAGCACGCAAGACCGGGTGTGGGGCCCTCGTGCCCGGCGTCGTGGTCGGCGGTGGCGGTGTCGTCCGCCGGGGAGGCGCTGGGGCGGGTGCTGTGACGGTGGGGCTGGACGGTGTGCTGCCGCCAGCCCCGGTCAGTTTCCCGCCGACCCCAGCTGTCGGGCCTCGGCGATCGCCGTCTCGACCGCCTGCCGGGCGCTGGCGGTGCGTTGGGCGACCAGGCTCAGGACCTGCGTGATGCTCTCCAGGGACTGCACGAGCGGGCCGGGTTGGCCACCGTGCAGGACGGTGGTGACGAGTTGCCGTGTCTCGCGGACCTGCGCGGCGGTGGCGGCGGCGGTGTCGCGGATGCCGTCGCACGCGTTGTGCACCGGTGCCAGGCCGGTGATCGTCTCGTGCGGACTGGCCTCCTGCGGAACGGCCGCCGTGGCCTTCGTGACCTCGCCGATGGTGGCTGCGAGGCTGCCCAGGCTGCCCCGGACGGCCGAGATGCCGTCGCGTACCCGGATCACGCCCGCCGCCACGGCGGCGAAGCCGGCGCCGGCGGCGCGCAGGGCAACCTCCTGCGCCTGGTCGTCGGCGGCGGACGCCAGCGCCTGCGCCCTGTCGACGCCGGTCGTCAGCGCGCGGAGCTCTGCGGTGATCTTCTCGATGTGCGACACGCGACCGACTTCCCGATCGACGACAGTGGAGGCGATCGACGCTACCGCCCCCGGACGCCGTGGGGCGTCCGGGGGCGGGTCGTGGGGGGTCGATCAGATTAGGATCTTGAACATGTTCCAGCCGCTGCCGGCCCTGACCGGGGCGGCGAAGGAACCGTCACCGCGGCCAGCGTGCAGCCACAGGACGCCGTTGGCGTCCCGGGAGACCACGTCGTTGCGGGTGTCCTCGTTCAGGTCGCCGATCGGGACGACCGCGTTGTAGGCGCTCCAGCCGGTGGAAACCTGCGCCCGGCCGCTCCAGCCCTTGTTGCCGTTGCTGAAGTACCGGTACATGGTGCCGGTGGTGTCGATGCTGAGGAGGTCGCCGTGGCCGTCGCCGTTGAGGTCACCGGCGCCGATGACGCGGGGGTACATTCCCCAGCCGGAGCCGACCTGGACGCGGGGGTTGATGCCGCCGGTGCCGGTGGTGGTGTAGAGCCAGAGCTTGCCGTCGGTGTCGACGCCGAGGATGTCGTCGTGGCCGTCGTTGTCGACGTCGCCCGGGGCCAGGATCGACCGGTACATCATCCACCCCGCACCCAGGCTGACCGTCTGCGCACCACCGAAGCCCAGGTAGCCGGTGCCCCGGTACGCCTTCATTCCGCCGTTGCCGTCCCGTACGAGCAGGTCGGGATACACGTCGCCGTCGAAGTCGCCGAACGGCACCAGGGCCGAGGTGCGGGCGGCGCCGGAGCAGCTGAGGCACCAGTCCTCGTTGTATCCGTTGCTGTAGAGCTGGCCGGGAGCGGCCCCCGAGGGGCGCGTGCCGTACCAGTGCCCCTCACCGGTCGCCTTCACACCGAGCAGGCCCGGCCCGCCGAGACAGTCGTAGCCGCGGAAGGGGAAGGTGCCGCAGCGGACGATCATCTCGCCGGAGCCGACCGCGACGGGCGCGGCGGAATCGGTGGGCGTGCCGCTCAGCGTCCACGTGTACGCCCCGTTAAGCGCCGGTTGCCCCGAGGGCAGCCGGCCGTCCCACCGCAGGTCGACGTGCGTCCGGGCCCTCGCACCGGAGGCGCGGTGGACCACCTCGCCCGTCCATTTGCGGGAGATCGAGAGCTGCCAGGTCCAGAGCGGCCGGGTCAGCCCCACACCCGCCTGCCACGGGTACGTGTCAGTACGCGGGTTCATCATGCTCTGCGACCACACGCTGCCGATCTGAGGTGCGGTGCCAGGTACGCCAGCGTCGATCACGTGCACCGCCCGGTCGGCGTCGACGTACGCGACGCCGGAGCCGTGCCGGTCGACGGTCCAGGTGACGTCCCGGCCGTCGGCCGGCGTGCCGGCGGGCAGGTCGGCGAGCTTCACCGGGGTCTGGAGGGTGCCGTCGTGGAAGGCGGTCATCACCAGGCTGGCGGTGGCGCCGTCGTGCCGGACGAGGAAGCCGTCGCCGAGCAGCGCCGGCCCCGACGGAACGGGGAGATTCCTGCCCGACTCCAGGTCGTGGACGCCTGCGGGGCCGGTGGGGCCGCAGGCCCACCAGAGCCAGTTGGCACTGGTTTGCACCTCGGTCGGCACGCAGTCCGCGCCGGTGGAGACGGTGCGCGTGGTCTTACCGCCCGACATGGCGATCGCCGCCAGTTGGCCGGCGGTGGCCGTCGCGGTCCACAACGTGTCGAACCAGAGGGCGGCCCCGGTCTTCGGCATGGTCCGGATTACCTGGTCCGTCATGATGTTGACGACGTGCTGGTCGTTCGAGACACCGTCAGCGACGAGGAGCAACGGGCCCGCGGCGTCGAGGATCCGACCGTTCCGAGTGGGCAGTGTGGTCTGGTCGTACCCGGCCCTGCCGTCGTGCACCGTCACCGCGGTGTCCACCGTGCCGGTCGTCAGGTAGGCGGCGCCGCGGTCGGTCCCGTCGACGAGGCGTACGCAGCTCGAACCCGTCGCGCACGGCACCGGAGTCCCCCGCAGGATCGCCCTGGTCCCAGGCGTGATTCCGGGGTCGGGGAAGACCGGGTGGTCGAAGGAGACGTACTCGGTCGCGCCGGTCTCCGGCGACACCTGGGACTGGACGTGCCGGAGCAGGCCGCGTCGGTAGCTGATCCCGGCGTTCTCCACCGGGTCCCGCACCGGGAGCAGCGGCGCGACCGTGGGGGTCTGGCCGGGTCGCCCCGTGATCCGCTGCACCGCCCAGTCACCGGGGCCCGAACCGCCGACGACCAGGGCCGTGCCGTCCGGGGCCTGGACGAGCCCCCGGAGGCCCCAGGAGATCTTCGGCAGCAGCATGGGGCGGGGCGCGGTGGTCTGCACCGGCAGGTAGGTCGCCGGGAAGTACTCGCCCGTGTCGTCGACCTGACTCCGGCTGATCACCACGCCGCCGTCGACGACGACCGTCCGGAGGAGACTGTCCTGCGGGACCGTCACCAGCCGGGCCGAAGTGTCAGCGCCGCTGGTCAGGCCGCTGCGGGAGTAGAGGTGGTACAGGCCGCTGCTGGACATCCAGCCAAGGGTGTCGCCGGAGAGGCGCCAGAAGGCCGACGGGACGCCGTTCGGGATCCGCTTCACGGTGGAGGTGGCGAGGTCGAGCAGGCCCGTCCGCTGCGTACCGTCGGCCAGGTAGCCGACCACCACCGAACTCTCGTCGCCGACCGGCGGCAACCCGCTGGGCTTGGCATCGCTCGGGATGCCGGTCACCGGCGTGGTGGTCCAGGTGCCGTCGGCAGCGAAGGTGCGCAGCTCCAGGTCCATGCCGGTGAGCGGTGGCTTGCGCAGCAGCATCCGTTGGCCGTACACGCCGTAGAGAGCGTGGTCGGCGGGGATCTCCCACTGCTGCCAGCTCTGGTCGGCGAGGTCGAGCACGCTGACCTTGCCAGGTGCCGGCCTGGCCGGCACCTGGGCCGTGGTGGAGACGCTGTCGCCGCCGGCCGGCTTGAGCGTCGACGCCTGGACGCCCGCCAGGTCCCCGACCACGACGGTCGTGCCGGTGTCGTAACGGGTCCACAGGTAGTCGGTCGACTTGTTGTGCGAGTGCAGGAAGCCGGTGCGGCCGGCGAAGTACACCGCCTCGAAGGCGGGCGCCGTCGCGTCCTTGCGCGGGATGACGGAGATCTCGCGGGGTGCGGTGCCGGGGTCGGCGGTGGCCGGCGCGGCCGGCACGGTCAGCAGGCCGAGGGCGAGGGTGGTCGCCAGGGCGCCTGCCGGGATACTGCGGCCCAAAGAAATCCTCCTGGACGGGGGCTGCGCGAAGATGTGCGCAGCGTACCGACAGGCAGGACCGTGAATGTGCCGCCGATCGGCTGACCCTCGCGCGGACGGAGGGGCAGCCGGTCGGCCCGGAACCGCACGAGGTCCGCGGTTCCGGGCCGGTCGCCGGTCGTACGACCGCTCAGGCCGGCGTGGCCGTGGCCTTGCGGTGCCGCTCGGCCCGGCGGCGCACCTGCGTGTACGCGCTCGTCAGCCCCATCGCCCGGCGGACCTCGACGAGCGTCTGCCGCACCTCGTGGCGGGTCCGTTCCGTGCCCTCGAAGATCAACTGGTCGACGAGCCCGGGCTCGGCCTCGATCCGGGCCCGGCGCTCCCGGATCGGGTCCAGGAACCGGTCCAGCGCGACCGCCAGCTTCTCCTTCACCTCCACGTCGCCGACCCGCCCGGCCCGGTAGCGCTCCTTGAGGTCGTCGACCTGCGCCCGATCGGGGTTGAAGATGTCGTGGTACGCGAAGACCGGGTTCCCCTCGACGGTGCCGGGCACGTCGGCGCGGATCCGGTTCGGGTCGGTGTACATGCCCATCACCGCCCGGCGCACCGTCGCCGAATCGGCGGAGAGCGCGATGGCGTTGCCCAGGCTCTTGCTCATCTTCGCCCGGCCGTCCGTGCCGACCAGGGTCGGCGTCTCCGCCGCGATCGTCTCCGGCACGGGGAACACCTCACCGTAGAGGTGGTTGAAGCGCCGGGCGATCTCCCGCGTCACCTCCACATGCGCCGCGTTGTCCTTGCCGACCGGGACGACCTGCCCCTTCACGCAGAGGATGTCGGCGGCCTGGAGCACCGGGTACCCGAGCAGGCCGTAGGGCATCTCCTCCTTGCCGGCGTCGCGGGCCATGTCCTTGAGCGAGGGCACGCGTTCCAGCCGGGGCACCGTTACCAGGTTCTGGAAGAGGGTGTTCAGGTCGCCGACCTCCGGGATGGCCGACTGGAGGTAGAAGGTGGCCCGCGCCGGGTCGACGCCGGCGGCCAGGATGTCGGTGACCATCTCCCGGGCGTTGCCCGCGACCCGCCCGATGTCCTCGCGGGTGTTCCGCGTGGTGAGCATGTGCAGGTCGGCGATGATGAAGAAGCTCTCGTAGCGCTGGTGCAGCCGCACCCGGTTGGCGATGCTGCCGACGTAGTGGCCGAGGTGCAGCCGCCCGGTGGGACGGTCCCCGGTGAGCATCCGTGCAACGGACATGGTGGTACGCCTTTCGTGCCTGATGGACGAGTGTGTGCGCGGGCGCGCGTCGACCGGGGACGTCATCCCGGGTCGATCAGGGTCGGCTCAGTGAGCCGAACGCCATCGCGCGCCGTCGCGGAACCGCAGTCCACCGGCACGAAGTACGTCGATCATCCGCTCGCGGCCGTCGTCGGAGCGGGTCGGAGAGGTGGTCACGACACCGAGCGGGAGGCCGTCGACCAGGTCGACGACCTCCGGCGCGTAGCTGATCGGCCGGACCATGCCCCCACGGTAGCGGGTCCGGCGCTGCCCGCTCAGCCCTGCCGGTAGCTGTCCCGGTAGTAGTCGCCGATCCGGTCCCGGTAGCCGGGCTCGCCGTAGGCGTCCGGGTCGAAGGCCGGTGACTCCTTGACCTGCTCGCGGGTGCGGTCCACGTGCACCGTGCGGTCCAGGTGGTCCACCCGCGTCACCGTGCCGGCCGGCAGCAGGACCTTCCGGCCGAAGATCCACGGTCCGGTGTCCACCACCAGCCAGCGGGCGTCGGTGTCGTCGCTGGCCTCGTCGACGGAGCCGATCCGCCCGTCGGTGGCCTCCACCCGATAGCCGACCAGGTCGAGCGGGGTGCCGGGGCCGGGGGCGTCGGGCCCGTCGCCGCCGGGCTCCGGCCCGTCCGGCGGGGCGGAGTCAGGGCTGGCTCCGGAGTACCCGCCGGCGAGGGCGGACGGGTCGCGCCAGGTCCAGGGATTGAACGTCGACGGCTGCACGGGTCACCTCCGATGACGGTCTGCGCCGGTCCCGGAGTCAGTGCCCCGCCCGCGCTCCCGGGAAACAACACGGCAATTTTCGGTCCACTGAAATTTCTCGGTGCGAAGTACGTCATATTCGCCGACCGTCGATGGATGGCACGGCTGTGCCGCAGGTGGCGGCGACGGGAATTGGGCCGCGCACATCCGCCGGGTATGTGGAGTGTCCAGTCGGCACATTCGTTCCGTCGACCGGGCCGACCATTCTGGGGACGCATCTGTCGCAGAGGAAAAGGGGGACACGGATGTACCGCACCATTCGTCGGCTCGGGGTCGTGCTCGCCGTCGCGCTCGGGCTCGTCGCCGGGGCCGGCGCCGCCGCGCAGGCGGCCGTCGTCAACCCGGTCACGCCGCAGTCGCTCTGCGGGCTCGGATACACGGTCCTGGATCAGGACCCGATCCGGCACGCGGAGACCGGCGTCCGGCTCGGCACCGTGTACCTGCTGCACAGCCCGATGGTCGGCTACGGCTGCACGGTCACCGTCAAGTCCGCCTACGCGGGGGCGCTGACCCGCACCCAGGTCTACCTCGCCGCCCAGTACCTGCCCACCCAGACCGACGACGGCGACAAGCTCTGGGCGGCCGGGCCAACCCGGGCGTACGTCAGGGGCAGTTGCATCATCTGGGGCGGTTTCATGGCCGACCCGAGCGGCACGATTCATTACCACGACCGGGCGAACCCCGCGATCGGCGGCATCGGCACCTGCTTCTGACCGGTGTGTTCGGGAGGCTCGCGCCATATGCGGGCCTCCCGTTTCCGGGGACCGTCCGAATCGCCCACCGTAGGTTCGGAATGGCACAAGAAAACGCTCACTGATCACCGTCCTCTTCGACTTTCGGGAGCCATGTGCACGGGGAATCGCCGACGGCCGGTCCGCCAGTTCGGCTACGGTTCGCACCAGCTCCCGGCCGCCGAGGCACTGCCCGTCAAGCCGCGCGGCGTACGGAAGTGGTGCACCGCGCTCGCCCTGCTCGCGGCGCTCCCGGCCTGAGCGCACGACACGGCGCCGGCGGTGGCAGGTCCTCGGCCGTGGCACGGTCCCTGACCTGCGCCTCGACCGCTGGCCCGTCAGCTCGCGCTGGCATACTCGGCAGCCATGGTGCTGTCGCGCGGCTGGGCGCTCTTCCTCACCGGGGTCGGAATCTGGACCTGGGTGATCTGGCCGAGGTTCGCCGTCGCCATCTGGAAGGACCCGCGGTCCTGGTCCACCGGCAGGGTCGGGGAGTTCCCGGCCACCGGCTTCCTCTGGATCCACGCCCTGCTGATCGCGGCGTCCCTGCTCATCGGCACCATCGTCGGCGTGCTCGGCGTCCGAGCCTGGCGGGCGTCCGGCCGGCGCCCCGACCGCCAGGCACCCTGACGAACACCACCGCCGCTTGACCGCGCCCCGACGTCCATCGCTACCGGGGCTGCTCGGCAGTGCACCCGAGGTCCATTCACTATCGGTAGCTCCGCCGGGCCTCGAGTCACTACCGGGCAGCTCCGCCGGCCTCGATGCCCGCTGCCGCCGGGCGCTCCACCGGGCCGCCGAGGTGCACTGCCACCCGGGCTGTTCCACCGCACACCAGGGCGCTCCGCGAGACGCCGCGCCACTTCACTGCCGCCGGGCCGCTCCAGGGTTGCGCGGAATACCGACGGTTCCTGGCGCACTGACACCTCCGCTGGCACCCTTCCGGCAGGCGTGTGCAGATGAGGCGTGACTACGGCGGGTGCGGGCCCTCGACAGGCGGCAGCGCTGACCGTGGCGGGGGTGCCTGGCGGCGGGGGGCGAAGCGCCGCGATGTGCCCTGGCTGCGGGGTCAAGCGCCGCACCTGCGCTGAGCAGGCAATATAGTGAGCGGGAAATGATGTGACCGGGGACGCTACCCCCGGATTTGACGTTCAAACCCGCAGACGCGTAACTTTCTCTCTGCCAGCGCGGAACGGGGCAAACAGGGCGAAAGTCCTGAGGCGCCGAATCGAACTGGCCCGGGTCTGACGGATCGAATCCTGACGGCGCGGCCCCCGGGCGGGGCTCACCGGATCTGCCGCGAGGCGGATTTGGCGCAGCGAAGCCGACCGGGTAAGGTTCACGGCCGGCAGGGCACCGGGCGAGCTCGCGGGAAACCGCAGAGCGGCCGGTCTGCCAATTCCGATGATCATTGTGGCGGTTCGCTGCTGCGTGCGCTCGTCGGAGCCAACCCGTACGAAGCACGACAGACCGGAACAAACGGTTTGACACGGCGAAGACGGTGAGGTAACGTAGTAAAAGTGCCCGGCGCGAGAGCGGCGGACATGATGAACGAAATGCCCCGGGTCGGGTGCTCCACGGTGTGGGGTTTCTGGGCGGTGTGTGGTTGTTCTTTGAGAACTCAACAGGGTGCTTGATAAGCCAGTGCCAATTATGATTTATACCCCGGACTGGTCAGGCTTCGGTTTGGCTGGTCTTGGATTCCTTTGGCAACACTTTTTGTTGTCGGGACAGTTTTTCAACAAGTTTTTGTTGGAGAGTTTGATCCTGGCTCAGGACGAACGCTGGCGGCGTGCTTAACACATGCAAGTCGAGCGGAAAGGCCCTTCGGGGTACTCGAGCGGCGAACGGGTGAGTAACACGTGAGCAACCTGCCCTAGGCTTTGGGATAACCCTCGGAAACGGGGGCTAATACCGAATAGGACCACCGGTCGCATGGTTGGTGGTGGAAAGTTTTTCGGCCTGGGATGGGCTCGCGGCCTATCAGCTTGTTGGTGGGGTGATGGCCTACCAAGGCGACGACGGGTAGCCGGCCTGAGAGGGCGACCG